>DATGIX010000130.1:0-38476 GCA_035295505.1 Puia sp. | reverse complement strand
TTTGCCATGCTGTTAAGTATGATTTTATTTTTCAAACGGATTATCAATCACATTAAAATTACCACCTTTATTATCACTCAATGCAGCAAATATTTCATTGCTTAATAAACCGCTTCCGCCACCAAAATGCTGAATGATTTTTATCTGCGGATTTTGATGCGTGAATATTTTTTTGATTTTATTTTCTTCTTCATCACTAATGCCACTTCCTAATAAAACCAAATCAAACGCATGCTGATGAAAAAATTCAATCGCATTTTCAACATTCGAAGTTCCGGTTGCATTCCAGTTTTCATTATTGTTAATCAACCGAAGAATTGTTTGCAGAATTTCTTCGTGCATGCATATAACAAGGATTTGAATTTTTTGCATGGTGTTACTTATTTAATTCGGGATAAAAAGAAACATGCTAGCAGGTAATCGTCATTTCGAATCCCGCATCAGCAATTTGCAACTACATCAAATTTGTGCGGGATGAGAAATCTGACCGCAAATCTTCAGCAGATTTCTCACTTCGCCTTAAAATGATGATTTGGCAAGTCCTTGCTGGCTTCGTTCGAAATGACGGCTTCTTACAAACTCATCGGCACTTCCATCAATAACAATTCCGCATCCTGCGAGTTCGCTTTGATAGAAATTTTATCTGTGTCCCAAATCCCGAAACCATCTCTGTTGTTGAGTTGTTGACTATCAATCGTAATATCTCCATTCAGCACAAATGCATAAACGCCATTTCCTTTTTTCTTCAGTTCATAATCAACGGAAAAATCCTTATCAAATTTACCCATGCTGAACCATGCATCCTGATGAATCCAAACGCCGCCCTCGTTTTCATTTGGCGATAGCACCTGTTGCAATTTATTATGCCTGTCTTCCACATTCAATGTCACCTGACTGTAACGAGGCTCAACATTTTTTTTGTTGGGGAAAATCCAAATCTGTAAAAATTTCACTGCATTGTCTTTATTCTTATTATACTCGCTGTGAAAAATTCCGGTGCCTGCGCTCATCGCCTGGATGTCACCCTTTTTAATCACAGCAACATTTCCCATGCTGTCTTCGTGTTGCAAATCTCCTTCCAGCGGAATGGAAATAATTTCCATATTATCATGTGGATGTTTTCCAAAACCTCTTCCTTCCATAACGGTGTCGTCGTTCAGCACACGCAACGCGCCGAAATGAATGCGTTCCGGATTATAATAATTCGCGAAACTAAAACTATGATAACTGTCAAGCCAGCCGTGGTTTGCATGACCGCGGGTTGCTGCTTTATGAAGTACTGTGTTTGCCATAATTTATTTTTTTGTTACACAAATTTCGGAAGAAGCGGAGGACGAAAACAATAAGGTAGATTAAGAAATAGCTATGAGCTGTTAGCCACGAGTTTCGAGCCACTCATAGCTCATAGCTGATAGCTCACAGCTTTTTGAAATAATCCGCTTTCACTTTACTCAAAAACTCCGGCGTTACGCCAATATAAGAAGCAATCAATTTTTGTGGAAGATGTTCAATCAATGTGGGGTAATGATGGCAGAAAGTTCCAAAGCGCTGCAGCGCACTAAGGCTCATATTATCCAAAATGCGCTGACGGCTTGCAACCAAAGACTTTTCTGTGAGCACACGAAAGAAACGTTCAAACTTCGGCACTTCAATAAATAATTTTTCCTGGTCTTTGCGAGATAATAATAACACTTCCGTTTCTTCAATAGCGTCGATATTTAAATTGCCCGGTTTTTGAGAAATCAAACTATACATGTCAGCAATCCACCAATCAGGTGGCGCGAATTGAAGGATGTGTTCAAACCCATTCTGGTCGATATTATATCCGCGAAGGCAGCCTTTGATTACAAAAGTGGAATGATAACAAATTTCATTTTCATGAAGAATAAATTGCTTGCGCTTTATCTTTTTTTCTTTCAGCAGCGATGTGAAATATTTTTCTTCCTTCGCATCGAGCTGAATGTGCTTTGAAATATTTTTTAAAATGTGCGTGTAATCCATTTGCAAAAAATTTATTCCTCACCTAAGACTTGTTCTATGTTTTTATCAGGAATGAACCAGGTAATTGCAACCACTAAAAAAAGAATTCCTGAAACTCTTGTGTTGATAAATGCAAAAATTAGAGCAACTGTATATAGTATGAGTGATATAATGCTTTTCTTCTTCAGACCTGAGAATGCTTTTTCAAATTTTTCAGGATTTTTAGCTTTTTTTTCGAGGTGCAGCCCAAAAATACTGTATGCAATGCCGCAAAGCAATAACAGCAATGCATACACGGCAACCGGATGTGGAGCAAAATGCGACTCGCCCATCCAGTCAGTTGCTACAGGAATGAGTGATAACCAAAACAACAGAAAGATATTGCTCCACAAAATGGGCGTGTTCACTCTATTGATTGTATGCACAAGGTGGTGATGGTTCACCCAATAAATCCCAACAAAAGAAAAACTGAGCACATAGCTCAAAAACTGTGGCAGCAAAGGTTTCAGCGCATCCCAATCTTCACCGTGCGGCACTTTTATTTCAAGCACCATAATAGTGATGATGATAGCAAAAACTCCATCGCTGAATGCTTCAAGTCGGGCTTTGTTCATGATAATAATAAATTAACCATATAAGACATTTAAGTTCACCTAAGCATCTTATCTTCTTAGATATCTTATATGGTTCAAATTAAATTATTTCCTGCAAACTTTCTCTCGTTACCTGAATTGTTTCATCCAAATCTTCTTGAGTTAATGCATTGTTGAGGAACCAGCTTTCAAATGCAGATGGTGGCAAATAAATTCCGCGGCTCAGCATAGCGTGAAAATATTTTTTGAATAAATCATTATCGGCGGAAGCTGCGCTTGCAAAATCATTCACTGCATGATTGCTGAAATGAGCACTAATCATTGAACCAAACTGATTAATAACAAAAGGAATTTTTGAGGCGAGAAAAACTCTGTGCAGATTATCGCGCAGGTAAATTGTTTTTTCTTCCAGCTCTTTATAAATATGAGGATTGTCTTTTAAAATTTTTAACGTAGTATAACCTGCAATCATCGCAATCGGGTTGCCGCTTAAAGTGCCCGCCTGGTAAACATTTCCGAGCGGCGCAATATGCTGCATGATTTCTTTGCTGCCGCCAAAAGCGCCAACGGGCATTCCGCCGCCGATTACTTTTCCATAAGTAACTAAATCAGCTTTTACATTTAATTTTTCTTGCGCACCACCTTGCGCTAAACGAAAGCCTGTCATCACTTCATCAAAAATGAAAACGATATTTTCTTCATCGCAGATTTTTCTCAAGCCTTCTAAAAATCCCGGCTGTGGCAAAATGCAACCCATGTTTCCTGCGACAGGTTCAACAATAATAGCAGCGATTTCATTTTTGTTTTCTGCAACTAATTTTTCAACAGCAGCTAAATCATTGTATGCGCAAGTGAGCGTGTCATTCGCAACACCCGCAGTAACTCCGGGAACAGTTTGAATATTTAAAGTAGCAACGCCGCTTCCTGCTTTTACCAAAAATGAATCTGCATGACCATGATAGCAACCTTCAAACTTGATGAATTTATTTTTACCTGTATAGCCACGTGCTAAACGCAATGCGCTCATGCAAGCTTCCGTTCCACTGCTCACCATTCTTATCATATCAACATTTGGAACCATGCTGATAATAAGCTCAGCCATTTCAATTTCCAGTCCTGTTGGAGCACCATACGATGTTGAACTGAGCGCTTGCTCTTGAATTGCTTTTACCACTTCATCATGTGCATGACCTAAAATCATTGGCCCCCATGATGCGATGTAGTCGATGTATTTATTATTATCTGCATCGAAGAGAAAAGCACCTTTAGCTTTTTTTATAAAGAGAGGGGTTCCGCCTACACTTTTAAAAGCACGAACAGGAGAATTTACTCCGCCGGGGATTGATTGTTGAGCGCGGGAGAAAAGTTCTTGACTGGTTGAGATGTTCATTTTGTGAATAGTCAATTGTGAATGATGAAAACTTTAAGATTGCTTCTGATTAATTAGTCCCGTTAGTAATCTAAAACATTTCGTAAGTTGAGTACCGAGGTTTTCCGTATTATAGTTTTGCAAATAATTTAAATCATTTGCAATGTCTAACGCTGCATCGATTTCAATAATAGAACCTCTGCTTATTTCAAAATATCGTTTTCTTTCCGGAGCAGATTTTCTTGACGAACCTTCTGCAATATTTAAATGAACTGACAAAGCTGCTCTTCTTATCTGCGAAATCATGCTAAATTTTTCGTCTGAAGGAAGATGCTTGGTGAGTCTGTAACATTCTAAAATAAAAGCTCTTGATACGGAATAAACATCCAGTTTTTGATGATTCAAAGGTAGGAACATAGAAACAGGTTTTTATATGAAGAATAAAGTTGGATAAATTTTATTGAAGCCAAGATGCAACAATTTTCACCATTCACAATTGACCATTCACGAAATGAGCTTCACTGCATCTCTCGAAAAATACGTGGCAATTAAATCTGCTCCTGCTCTTTTTATTGCCGTTAATGTTTCAAGAATTGCTTTGTTCTCATCAATCCATCCCATTTTTGCAGCGGCTTTTATCATGGCATATTCTCCGCTGATATTATATGCACTAACGGGGATATGTACACTATTTTTCACTTCACGAATAATATCCAGATAAGCAAGCGCGGGTTTGACCATCACGATATCAGTGCCTTCTTCCACATCCATAAGCGTTTCTTTGATGGCTTCAATGCGATTAGTATAATTCATCTGATAAGTTTTCTTATCACCAAACCCCGGAGCAGAATCCAACGCATCACGGAATGGACCATAAAAGCAGGAAGCATATTTTGCACTATAACTCATGATGCCAACTTTGGTAAAATTATTTTCTTCCAGACCTTTTCTTATCGCGCCAATCCTTCCATCCATCATATCGCTTGGCGAAACAAAATCCGCTCCTGCTTCTGCATGACTGATACTCATTTTCACCAATGCTTCAACGGTTTCATCATTTACAATTTCTCCATCTTTCACAATTCCATCATGACCGTAAGAAGAATAAGGGTCAAGCGCAACATCTGTCATCACTAACATTTCAGGAATTGCATCTTTGATAGCTTTAATGCTTCGTTGCATCAAACCATTTTTGTTCCATGCTTCTTTTCCTGTATTATCTTTTGTCTCGTCTTTTGCTTTTACAAATAATAAAATACATTTCAAACCCATGCTCCAAAGTTCTTTCACTTCTTTAACGGTGATGTCTAAACTATTTCGATAATAATTCGGCATCGAAGCAATCTCTGTTTTCACATTTTCACCTTCTTCAATAAATAATGGAACGATAAAATCGTTTGGTGTTAATGTTGTTTCAGCAACAAGACTTCTGATTGAAGCATTTTTTCTGAGTATTCTGTTTCTTTTTTGTAAATACATATTTCAAAATTAAACCCACTCACGTGGATGTAAACAAACTTCAACCAAATCCGCTTCCGGCGTGCCTTTCAGAGGTTGATAATTATATTCGAATCTCACTGTCGGTGGCAAACTCATCAAAATACTTTCTGTTCTTCCGTTTGATTTCAATCCAAATAATGTCCCCCTGTCGTGCAAGAGATTGAATTCAACATATCTCCCTCTTCTTATTTCCTGCCAATGTTTATGGTCGATGATGAATGGCGAATTTTTTCTTTTTTCTGCAATGGGAATGTATGCATCAATAAATGCAATACCGCATGCTTTTGAAAAATTAAACCAGAAATCAAGATTTTGAATTTCGTCCGGTTTGCGATGGTCGTAAAAAATTCCACCGATACCACGTCGTTCACCATTGCGATGTGTATTCACAAAATAATCATCACAATATTTTTTAAACAGCGTATAAAATTTGCCATCAAATTCATCGCAGGCATTTTTGTAAGTCAGATGAAAATGTTTGGCATCTTCTTCAAATAAATAATACGGAGTTAAATCCGTTCCGCCACCAAACCAACAATCAGTAATATTGCCTTCCTTATCTGTCAATTCAAAATATCGATAATTACAATGAACAGTTGGTACAAAAGGATTGTATGGATGAATGACCAGACTCAATCCGCAGGCAAACCAGTTTTTCGAAGCTGATGAAAGAGGAATATGTAGCACTTCACGCATTTTTCGCGACAACTCTCCGTAAACTACCGAAGTATTCACGCCACCTTTTTCAAAAACATTTCCGTTTGAAATCACTCTTGTTTTTCCGCCACCACCTTTTCCACCAGGTTTCCGTTCCCATTTGTCTTCAATGAATTTTGCTTTGCCGTCAACAGCTTCCAGTGCAGCACAGATTTTGTTTTGCAAGTCGTGAATGAAATCAATCCATTCATCGTGAAATAATTTCGTATCGTTTTGTTTTGACATCATTGCTTGCATAAAAATAATTTTCTGCAAATCTCTTTTTATAACATTGTTAATAGATGATTAAAATCAGTTTTCAAAATACTTACATAAATATGACATTCGCTATTTCTATTCTTCATGCCTGAAATTTTTCACTGTATCCACAAACGCTTTTGCATGGTCAACCGGAACATTCGGCAAAATACCATGACCAAGGTTAGCGATATGTTTTCCTTTTCCAAAAGCTTTCAACATCTGCGTCACTTCTTTTTTAATTTCAGGAATGGGTGATAATAATTTAGCCGGGTCAAAATTACCCTGCAAGGAAATACTATTTCCAGAAAATTTTCTTGCTGATTGAGGTTCAATACACCAATCGATTCCGAGACATGCGGCACCGGTCTCGCTCATTTCTTTCAAACTATACCAGGCGCCTTTTGCAAAAATGATGACCTGTGTTTCATCTTTTAATGCTGCAACAATTTGCTTGATATATTTCAAAGAAATATTTTCAAAATCATTTTTGCTTAATAAACCACCCCAGCTATCAAAAATCTGAATGGCATCTGCGCCTGCTTTCACTTGTTCTTTCAAATAAGCAATTGTTGTATCAGTAATCATTTGCAGCAACTGATGCGCGAGTTCAGGTTGAGTGTAACAAAATGCTTTTGCTTCATCAAAAGTTTTACTGCCTTTTCCCTGCACCATATAACAAAGAATTGTCCATGGTGCACCTGCAAAACCAATCAGTGGGACTCTTCCATTCAATTCCTGTTTGATGAGTTTGATAGCATCAAAAACATAATGCAACGTTTCATCCACATCAGGAACACGAATTCTTTTTAAATCATTTTCTTTTTTAATCGGTTCTGGAAGAAATGGTCCTTTGCTTTCTATCAATTGCACTTCTAATCCCATTGCCTGCGGCACTACCAAAATATCAGAAAATAAAATCGCAGCATCCACGCCAATAATGTCAATCGGCTGAATGGTTATTTCGCATGCCAATTGCGGGTTTTGCACGCGTTCAAAGAATGAATATTTTTCGCGCAGCTTAATATATTCCGGTAAATATCTTCCCGCTTGCCGCATCATCCATACCGGAGTTCGTTCTGTTTGTTCGCCTTTTAATGTTCTTAGTAATAAATCGTTCTTTAACATGTGAATTGAAAGTACTCAGTTGTGAGTTAAGTTTGTTTCAAAATATTTTATCGCTTGCTCTGCCAATAATTCTTTCGATGGTTCGTCAGCTTTTATAATTTTATTACTGCTGAATTTTTCTATTTCGGATGAAGTGGTTTTTCCTATCGCAAATAAAACAGTTTCGTTACCAACCTTATTAATTGAAAAAAAACTGTTCACTGCGCTTGGGCTATAAAATAAAATGGCATCGTAATTTTTCTCAATTTTATGCGAAGCTTCAAAAGTTTTGTACACTTCAATTTCTTTTATTGAAATATTATGGTGTTTCAATTTTTCTGGCAATTCGTCTCTTCTTTTATCTCCGCAAAAAAATACTACTGAAGAAATATTTTTTTGATTGATTATCTCATCAGCCAAATCGCTTGCTGATTCTGCAGTTCCTGCAATATTTTTTTCGCTAAAAATTTCTGTTATTATTTTTTTTGTGGAAGAACCAATGCAGAATACTTTCCAGTTTGTTTTTTTGCCCACTAAATATCTCCCAACAACTTGAACGGCATTCATACTTGTGAATACTGTAGTTAGCGATTGATTTGATAATGAGGTTATCTTTTCTTTGAGTTCTTCACTTATAATTTGAGTTGTTTCTATAAATGAAATCACATCAATTAAAATATTTTTCTCCGCAGCTTTTTCAATCAGCGCTTCCGGCAATGGACGAGTTGATAATATCGTGAATTTATTTTGCTGCATTGCGAATATTGTCTGCTATTGCCTGTCCGCCGTTTTGCAATAATTCAATGGCGGCTTCTTTACCAATATTTGTTGCCAAATCAATAGGTAATATTTTTTCTATTTCTTGTTTTTGTTTTCCGTCGAGAGACAAGATATTTCCTCTGAAAAACAATTCATCTTCTTCAATTTCAGCTAAAGCGCTTATTGGTGTTGAGCATCCGCCGAGTAAAGCTCGTAAAAAATCGCGTTCAATCTTTGTACACAATGCTGTTGCTTCATCATTCAATAACCCACATTTTTCTTTTACATCAGTATCTTCTTCTCTGCAAACAACCATGATTGCACCTTGCGATGGTGCGGGCAGCATCCAATCTAATTCAATCGAATTCTCAGGGCGAAGATTTATTCTTTCTAGACCTGCTGCTGCAAAAATTGCTGCATCCCAGTTTTCGGATTGTAATTTTTGCAATCTCGTATTTACATTCCCGCGAAGGTTATGGATTTGATGTTGCGGATATTTGTGCAGCCATTGTGCTTTACGACGGATGCTGCTTGTAGCAATCTTGAGTGGTGAATGGTGAGTGGTGAATGGTGAATTTAATACTTCATTGACCATTGACGATTGACCATTGACCACAAGAATATCTTTATAGCTTCCTCTTTTCAACACTGCTGCTTGAGCAATTCCACTTGCCAATTGTGTAGGCACATCCTTCATCGAGTGCACTGCAATATCAATACGGTTGTTGAGCAATGCAGCATCAAGTGTTTTTGTGAAAATCCCCTGAACACCCATTTCATACAATGGTGTTTTCAAATCAATATCACCTTCACTTTTGATAAATACCAATTCGCTTTCAATTCCATGTTGTTGCAGCAAATCCTTTACCAGCGTGGCTTGCCAAACGGCGAGCTGACTTTCGCGTGTGCCTATTTTTAGAGAATTACCCATTGTGAATAGTGAATGGTCAATGGTGAATAGAGTTCTTAATTACGACTATTCACTATTGACTACTCACAAAGTTAATTTGTAATAAAATCATTAATCGCTTCAATATAATGACAGCCCTGTATATTCTGGCGTCGCATTTTTGAAGCCATGCCATTAATAATTTTTTGAATTTTTTCTTCAGTATTAATAATTGGAGAGGTTATTTTAACAGCTTCAGCAAATATCGGGCTGGAATGGATTTCGTTGAGTTTTGTTTTTACTGCTTTCAGTAGAGGCACGTGCTTGCGCATCTGGTGCCAATCCATAAATTCAACAATATGCTCAGCAATAATTGCTTTTGCCTGTGGAATTTCTGCTTCGCGTTTTTGCAAAGTGGCATCATTAATCTTTGATAAATCATCCACGTTCACCAAATCGATTTGCGATAATTCTTTTGCAGTAGCTTCTATGTTGTTTGGTATGGATAAATCAATCAGCAATTTTTCTTTTGAATGAATTAAATCTGCTTTTGTAATGATTGGTTCTTCTGCATTTGTTGCAACGATAATTACACCTGCATTTTTTATTTCTTCACACATATTATCAAAAGAAGCATTCATCAAGCCAAGCTCATCAGCGAGCAAAAAAGATTTTTCTTCTGAACGATTAATAAGCGTGATGTTTTTTGTGCCGAGATAATCAACGAGATTCTTGCAAGTATTCCTTCCAATCTTTCCGGTTCCAATTAGCAATATTTTTTTGTTGGAAATATCCCTTACTTTTTCTTTGATGTATTGAACCGCTGCAAAAGAGACAGAAACCGTTCCGCCACTCAACTCAGTCTGATTTTTAATCGCTTTCGAAGATTGCAAAACACAATTGAATAATCTTTCTGTGAATGCATGAATGCGGTTATGTTCTTTCGAAAATTTTACTGACTGTTTTATCTGACCAACAATTTCATAATCACCCAAAATTTGCGAATCCAATCCGGCAGCAACGTTGAACAAATGCTCAATCGCATCCATTCCATTTTTTATGTAGGATGAATTGATGAAAACTTCTTTGGTAGTTTTTGTTTGCGTACAAAGCAAATCGATTAGCTGAGAAATATTTTCTGCGAAACCATAGATTTCTGTGCGGTTGCAAGTGGAAAGAATGAACAATTCATTAATGCCAAAAGAAGGAGCTAAGGAAAGAATCTGTTGATATTGGTCATTATTGATGGAAAACTGCCCGCGAATCGTAGCATCTGCTTTTTTGTAGTTGATGCCCGCGATAAAAAAATGTGATATATCAGTCGATTTATTTCCCATCTTTCAGCTAATAATAGAATTACGCAAAAGTAATAGCTGAAGATTTTATTAACCGCTTTTTTGTGTCATAGCAATGTCATTTGTGTGACTGATTCTTATCAGTTATACCAATGAGTGTTGTCATAGTAATTTGACAAATCCAATGCAGCTTTGCATTTCGTTAATAGAATAATTTAATTGTTCTAAACTTTTGCTGCATTGCAGTAGTTACATTTGCAAACTATTTTGACTATGGCAGAACAAACCAGACGTGGGATTATATTGATGAATCTCGGTTCGCCGGATTCCACGGAAGTAAAAGACGTACAAAAATATTTGTCGCAATTTTTAATGGATGGAAGAGTGATTGACTATCCTTTTTTATTCCGGAAAATTCTGGTAGATGGTATTATTGTTCCTTCACGTGCGCCGAAATCTGCAGAAGCATATAAAACCATCTGGACGAAAGAAGGCTCACCGTTAGTTGTTCTTACCAAACAATTGCAACAAGCTTTGCAAGCGCAGGTTAAAGAGCCTGTTGAAATTGCAATGCGCTATGGTAACCCAACAGTTGAATCTGCATATGATAATTTACTGAAAAAAGTTCCTGGGCTTGAAGAAGTGATTGCAGTTCCATTGTATCCTCATTATGCCATGTCATCTTATGAAACCGCTGTTGAATATGCGAAAGAAATTTACGCGAAGAATAAATATTCTTTCAAACTGACTTTCATTAAACCTTATTACAACGAAGAAAATTATATTCATGCATTAAGCGCAAATATCCGCCCGTATTTACAACAGGATTACGACCATCTTCTTTTCAGCTATCACGGCGTTCCGGGAAGGCATATCAGAAAAAGTGACCCAACAGAAAATCATTGCTTGAAAGCGAATGATTGTTGTAATGTCGCTTCTGTTGCACATCAAACATGTTATCGGCACCAGGTTTTTGAAACTACAAGATTGGTCACTGAACAATTAAGCATCCCAAAAAATAAGTTCAGTATTTCATTTCAATCACGTCTGGGCAAAGGCTGGCTGCAACCCTTTACTGACGTACGTTTGGAAGAAATGCCAAAAGAAGGAATAAAAAAATTATTGGTGGTTTGTCCTGCTTTTGTAAGCGACTGTTTAGAAACTTTGGAAGAAATAGCGATGCGAGGAAAAGAATCTTTCATGAATGCAGGAGGAGAAAGTTATGAAATGATTCCATGCCTGAATACAAATCCATTCTGGGTAGGCACAATAGCAAAATGGATTAATTCTTATAACGACGGAGATAAAAAATGATATTGTAATAATGAACTTAAAACGATAATCAAATTCAGAATATGAGGACTGCAAACTGCAAACTGTAAACTCAAAACTTGTACCTCAAAGCTCTCCATATCATCTTTGTCATCACCTGGTTTGCGGGCATATTTTACATGCCAAGGCTTTTTATTTATAATACCGAAGCCGAAACAAAACCGGAACCTGCAAAGAAGATTCTGCATGAACAATTTGAAGTGATGATGAAAAGGCTTTGGTACGGAATTACTATTCCATCAGCAATTATTACTCTGATTCTCGGACCTGTCGTAATGTTTAATGATGGTTGGGATAAAGTGTTGCTCGATGAACCGGGAAGATGGCTATTAATAAAATTAATCTTCGTTATTTTTTTATACTTCTATTTCATTTCACTTCACAGAATTTTTAAACAGCAACTCAAAGGAATTTACAAATACTCTTCACAACAACTCCGCATCTGGAATGAAGTCGCGACAATTTTTTTGGTAGCAATTGTGATGCTCGCAGTAGTTAAACAAAGCATCAGTTTGGTTTGGGGATTTGTTGGCTTGATTCTTTTTATAATAGTATTGATGAGCGCAATTAAAATTTACAAATCAATCAGGATAAAAAAGAAGTGAAGCGGCTTTCGTTTTTCATGTAAGGGCGACAAGAGAATATTTGTGCTTTCTGTGTAATCTGTGGCAAAAAAATAATAAAAAACCTCCTTTTAAAGGAGGCTTTATCTGACAGGGGTAAAAAGGTAGTTTTTCCAGAAATTGGCCATAACCAAAATGGAAATTCAAGGCATTGGTAGTAGTCTAATTTGTAACAGGGTTCTTCCTAAAAATATATAGAGATTAAAAACGGGTGGTTACGGACTAGATGATTTGTCTAACGGCAGGAAACAAAGGAAGGGGAGTAGGAATACCCCCCTTTTTAACCCCTAAACCCTAAACCGTAGAAAAAGTTTTCATGTAATATCAATTACAGAAATAAGTTTCGAAATCGTTTATTCAGAAGTAGATAAGAATCAAATAGTTGTGTTTCTTAAGAGAATATTGGAGGTTTTTCAAAAGCTTAGATATCGTCCTTCCTTCTAAAAACATAAATTGTGCCAAAGCAGCTAAATGTGGAAAACCCAAAACGATTTGTGCAGAACTGAAAACCAATTAGCAATTGGTTAACAAAACAAATAATGTGTTGAATTTGAATTGTAGTACCACTAATTTTTCGTAAACGCTTTCTCCTCTGTCATTTGGGTTTTATTTCTCCGTAACTTTGCACACATTTTTCTAACAGACTTCTCGCTTTTTTAATATGCCAGCAAAATACAGGGAATATCAGCAGTTGAATTTGCCGTCCATTGGTCAGGAAATGCTTAGCAAATGGGAGGCGAGCCAGGCTTTTGAAAAAAGCATCGAGCTTCGTGAAGGCTCAACACCATTTGTGTTTTATGAAGGGCCGCCCAGCGCCAATGGCATGCCTGGTATTCACCATGTTATTTCAAGGACTTTGAAAGATTTGGTTTGCCGTTATAAGACTATGCAAGGCTTTCAGGTGAAGAGAAAAGGCGGCTGGGACACACATGGCTTGCCTGTTGAACTTGGTGTTGAAAAAGAACTGGGCATTACCAAAGAAGATATCGGCAAAAAAATTTCGGTTGAGGAATACAACCGCAAATGCCGCGAAGCGGTGCTTCGTTATAAAGACAAGTGGGATGAACTCACGCAAAAAATGGGTTATTGGGTTGATTTGAAAAACCCATATATCACATTTGAAAATAATTACATCGAGACTTTATGGTGGATTCTGAAACAGCTTTATAATAAGGAATTATTGTATGAAGATGTAAGCATTCAGCCATATTCGCCGGCAGCAGGAACCGGATTAAGCTCACATGAACTGAACCAGCCGGGAACATATAAAGATGTGAAGGATACGAGTGCGGTGGCGATGTTCAAGGCAATTAAAAATGAAAAGAGTAAATTCTTATTTGATGTCGCAAATAGCGATGAAGTTTTCTTTTTAGCGTGGACCACAACTCCATGGACACTTCCTTCAAATCTTGGTTTGACTGTTGGACCAAATATTGATTATGTGCTTGTAAACACTTTCAATCCTTATACTCATCTTGAAGTTAAAGTCATTCTTGCAAAAGCTTTGCTTGGTAAATATTTTAAGGTTGATGATGAGGATATCGATTTCGAAGAATACAAAGCAGGCGGAAAAATTCTTCCCTGGGAAATATTAGCAGAGTTCAAAGGCAAAGACCTCGAAGGAATTTCTTACGAACAGCTTTTGCCATTTGAAGCAAACAAAATGGATAACCCAAATTCATTTAAAATTTTATTGGGTGATTTTGTGACGACTGAAGATGGAACCGGTATTGTTCATACTGCTCCTGCATTCGGCGCAGATGACTTTAAGGTTGGAAAGAAATATAATATCGGCATCTTAACGATGGTTGATAAGCAGGGAAAGTTCGTGGATGGTCTTGGTGAGTTCAGCAACCGTTATGTAAAAAATTATAAAGACGACCCGAATTATGTGGATGTGAATGTTGACATCTGCGTGAAGCTGAAAAAAGAAAACCGTGCGTTCAAGATTGAAAAATATGAGCATAGCTATCCGCATTGCTGGCGAACAGATAAACCCATTTTATATTATCCGCTCGATGCATGGTTCATCAAAACAACTGCATTAAAAGACAGGATGGTTGAACTAAATAAAACCATCAACTGGAAACCGAAATCAACAGGCGAAGGGCGTTTTGGAAACTGGTTAGAGAATATGGTGGATTGGAATTTGAGCCGCAGCCGTTTTTGGGGAACGCCGTTGCCGATTTGGAGGACTGAAGATGGCAAAGAAGAAATTTGCATCGGTTCAATTGAAGAATTAAATGCTGCAATCAGAAAAGCTAATGAAGTATTAGGGGGAGATGTCAATAAAAATTATTTGCACGAAGGCATTCTTGATTTGCATAAACCCTTTGTTGATGAAATAATATTGGCAAGCGAATCAGGCAAACCGATGAAACGTGTTGCCGATTTAATCGACGTTTGGTTCGATTCCGGCGCAATGCCTTATGCTCAATGGCATTTTCCTTTCGAGAATATTGAAATATTCTCTCAAAACTATCCGGCAGATTTTATCGCCGAAGGCGTTGACCAAACTCGCGGCTGGTTTTATACATTGCATGCCATCGGTTCATTAATCAAAGAATCAGTGCAAGATGTTTTGACTAGATCCGGCATTCATGCCGGAGACGATAAATATCCCGGTCTCGCATTCAAAGCCGTTGTATCAAATGGTTTGGTGCTCGATAAGAACGGCAACAAGATGAGCAAGCGCGTTGGCAATGTAGTTGACCCATTCAAAACCATCGAACAATTTGGCGCTGATGCAACGCGCTGGTACCTTATCACCAATGCTTCACCCTGGGAAAGCATGAAGTTTGATATCGATGGCATTAAAGAAGTGCAGCGCAAATTCTTCGGTACATTATATAATACATATCAGTTTTTTGCGCTCTATGCCAATGTGGATGGTTTCAGTTTTTCTGAAAAATACATCCCGGTTTCCGAGCGACCGGAAATTGACCAATGGATTCTTTCTTCTTTAAACACATTAATAAAAAAAACCACAGAGAACTTTGATGATTATGAGCCGACGATTGCCGGAAGATTGATTGAAGATTTTGTTGACGAACATCTGAGCAATTGGTATGTCCGACTTTGCCGTCGCCGTTTCTGGAAAGGCGAATACGAGCATGATAAGATATCTGCATACCAAACTTTATATGAATGCTTAGAAACTGTTGCCTTATTAATGGCTCCGGTTTCTCCGTTTTTTTCAGATTGGCTTTTCACCAACCTGAACGAAGTGACCGGAAAGAACAATGTGAAGTCTGTTCATCATGCTGATTTCCCCAAAGCAAAAGAATCGGCTATTGATGAAGCTTTGGAAGAAAGGATGCAACTGGCGCAGGATGCATCATCGCTTATCCTGTCGTTAAGAAAAAAATCGAACATTAAGGTTCGTCAACCGTTACAAAAGGTATTAATCCCCGTTTTAAATCCGGCGATGAAAGACCAGCTTGAAAAAGTGGAAGGTCTTATAAAGAACGAGGTGAACGTGAAGGAAATTCAATATCTCACGCAAACGGATGGCTTCATCAAGAAGAAAATCAAACCCAATTTTATTGCGCTCGGAAAGAAGCTCGGTGCAAAAATGAAGGCGGTTTCAGTGGCTTTGGCGGCTTTTTCGCAGGAAGATATAGCAAAACTGGAAAAAGAAGGCTCTTATACTTTGTTAATTGATAGCGAACCCTTAATATTACAAACTAATGAAGTGGAGATTGCCGGAGAAGACGTTCCGGGCTGGATTGTGGCAAGCAAAAACGCACTGACTGTTGCTTTGGATGTGAGCATTACCCCGGAATTGGAGAACGAAGGAAATGCGAGAGAGTTGGTGAACAGGATACAGAAAATCAGGAAAGACAATGGTTACGAGCTTACCGATAAAATACTTGTAAAAGTTGCTGAAACCGCTGCACTAAAAGAGTCCATAACCCAATTTAATAACTATATTTGCGCCGAAATTTTGGCAGATAATCTTGAGATTGTGCCCGAAATTGCAGGTGGCACTGAAATTGAAGTTAATGATATTCCCTTAAAAGTTTTCGTTACTAAAAAAGCCTAACAACATGGCAACCAAGAAGAAAGCGGCAAAACCCGCTAAAAAAGCGTCTCCCAAAAAACCTGCTCCGGCTAAAAAGGCGGCTGCAAAGCCTGCCAAACACGCCGCTGCCAAGATAGTGAAGAAGCCGGCTGCAAAACCAGCTCCCAAAAAAGTTGCGCCCAAAAAAGTGGCCGCGAAGCCTGTTGCAAAAAAGGTGGAGCATCATCCTAAGCCGGTTGCAAAAAAAGAGCTGCCTAAAAAACCTTTGCCAAAAGTGCCTGAAAAAAAACAGGAAGCAGCTAAACCAAGCATTCCGCTGCCTGTGAAACAAATGCCACAAAAACCAATTCCTCCGGCAAAACCAACTAAGGTGGTGATGCCCGAGATAAAAACGAAAACAGTCCGTAAATACGAACCGGAGTTTACCAAATCCGTATTAGATACACCACAACACGAACAAAATAACAACGGCCCTATTATGAGATATACTGATGCTGAACTTGTTGAATTCAGGGAATTGATAACGAAAAAGCTAGATGCCGCTAAAAAAGAGCTGGCATATTTGCAAGGCTTGATTACACGCAAAGATGAAATGGGCGGAGATAATGATGACGCTCGCTACATGACCATGGAAGATGGAAGCATGAGCATGGAAAGAGAACAATTGAGCCAGATGGCAAGCCGCCAGATTACTTTCATCGACCATTTGGAAAAAGCGATGATGCGCATTGAAAACAAAACGTATGGTATTTGCCGCGTCACAGGAAAACTGATTGACAAAGCAAGGCTTCGCGCAGTGCCGCATGCTACATTGAGCATTGAAGCAAAACAATTGATGAACAAATAATTTATTAATCACACATAGTTGAAGGGATTGCGAAAGCAGTCCCTTTTTTATTTTGAGTATTAGAATTGAAATTTAGTAAGATTGAATTTACTTAGCGAGTTTCCGTCATTCCCGCGCAGGCGGGAATCTCATCGAATAAATTTTTCATTTTAATAAAGTGGGACTCTCGCCTGCGCGGGAATGACGATGTGCATCTCAATAAATATTTTACTTGCAAAATTATCAAAAACATTTCATGTCAATAATTTTAATTTGCAAAACCAAACTCAGCTTATGCAATCAAAAATTTTGTTAGTAGTAGCCGCGCTGGCATTAGGGGCCATACTTCCTTTGCAGGCAGCCATCAATAGCCGGTTATCCAAATCAATCGGCAGCCCGGTGTACGCAGCATTCGTTTCTTTTGCAGTCGGAACGATTGCGCTGTTTCTTTATCTGATATTGACAAAGCAGTTTAATCTACAGGCGCTTCAGCCAAGGCAAAACCCGTGGTGGATATGGACCGGCGGATTGCTCGGGACTTTTTTTGTTGCCGGAATTGTGATGTTGCTGCCAAAACTCGGTGTCGCGCTTGCATTCAGTTTGGTAATAGCTGGGCAAATGATTGCTTCGCTGCTCTTCGATCAATATGGATGGCTTGGTGTTGCAGTCAAAGAAATTTCTCTCGGAAAAATTGCAGGTGTTATTTTATTGATTGCAGGTGTAGTGATGGTGAGGAAGTTTTAGAATGAGAGTTACTTCCAAAAAACTTCCGGCATCGGCTTTTTCAGCAAATTGTCATAAATGAATTTATAGTCTTCATTGTGCGATTGTGTTCGTTTAGGTTCCCTCCAATGGCTGCGACCGTGGCGCTCGCCTGGATAAATCATCATTTCAAAATGCTTGTTGAAGTTTTCTAATTTATCAGCGAATTGTATAGTGTTTTGTATATGCACATTGTCATCAATGTCTCCATGAACAATGCGTAGTAATCCTTTATAGTTTGGCACATTATATATTGGTGAATACTTCAGGTATCCATCGGCGTTATCTTGCGGCGTGCTTAGATATCTTTCTGCATAATAAGAATCATACAAGCTCCAGTCTGTTACAGGATAATAAGCAATGCCGTGCGTGAATACATCCGCTCCGTAAGTTAATGCCATGCAAGCAACAAAGCCACCGAAGCTAAAACCCATGATGCAAACTTTTGTCGTGTCAACATAAGGTTGATTGCGCAACCATTTTGCTCCATCCATAAAATCTTCCACCTCATATTTGCCCATTTGTTTATAAATATAGTCTTCACCGGCTTTTCCAAAATGTCCGCTGCTGCGATTGTCCATTGTGACTTGTATCAACTTTTCTTTCGCCCACCACTGTTCACGCAAATCATCAGACCATTTGTCATGCAGTGTGCCGAGGCTTGGGCCGCCGTAGATTTCAATAAGAACTGGATATTTTTTATTCGGGTCGAAGTGAAGAGGATAAGTAATAATCATTGGCAAGTCAAATAAGCTGTCGTGGGATTTTATATAACGCAATTCTTTTTTCGCCCAATCATAATTATTATAATCTGCTCCTTTGCTGTCTGCAATCTCACGGATTATTTTTCCATTATTATCAACGAGCGCCATTTTCGGCTGAGAAGAAATGTTCGAATAAGTAGTGATAAAATATTTTGCTGTTGGTGAAAACGAAATATTTTCATGAGAATAATTTCCGAATGTCAATCTTGCCAGACCTTTTCCATCAAAACCGATTTTGAATAAATCAGTCTTCTCAGCATTTTCTTTTTCTGCCAAAAAATAAATCAGTTTATTTTTCTCATCAATATCCTCAACACCGATTACCGCAAAATTTCCTTTTGTTATTTGATTGACGAATGTTCCATCCATATTGTATAAATACAAATGGTTCCATCCGCTTTTGTCGCTGTTAATGATGAATTGTTTATGGTTATTCAGAAAATCGATATCATATTTTGCAGTTACCCATGTGCTTTGTTGTTCTCCATATACTTGCTTTTTGCTGCCATTATTAACATCAACAGCAAATATTTTCAGTTCATGTTGACTTCGTGGAATCCATTGTGCCCAAAGCGAAGAACCATCAGGTGACCAAATGCATGGACCGAAGTACTGGTCATCTTTTTCATTAAAATCTGCCCAAACAATTTTTGTATTATCAACAGAAACAATTCCAAGTTTCACTTCAGGATTTTTATTGCCTGCCTGTGGATAATGGTAATTTTCGAATGAACCATGCTGACCGGTTGAATTGAAAATTGAATACATCGGCACTTGCGTTTCATCAAAACGGATGAATGCAATGTGTTTGCTATCAAGACTCCACCAAAAAGCTTTGCGGCTTCTTCCAAACATTTCTTCATAATAAACCCATGCAGCGTAGCCATTATAAATATCATCATTGCCATCTGTTGTTAACTGTGTTTCTTTTTCAGTATTAATATTCAGCAGATATAAATTATGATTTCTCGTGTATGCAGCCCAACTGCCGTCTGGCGAATAGGAAATATCTTTTGCGTCATTCGGAAATCCAATATCTTTCTTAGGTATCTCATTTTGTTTTTCTATGTAAGAGATTTCTTTTCCTGATTTTACATCAACAGAAACTAGTACCAATTTTCCATTTTCAGTTTTTCTTTCAAGGTAATGTTCATCATCAATCCATCTCACAATTTCAGGTAAGGGCTTGCTGATATTAGCAGGCGCATTTTTGAAAACCTGTTCATAAGAAAATTCTTTTTTCTGTGCTGAAGCGATCAGGGAAATGAAAAAGCACCAGAAGGAGAAATAGAAAAGTTTAAGCATCAAGATATTAATTTATAACTAAATTAATAGTTATAAAATTCTTCGACAAATAAATTAAAACTAAATGAGGTTTTATTTCACTTCCTGCAAATCAACAAGCTTTTTATAAAAACCATTTTGTGCTATTAATTCTTCATGAGTTCCGCGTTCTACAATTTTCCCTTTTTGAAGAACAATGATTTCGTCAGCGTGACGAACTGTGCTGAGCCTGTGTGCAATCACAATGCTTGTGCGGTTTTCCATCATTTTATTAATGGCATCCTGAACTAATCTTTCGCTTTCGGTATCCAGAGAAGAAGTTGCTTCATCTAATATTAATATCGGCGGATTTTTCAGAACTGCTCTTGCAATGGTTAACCGTTGCCTTTCTCCGCCACTCAATTTGCTGCCGCGATCACCAATATTTGTCTGGTATCCATTTTCTTTTTGTATGATGAAGTTGTGTGCGTTTGCAATTTTTGCAGCATTAATAATTTCTTCTTCAGTAGCATCTGGTTTCCCTAATGCAATATTTGCAGAAATTGTATCATTAAATAAAATGGGTTCTTGAGTAACGATACTCATTTGTGAACGAACAGATTTGAGCGAATAGTCTTTGATATTAATCCCGTCAATTAAAAGCTCGCCATAGGTTGTGTCGTGAAATCTCGGAACTAAATCTGCCAGTGTTGATTTTCCTGCGCCCGAAGAGCCTACCAATGCAATTGTTTTTCCCTTTTCAATTTTTAAATTAATATTCTCAAGAATGGTCGCGTCTTCATAAGCAAAATTTACATCTCTGAACTCGATCTTATCATTAAAAGATGTGAATGATTTTCCATTTTCATTTTCTTCAATAGTAACCGGTGCTTTCAAAAGTTCTTCCACACGTTGCATGGCTGCTGCGCCGCGCTGCATGTTAAAAAAAGCAGTTGACAAATCTTTTGCTGGATTGATCATGATTGCAAAAACAGCAATGTATGTCATCAAATCGCCTGCAGGCAAAGCGCTCACATCGTTGGTGAGCACAAGCCTTCCTCCAATATAAAGAATGATGCTTAAAACAATTACACCAAGCACTTCTGTAAGCGGCGATGCAAGATCCCTGCGAGCATTCATTTTATTGCGGATATAAAAAAGCAAATCGTTGATGCCGAAAAATTTTTTTCTTAATATTCCTTCAGCATTAAAACCTTTTATCACACGTATGCCTGAAACTGTTTCATCAAGTACAGATAAGCTTTCGCCCAATTTTTCTGATGCCGCTTGGGATTGTTTTTTTAACGAGCGGCTAATTCTTCCAATAAAAAAAGCAGTGACGGGCAATAAAATAATCAGGAAAAGTGAAAGCTTTGGGCTTAAATAAACCATATAAAATAGATACCCTAAAATAGTAAGCGGGTTTTTGATCAATCCTTCTAAAGTGGCTACTACAGAAGATTCTATCTCATAAATATCATTTGTCATCCTCGACATGAGGTCGCCTTTGCGGCGCTCAGTGAAATAGCCAATCGGCAATTTCAGGATCTTTTCATACAGTTCGCTCCGCAATTGTGTGATAGTCGCCGTGCGAATCGGCGATGAGATATAATAAGATAAATAAAGAAATAAATTCTTCAGTGCGGTGGTCACAACAATAAAAAGACAAATGACTATCAATCCTTCTGTCGGGCTTCTTTTAATAATGGCATTCAATATATTTTTTAAGCTGCCTATGGTGTTGCTTGAAATATAATTTTGACTGACCCCAATCTGCTTGCCTTTGAATAATAATTCCATAAAAGGGCTGAGCATGCCGAGGGAAATCAATCCGAAAAGGACGGAAAGAACCGTGAAAAGCAAATAGAAAAAAAGCTTGGACCTATATTTTGGCTGAGAAACATATTGAAGGATCCGCGAAAATTTCTTCATGATAAAAAATCAATTGATTGAATAAGCCGTTAATTGCAAGGTACAAGGAAAGCAAAAACTGTTCTGAGAAAGGTAAAACGGACATATTGGCAATTAAATAAACTGTAAATTTACGGCTTATCAATTAATGTTATGCAAGAAGGAAAACGACAGAAACAGGTTGCAGGGCTTCTTCATCAGGAATTAAGCGACATTTTTCAAAGACTTGGGCTGAACATGATTGATGGAGGCATGATTTCCATCTCTTCAGTTAAAATAACACCTGACCTTTTTGAAGCAAGGGTTCACGTGAGCATGCTGAATGTGAAAGACACGCAGGCAGCTTTGAAAAAAATTGAAGAAAGAAGTTGGGAGATAAAAAAAGAACTGGTAAGCCGGATAAAACATCAGCTTCGCAGCATGCCGCAACTGAGCTATTTTGTAGATGACACTTTAGATTATGTTGACAAAATGGAAGTGCTTTTCAAAAAGATAAAAGAAGATGATAATAGTTCAGGCACTGCACGATGAACTATCAACCATGAACTATGAATTTTCTCTTTGCCTGGCGATATTTCAAAGCAAAAAAATCTACAAACGCAATCAATATTATTGCATGGGTAAGCGTACTTGCGATTATCATCGGAACTACATCATTGATTCTTGTCTTAAGTGTGTTCAATGGTTTTGAAGATCTGGTGAAATCTCTTTATTCTTCTTTTTATACCGATCTGAAAATTTCTCCGCAAACAGGAAAGACAATCACACTTTCAAAAGAGCAATTGAAGCAATTAGGCTCTTTGCCAAACATCAGTTCCTATTCTTTGGTTGTGGAAGACAAAGCACTGTTGCAAAATGGCAATCCTTTATCGATCGTGAATCTTAAAGGCGTTGACAGCAATTATATTCACGTTACTAATATTGAACAAAAAATTGTAGCAGGAAAATTTGAAATCGGAAATGCTGACACGCCTTCTGCTGTGCTTGGTGCGGGGATTGAAAATGCGTTGCAGGTTTTGGCAGACAGGAATATTCTTCCATTATCCGTTTATTTGTTTAAGAAAACAAGTGCATTTAATAATGCAGGCGAGATCAGTAAAAACGACCTGGAATCTTCATTGAGCACAAATAATATTCTTACTTCAGGCACATTCCTGATCCAGCAGGATTTTGATAACAATTATGCATTTACCAATATTGGTTTCATGAAACGCATGCTTGGCCTGAATGAAAATGAATTCAGCGGGGCTGAGATTTCTTTAAAAAACGCCAACGAAACTGAACAGACAAAAACATTATTGCAGAATTTATTTGGCAAGGATTATAAAATCGAAACAAGATATGAACAGAATAAGAGTCTATATGGCGTAATGCGAACAGAAAAATGGGTGATATACGGAGTGCTTACATTGATTCTTATTGTTGCTGCATTTAATATTGTCGGTGCATTAACGATGCTTGTTCTGGAAAAACAAAAAGACATTAATGTGTTAAAAGCACTTGGTGCAAATAACAACTATATCCAGAGAATTTTTTTGAGCGAAGGATTTTTACTGGCAATTATAGGAGGCATTTTAGGTATACTGCTTGCAATACTTATTTGCTGGCTTCAGGTGAAATATAAATTAGTGCCATTGCAAGGCGGTTCTTTTTTGATCGATTATTATCCCGTAAAATTAGTGGCAACAGATTTTTTATTAGTGATCACAACCATTATGGTGGTTGCATTTATTGCATCATGGTTTCCGTCACGCAAAGCAGCGCTCCAGCAGATTGAATTGAAAAGCTGAGAACAAGTTTGCAATTAACAGTTGGCAGTTAACATCTCAGGTTGTCTTATCGTCAACTCAAAATTGCTAACTTGAATTTAATAGTCCCCCAATGTTTCCGGAATTTGTGCCAAGGCTTTTTTTAACTGTTCATCATTTGGTGCAACTCCATGCCAGTTATGATCATTCTCCATAAAATCAACGCCTTTGCCCATAATGGTGTGCATCATGATTGCGATTGGTTTTCCCTGTCCTGTCAATCCCTTTGCTTTATTGAGCGCAGCAACAACTTCATCCATATCGTTGCCATCTTTTATTTCTAATGTTGTCCAGCCAAATGCTTCAAATTTTTCACCGATATTTCCCAATCCACCAACAGCAGCAGTTGTCCCATCAATCTGTTGCCCATTCCAGTCTACAGTTGAAATCAGGTTATCTACTTTATGATGTGCTGCGAACATAACCGCTTCCCATATCTGCCCTTCTTCTAATTCGCCGTCTCCATGCAGTGAAAAGACAATATTTTTTTCTTTATTGAGTTTTTTAGTGAGTGCAGCACCGATAGCTACGC
Source organism: Puia sp. (assembly GCA_035295505.1). GTDB lineage: Bacteria > Bacteroidota > Bacteroidia > Chitinophagales > Chitinophagaceae > Puia. The sequence goes on along the minus strand of DATGIX010000130.1, from coordinate 14,185 downwards.
TCAGGCCTTGTCCTAATGAACCACTGGCAACCCTGATACCAGGCAAATGTTCATGAGTGGCAGGATGGCCCTGAAGGCGCGAATTGATTTTGCGGAAAGTAGCAAGTTCTTTGATGTCAAAATAACCGGAACGAGCAAGAGTTGCATAAAATACGGGGGAAATATGGCCGTTCGATAGGAAAAATACGTCCTCGTTTTTTGCGTCCATGCTGAACTGAGGATTGTGCTGCATGATATTGAAATATAAACCCGTGAAAAATTCCGTGCAGCCTAATGAACCGCCAGGATGCCCACTGGATGCGCCATGTACCATTCTCAGGATGTCTCTTCTGATTTGTGCAGCAATAGATTTTAGTTCAGCCATAAATGTTTTTTGAAATAATGATTGGTGCAAAACTAAAGAATTTATTTTCTTCAACCATTGCTCATATTAAAGTTTTGCACTATCTTGTTGTAGACATTCTCTCCTCAGCTGCTTCTCTAACGGTTAAAGTTTTGTTCCCTTTAAAATATACCTTTACCTTGCGTGAAGTTTTTTACGTAGGATTGGTTTATTGTGCTGAATGAATTAATTAATTTTTTTGTACCAATCAAAACGAGGCTGATGTTTGATGTTCTACTATCCATAGTAATTTCTTTCACTGTAACGTTTCTCGCTATTCCTGTCATAATCAATGTAGCTGAAATGAAGAAGCTTTTCGACGTGCCCGATGGCGAGCGAAAGATTCATCATTCTCCGATAACACCGCTTGGCGGCATCGGCATTTTTGCCGGCTTCGCTTTCGGCTGTCTTCTGACTATTCATTTCGATCAGGCTTCGGAATTTCAATATTTTATAGGTGCAGCACTCATTATATTCTTTCTAGGATTGAAAGATGATATCCTCATTATATCTGCAATTAAGAAATTTATTGGTCAGGTGCTGGCTGCGTTCATGATCATTTATTATGGAGGCATTCAGATAAAAAGCATGCACGGTTTTTTAGGGTTGTACCAATTACCGGAAATGTTCAGCCTGTTGCTCACATATTTTGCCGTAATCGTAATCATCAATTCATTTAATCTGATCGATGGTGTTGATGGTCTTGCAGGAAGTTTGGGATTGATGGCATTGACAATTTTTGGTTTTTATTTTTTGAGCGTGAACATGCTCTCTTACTCGATAATGGCATTTGCATTGGCGGGAAGCCTGCTCGCATTTTTGATTTTTAATTTTCAACCTGCGAAAATATTCATGGGCGACACCGGCTCATTGTTGGTGGGATCAATATGTGCAATACTCGCTATCAAATTCATTAATGTTGCAAACACAGCAGATACAGCTAATCCTTTATTGGCAGCACCTGCAATCGGGTTCACCATATTAATGATACCATTGCTTGATACGCTGCGTGTGTTTGCCATCAGAATATTTTATCGCCGCTCACCTTTCAGCCCGGATAGAAATCACGTTCACCACTTATTATTGGACAGAGGTTTTTCGCACAGGGCAATTACAATTTTATTAGTGTCCATCAATCTTTCTCTGGTAGCTCTTGTATATTATGGAAGAGCATTAGGCTGTACTGTTCTTATATTCTCAGTGATTGCGTTCTTTTTTGGCTTCATTGCATTGCTCTACAATATCAAAGCAAAACCGAAACTAACAGTTGCTAAATCAGTGAACAATATGGACAACATTGAGTTGAAACCTTCTTCAAAAATTGTTTCTTTTGTTAATGAAAATGTACTTGAACAAAAAAATTAGCATTTCTTTTCGCTGATTATCTTCAAATTTCTTTTTTCTACTTTTGCTCAGTTTATCATTTAATGTAGGTTTGCATTTTTCTTAATATTAATTGTTATGACAGAAGATTTAGAACTTATCATGGAAGATGCTGAAGACTCCATGAAAAAAGGCATCAACCATTTAGAAGCTGAACTGATTAAAATAAGAGCTGGCAAAGCAAATCCTCAAATGCTTGAAGGGCTTGCCGTTGATTATTACGGTTCAGCAACTGCTATTAATCAGGTGAGCAATGTGTCTGCAGTTGATGCACGAACGCTCACTATTCAGCCATGGGAAAAAAATATGCTTCAACCAATAGAGCGTGCAATTATTGCAGCCAACCTTGGCGTTACTCCGCAAAATGATGGGAATATTATTCGTTTATTCATGCCTCCATTAACTGAAGAGAGAAGAAAAGAATTTGTGAAACGCGCAAATGGTGAAGGTGAACATTCTAAAGTTGCCATCAGAAATATTCGCCGCGATGCGATTGAAGAAATAAAAAAATTGCAGAAAGAAGGCTTAAGTGAAGATGCTTCAAAAGATGCTGAAAAAAAAATGCAGGAAATAACGGACAAGTATATCTCATTAGTAGAAAAACATCTTGCAGCAAAAGAAAAAGAGATTATGTCCGTTTGATTTTTTCCATGACTAATATCATTCCAAAATATTTTTTTGATATTTTTTAATTAGTGATATTTATTAATTAATAGCAATAGAAATATGGCTTCCACAAAACTGAAAGATATCAGCACCAGAGCTCCGAAGGATTTGGACAAAAAAGAAGCGAAAGAAAAATTAGAAGAAATTTTACTGGAGCTCGATGATTTACAGAATTTATTATACGCCGAATCGAAACATTCTTTGCTAGTTGTTGTGCAAGGAATGGATGCAAGTGGAAAAGACGGAGTGGTGAGAAATGTTTTCGGAAAACTCAATCCACAAGGTGTTCTGGTAAAATCTTTCAAGGTGCCAACTGCGGAAGAATTGTCTCACGATTTTTTATGGAGGATTCATGCTCACGCACCGGCAAAAGGCTCTATTCAGATTTTTAACCGCTCACATTACGAAGATATTTTAGTTACCCGCGTTCACAAATGGTGTGATGACAAGCTTGCAAAAAAAAGAATGAACGCAATCAATGATTTTGAAAAATTGTTAACCGATCACAACGATACCACTATCCTGAAATTTTATCTCCATGTTTCACCGGAAGAACAGCAATCAAGATTAGATGAAAGAATCAAAGACCCGACAAAGCAATGGAAGTATAATGAAAATGATTTTGCTGAGGCAAAATTGTGGGATGAGTATATGAAGATGTATGAAGATTGCTTTGAAAATTGTAATGAAATTCCGTGGACAATCGTACCTTCCGACCAGAATTGGTACAAAGAATATATTATTGCTACCAAAGTCAGGGATGCTTTAAAGAGCTTTGATATGCAGTTTCCCGGGCTAAAAAAGTAAGCGCCAATTTCTCTTCTCATAAACCTCATCTTATAAAACAGTTTCACTGTTTCAGAATTATTTTTTATACATTTCAAATAATTCTTTTAACCAACTAAAACAAACAATCATGGGAATGCTCAAAGAATTTAAAGAATTTATAATCCGCGGCAACGTAATTGATTTAGCAGTAGCAGTTGTTATAGGCGCTGCATTTACTGCAATCGTGTCTTCATTGGTAGATAATGTGATTACTCCTTTGTTGTTAGCGCCGGCTTTAAAGGCAGCTAATTTGCAAGACATTGAAAAGCTCGCTTGGGGAGCTGTTAAATACGGTCTGTTTTTATCGGCAGTCATTAAATTTGTCATCATCGCATTTATATTGTTCCTGATTATTAAAGCTGTTAAAACGCTGGAAAATAAAAAAGTTCCACCTGCTGCAGAACCATCTGCAACAGAAAAATTGCTCGCTGAAATTCGTGATTCGTTAAAGAAATAATTTTAGCACTGTTTGCCAATTGATTCTTATTTACATTTGCAGCCCAAAATGCAAGTGCAGAAAAAATTGATTGGCATTTTTTATTAATAAAAATTCTGTTTATGAAAAAGATTTGTGTAAGCCTCTTTATTATTTTTTGTGCAATGAATTTGTCTGCACAGGACAAAACTGTTCAGGCACTAAAAAGTGAATCTGCGAAAGATATCAAGAAAGACCCGAATGACACCATTCCTAAAACGTGGAAAGTCGGCGGCTTGTATAACCTGAATTTTAATCAGGCGGCGTTGAGCAATTGGTCTGCAGGTGGAGATAAATCTTCATTATCGCTTTCTACTTTTTTAAATCTGCATGCTTATTACAAAAAAGGAAAAGTTGCGTGGGATAATTCATTAGATCTTGCTTATGGTTTTGTGAACACAACCAGTCTCGGCACACGCAAATCTGATGACCGCATTGATTTGCTTTCCAAATATGGTTATGACATGGGCAAGAATTGGTATGCAAGCCTTTTGTTTAATTTCAGAAGCCAGTTTGCAAAAGGATATGCTTATCCTGCTGATTTGCCAAAACAGGTAACTTCTGATTTCTTAGCGCCTGCTTATGTGTTATTATCTCCCGGCGTGAACTACAAACCGAATGATGATTTTTCATTTTTCATTTCGCCTGCTACTGCAAGATGGGTGATTGTGAAGAATGATTCGCTTGCATCTGTTGGTGCTTTTGGTGTTGATTCAGGGAAAACTTCCCGCTTTGAATTCGGTGCATTTGCAAGCATCACCTATAACAAAAAAATCAGCCCAAGCACTGTGTACTCGGGCAGGTTGGATTTGTTCTCTAATTATCTGCACAACCCACAAAACGTTAGTTTGTATATGACGAACGTGCTTGCTGTGAAAATCTCAAAAATATTGAGCATGAGTTTATCGGTGAATATGATTTATGATAATGACATCAAGACTGTAAATTCTGATGGCACATCAGGTGGGCCTAAGCTTCAGCTTCAGGAAATATTTGGTGTAGGGCTTGCGATTAAGCTTTAATAATAATGGCTTTGAAATTAGTTTTGAAAACTGATTAATGATCCGCCACGGCGGACGTAAGCGAAGCTCATTTGAAAAACAAATGCCGGTCAACAAAAATATTTATCAACATCATTTGTGATGAAATTATGAGTTTTTAAGACGATTAGCTTTAAGCTGATTTCTTACATTTGCCAATTGCAGTTTGCGTTTACAGAAATTGCAATTGGCATTTTTATTAAAAATTATTTCAGTGACAAACACTTCTTATCAGATAAAGCTTCCTCAGTTTGAAGGACCGTTCGATTTGCTGCTTTTTTTTATCGAGCGTGATGAATTGGATATTTATAATGTGCCAATCAATAAAATCATTCAGGATTTTTTGCAATATATCCATGTGCAGGAAAATCAGAATATCGAATTGTCGAGCGAGTTCATTCTTTTTGTTTCTACATTAATGCGCATTAAAGCGAAAATGCTTTTGCCAAGAAAAGAGCTCGATGCGCAGGGAAATGAAATTGACCCGCGCCAGGAGCTAATTGATAAGATTCTTGAATACAAGCGCTACAAAGAAGCATCTGCACGGATGGCAGAAATGGAAGCGATGCGCATGTTGATGATAAAACGTGGCAACCTGCAAAAGGAACTGATGAGCATTGGCGAAGAAAGCAGTGAAGGAACAGAGATACAGAACATCACGCTGTTTAAGCTGATGAAAGCTTTTGAGCGTGTGGTGCAACGGCTGCATGAGCGCAATAACAAACCGATGCACACAGTAGTGCAATATAATTACACGATGGAACAGAGCCGTGATTATATGCTTGATGTTGTGCGGCAGGAAAAAATATTATCGTTCGAAAAAATATTTGATGTTTGCGAAAACCGCATTCATGCTATCTTTCTTTTTCTATCTATGCTTGAGCTGATTCAGCAAAAATACATGACTATTATGGTTGGTGAAGGGCGCAATAATTTTATTGTAGAATTTAACGAGAACCGACAGGAAGATGAAGACATGTTGAATCCTTCGGAAACACCGGTTAACCCTGCGTGATATCTAATTAAACATCCATAATAATATTGGTTGTTCGTTGGCATCAATAATCTTTTGCAATTCTTTCATAAACTCGGGCGACACCATTGCGCAGCCGCGGCTGTTGCAAATGGGATATGGATATGTTTCCTGCGAAGGAACGCAGTCGTAAGAATGCAATACTACATTCCTTCTGAAAGCATTGCTGTTACTACTATCCAATCCATATAATTTATACGCAGGACCAAATCTGCCGTTATATTTATTGCCAATTTTATATCTTCCCAAAGAGCTGCAACCACTTTCGAATTGATTGGAAAATGTAGGATGAAGACTGAATCTATTGTCGCCGGAGCCATGAGCAACAAGTGCGGATTTGATAATCGAATCTTTCAGAATATCATATACAAAAAAGCGGTTCTTGCCAGAAGGAATGCTCATGTCGACAAGGAAAATAAATTTCTGATTGTAGTTTTTCTCAGAAGCGAACTTTTTAAGCAATGATGCTTTCTCATTAATCTTCGCCATTTCTGCTTCATCAGAATAATTTGAAAAAGCAAAATCAGTAGAATGATTTTTGTGAAACCCCTTGTAATAATAATGAGCAGCGAATGCAAGAACAACAAAAATCAAAGCTAATAATGATAGTAGAAAATAGCGCAGCTGTTTCATGGAATGAAAAATTTGAGTATCTATAACGACGCCCGAATTTTATCATTCCATAAAATTTTATTAATACTGATGTTAAAGAAATATGAAAGTGAGGTGGTGAATGGTGAATAGTGAGTAGTGAATATAAATTTCGCTATGAACTGCCGGTTCTCGCCATTGACAATTCATTATTCCCTATTCACCAGGATATTTAAACCCTGTAGATTCTTCTTTCATCTTAATCGGTCGCACTTCAATTTTCGCAGTTTTGCTGTATGCAAATTCTGGATTGCCTTTTGCAATCGAGATCGCATCATCTAAATCATTTGCGAGAATATGATAATAACCAACAATGATTTCTGTTGTTGCATGATAAGGACCTTCTTTGAATGTGCCTGGAGTTCCTGAAATCATTTTGCCTTCCCTGATTAAAGGTTGTGCATTTTTAAGATTTCCGTTCAGCTTTAGTTTCTCGATATAAGTTTCACATGCTTTTAAAAACTGTTGATGTTGATCGGGAGAAAGATTTGCTTTACCATCTCCTTCATTTCGGATAAGTAACATGAACTCTTTCATGGTTATTGTTTTAAGATTTTCTGGTATAATGAACACAAATCACTCCTGATTTAAAAACATGATGGCTCATCAATTTGAGTTTTGTTCTGTCTTTGACATTTTTAAAAACAGGAATTCCTTCACCAAGCAATATCGGATTTATGAACAACCAAAATTCATCAATCAGATTTTCTTTCATCAATGAGTGCGAAGCACCAGGGCTTCCGAAAATCAAAATGCCTTTTTCGGTTTTCGTTTTCAGCTCATTGATTTTGGTTGCGATATTGTCGCTGATGATAGTGGTGTTTTTAAGATGTTCTCCCTTTAATGTTTTTGACAGCACAAATTTATTTGCATTCATATACCATCTTGAATGATGAATGTCGTGTTTTGAAGCATTGGGTTGGTCACCCGCTGTGGGCCAGTAAGCTTCCATCATTTCGAAAGTCACGCGACCGTATAATGCAGTGTCAGCTTCATCTACACGGTTACCGATATAATCAAAAATTTCCTCATCGACATTTATCCAATCCATTTCTCCATTTGGACCAGCCACAAAGCCATCAAGTGATGTGTGCATGAATAAGGTTAAGTTGCTCATAATTTATTTTGATTTAGAAAATAAATTTAAGCTAATTGTCTGAATCAGGATTTTCAGGATTGGAAGATTGAAGGATTGTGATTAGCAGGTATCATCGAAAGTTTGCCAAACTATAAGTTTGAGTCTGACATTTTTTAGTTTCAAATCATGAAAATCCTGATTCAGATAATATTTTTATAACATCTGACCGCCCGAAACTTCGATGCGCTGTGCATTAATCCATTTTGCATCATCAGTGCACAAGAATGCAACCACAGTTCCGATGTCATCAGGAAGCCCAACACGGCCCAATGCTGTGTTTGAAGCGATGAATGCATTAATCTGCGCATTATCACGAACACTGCCCCCATTGAAATCTGTTTCGATAGCGCCCGGTGCAACAATATTTGATTTTATTTTTCTTGCGCCTAATTCTTTCGCCTGATATTTGGTAAGCGTTTCCATGCCGCCTTTCATAGCTGCATAAGCAGCATATCCGGGCAACGAAAAACGTGCAAGCCCTGTTGAAATATTAATAATACCTCCACCATCTGCGATGATTGATAGCGCTTTTTGCGTAAGGAAAAATGGTCCTTTAAATTGTATGTTCATCAAATTATCAAAATCATCTTCAGTAGTATTTACAAACGGTTTGTGAAGACCGATGCCTGCATTGTTCACTAAAAAATCAAAACGTTCTGCCTGAAATTTTTCATTCAACGTTTTGCTGATTTCAGCAATAAAAGAATCGAAACTTTTTGTATTGCCAACATTGAATTGTAGTGCTGCTGCTTTTGAACCAAGTGCTTCTATTTGTTTCACTACATCAAATGCCTCTTCTTTTTTGCTGTTGTAAGTGATGATCACATCAATGCCTTTTTTGGCAATGCTCAAAGCCATGTCTTTGCCAAGCCCGCGACTGCCTCCGGTCACGAGTGCGATTTTGTTTGTCTGTGCCATATTTTATTTTTTCTGTTTATTTATTTTTTGCAACACAAAGCTATAGCGGTGAAGAGGCTGGAAAATGGTGCAGACTTAAGTATTTTGAAGAGGATTGCTACAGATTGCACAAATGAGCAAGGATAAGAAAACGCATTATCAAAAAGATATGAGATTTATTTAGGAAATATTTCTGTGTACATCTGTGTAATCTGTGGCAAAAAACTAAGAAGCGATTTTTAGTTTGCTATTTTTTCGATACTGCAACGGCGTTACGCCGCTCATATTCTTGAAGAATTTTGTGAAGTTCGTTGGGTCATTATATAAAAAGCGATAACCGATTTCTTTCACAGGCAAATCAGTATCTCTTAATAACTTTTGCGCTTCAGATAATATGCGCTCTTCCAAAAAATCACAGGGAGATTTTCCGGTACTTAATTTTATTGTGTTGGTTAAATGAACAGGATGAATAAATAATCGTTCTGCAAAATGTTTTGTATGAAACATTACTTCTGCGCGGTTGTTCATCAAGTCATCAAAATAGATTTCTATTTGCTTTAAAAATTCCGCAGTGATTTCATCTTTCCGTGAGATGATTTTTTTTGGCAAAGGCATAATCAAAATTAATTTAAGATTATTTTAGTCTTAGCTATAGCAAGCGATTTGATAAATGGCAGAATAGGCTGACGGCTCAGTTGCCGGACATGTCAAATCCTGCTAATTTTATAATTAAGCATCATTCAGATTGCTTTTTCTGTCTTTTAACTAAGAATATTGACGTTTCAAATGCCCGGATATTTTAATACCATAACAGAAGAAAATAAGCTGAGCCTTAACAAACCGGCAGATAAGGACGTGGTATATTATTCCGAGCTCAACGAATGGTTCACCAGCAACGCATTCAGGAGCTTTAGCCTGAAATATGTTGTAGATAAATGCATTCATTATAAAGTAGGCAATAAAGAACATTCTGTTACACCGGGAAATTTTTTGCTCGCATGCAAACAGCCTTACGTGAAAGCTTATTTCGATTCGAAGACAATAGTAAAAAGCGTTTGCATTGATATTTGTCCGGACACAGTTGCTGAAGCATTCACAATTGTTTCAGCAAATCAGGATTATGATTTTGATAATTATCGGGCAAAATATTTCAGCTACCCAGAATTTTTTGAATCGGTTTGTCCTGCAGGCATCACACAGTTTGGAAAAAAATTAGATGCATTAGTAAAAGCGATTAAGAATGGAAGCGCACATAAACTGATAAACAGAGAATGGTTTCTTGATTTGATTGAAAAAATTATTTATCACGAGTATGGAAATTATCTCGCACTAAATGGTTTGCATTCTGTGAAGCTGGAAACCCGCAAAGAATTGCTCAGCAGGCTCAGCTTCGGCAAGCAATTCATGGATGAAAATTTTTTATCGATAAATGAAATCAATCAAGTGTCTGTTTCGAGCAATCTTTCCGAGTTTCATTTTTTCCGTTCTTTCAGGCAGGCTTATGGAATCAGTCCTTATCAATATCTCCTCAATAAGAGACTTGAATTTTCAAGAGCATTAATCGCACAGCGTAATATGTCGCTCACCGAAATTTCCATGCACTGTAATTTCCCCGACCTTTTTACATTCAGCAAAGCATTCAAAAGACGATATGGAGTTTCGCCTTCACAGCTTCCTGATTGTTAGCATTATCTTTCTTTTTAAGAATTCATTTAAGAACTGAGCAGTTTATGACAAATGTTTTGCATGCAGTGTATCTATTTTGCATGTATGATACGAATTGTGATTATCGAAGACGAACGATTAATAGCAGAAGAGCTGCAAAGCAGGCTCATGGCTATTTCTAAAGATGTGGAAATAACTGCTATACTCTCAACAGTTTCACAGGCAATCGTCTATTTCTCACAGGAACATAATACCGATTTAATTCTTTCTGATATTCAATTGCCCGATGGTTTATCGTTTGATATTTTCAATTCTGTTTCATGTCAGGTGCCTGTTATTTTTATCACAGGATTCGAGCGTTTTATTATTAATGCATTTGAAACTAACGGTATTGACTATCTGCTAAAACCGGTGGATGATAAAGATTTGCAGAAGGTATTGAATAAATATAAAATGCTCAATCAGCATTTTGCAAAACGGCAACAATTCATCAGCTCATTTTCCAAAGAGAAAAAGAGGCTGATAGTACAAAAAGGATTGATGAACATTTTATTGAGGTTAGAAGACATTGTTCTTTTCTTCACACAAAACAAAATAAGTTATGCGATAGATAAGGAAGGAAAGAAATATGTGTGTGATAAAAACCTTTCAGAGCTTGAACTGGAATTAAATGAAGCTGGTTTCTTCCGCGCCAATCGGCAATACATTGTGAATGCAGAATACATTAAGGGATACAAGCCTTATGAAAAAGTGAAGCTGGTGGTGGACTTGGTGATACCAGATACAAGCCACGTGATTGTGGTGAGCCAGGAAACTGCGCCGGGTTTCCGCCGCTGGATGAATCAAATTTAAAACAGAGTAATTATATGCTGAAGAAAATCTTTGCTTCTACAGGTTTTATTCTTTCAATTTTTATCCAAAATACCATTGCGCAAAATTCTTCTCCGATTCTGAATCGTGTTGTCAATACGAGTTATGATTTGGTATATGATAACAAAGCATGCGCGTTTAATGCAGAAGCGCCGATTCGCTCAACTCCATTAATAAAAAATGACATTATTTATTTCGGAACAGCGAAAGGTGATTTTTTTGCGATTAACAAAAAGAGCAGTCTGATAAAATGGAAATTTCAAAGTGGCTCAGCAATTCATTCAACAGCAAGCGAGGCAAACGGGAAAATTTTCTTTTCTGATAATAAGCAAGCGGTATATGCTCTTGATGCAAGTTCAGGAAAACTGATTTGGAAATTTGACATGGGAAAGAAGATTGAGTATCCATGGCGTTTCGATTATTTTTATTCTTCACCTACATTGTTTGAAAATGATTTGTTGATCGGCAGTGATGATGGATTTTTATATAGGTTGAATCAGCAAACAGGAAAACTTGTATGGAAATTCCAAACGAAGGGTTTGGTAAGAAGCACGCCCTGCATATATAAGAACAGTGTTTTATTTGGAGATACAGAGGCTACTTTTTATTCACTGGATGTAAAGACCGGGAAGAAAATATGGGAATTCAAAGTGATTGGTGATTCGATTGACGATTATAAATATGGCTACGATAAACGAGCTATTACCACGGGTGCTGCCACAAGTGGCAATAAAGTTTTGTTTGGCTCAAGAGATGCATGTTTGTATTGCCTGAATGCAGATGATGGAAAATTTATCTGGAAGATTTCTCATGAGCCTTCATGGATAATGTCTACTGCTGCTATCAAAGATTCTTTTGTGATTACAGGAACTTCAGACGGAAGATTTGTGCAGGCATTGAATCTTGAAACAGGGAAAGAAATCTGGAAGCATCATACTGCGCTTGCAGTTTGGGCATCGCCGTTAATCAACAATGATAAAATCTATACCGGCGGTTTTGATGGGCAATTGTTATGTCTTGATTTAAAAACCGGTAATCGCATTTCAGAATTTTGCACACAGGGAATTATTTTTTCATCGCCTGTTATTAATGACAGCATGTTATATGTTGGCTCTGATGATGGGAATTTATATGCATTGAAAGGAAGAAAAAATGTTACTGTTAATACTTCATTGAAGCGCTTTGTGTATTATGAAAATAAAATGCCGGTTTATTTTCACGGCAGTTGTGAAACAAGAATCAAAAATTATTTAGCTGCTAATGATTTCAAAGTAATTGCTGTTGATACATTAGCAACTTTGTTTGCTCAAACTGCAGAGGCAAAAAATACAGTGATAGTTGCTGACGGATTTTATTTCCCCAAAACATTATGGGAGGGCAACGAAAAGTCTTTGCTGAGAAAATATCTGGATGCTGGGGGAAGATTGGTTTTTATTGGCAATAACCCGCTATTTTTCGAAGTCGATGAAAAAACAAAAGAAATCAACCTGAGCATTCCGCGGACAGATTCTGTGCTGGGTGTTCATGTTGGTGGCAATGACACACGAGCTTATGGAGGTTTATTTCCTGCTCTTGCAACAGAAAAAGGAAAAGAATATGGGCTTCCTGATTTTTGGGTCACCAATTTTGGGATTGATGAAAAACAAGTTGATATAGTTCTTGGAAAAAATGAAAACGGGCAAGTTTCTGCGTATATAAAAAAATATAATAATGGCGGAAGATTGATACAGATTTATATCAATGAAAACCTGCCTGTGAATTTGGATGCGATAATAAAATTGAGCGAAAATAATTTAGAATAGTTAATAATCTATGAAAAACAAATGCCACCTTTTGGGTGGCATTTCAATTTTGTAAACAGGAATAATTTATTGATGCAGATTACTGATAGTAATTTTATCCTTCATCATTTCTCTTACAGCGCCTGCAATGGCTTTTGCATCATAATGACATTCGCTATGTAGTTCTTTCAGTGTGCCATGTTCAACAATAGCGTCAGGAATGCCGAGCATCTTTACTTCGGCTTTGTAATCATGTTTCGCCATAAACTCAAGCACTGCGCTTCCAAACCCACCAATAACAGTTCCATCTTCAACAGTGATTATCTTTTTAAATTTGCTGAAAACTTCATGTAACATTTCTTCATCCAATGGTTTTACAAAACGCATATCAAAATGTGCCACATTCAAACCTTCTGTTTTCAATTCACGGATAGCAATAGCCGCAAAATTGCCAGGATGACCTAATGAAAGAATCGCAATGTCATTTCCGTCTTTTAATTTTCTTCCTGTGCCGATTTTTATTTCCTTCATTTCTGTTTTCCATTCCGGCATCACGCCTTCACCACGCGGATAGCGAATCACAAAAGGATTGGTTGTTGAATCCAATTGAGCCGTGTACATCAGATTTCTCAATTCGCTTTCATTCATCGGAGCGCTTACAATCATATTCGGCACGCAGCGCATGTAAGCAATATCATAAGCACCGTGATGTGTAGGACCATCTTCACCAACTAATCCGGCGCGGTCCAAACAAAATATCACGGGCAGATTTTGTATTGCCACATCATGCACCACCTGATCATAAGCACGCTGCATGAATGAAGAATAGATATTACAGAATACTTTTAATCCCTGCGTTGCCATGCCTGCGCTCAATGTAACAGCATGCTGTTCGCAAATGCCTACATCGATTGCGCGATCAGGCATTTTGTCCATCATGAATTTTAATGAAGAGCCGGAAGGCATTGCGGGTGTGATACCTAATATTTTTTTATTTTTTTCTGCAAGCTCAATAATCGTATGACCAAAAACATCCTGATATTTCGGAGGCTGTGGTGTTTCAAATCTCTTTTTATAAATCTCTCCGGTTATCTTATCAAACAAACCAGGCGCATGCCATTTGGTTTGATCTTTTTCTGCGAGAGAATATCCTTTTCCTTTTGTTGTAATAATATGTAACAGCTTAGGGCCGGGAATATTTTTCAAATCATTTAATGTGTCAACAAGTTTTGTGAGATTATGCCCGTCAATAGGACCGAAATAACGAAGATTCAATGATTCGAATAAGTTGCTGCTTCTGCTTACAAAACTTTTGATGCTATGCTCTATCTTGCTCGCCATCTCTCTGCTGAAATGCTTGCCCACAGGCAGTTTGC
>DATGIX010000129.1:0-12291 GCA_035295505.1 Puia sp. | reverse complement strand
TTTCCCATCTTTGATTTGCTGCATTAAAATATCATTGCCGGCAAGCGTGTTAAAATATTTTGTTGCCAGAAAAAATTTATCCTTATCGGGAAAAAGCTTGTAAGCTTCTATCACCCATTTCAATTGAATTTTATTCTCACTTTCTTTCTGCGCATCAACTTTGCTTAAATCATATCCATAACAAACCTGATTTAAAAGCGGAGGGTTTTTTGCTCCTTCCACACTTTGGGGTGTGAAACTGTATAAATTTTTAGGGAATAACGGGCTGCCGAATTGCTGGAAAGGCTTATCAGTTCCACGACCGAGGCTCACTGCAGTTCCTTCAAAAAAACAAATGGAAGGATATAAATAAACCGATTGCATGTTCGGCAAATTTGGTGAAGGTTTTACCGGTAATGTATATCTGCTTTTGTGCGTGTAGTTTTTGCACTTGATTACCTGAAAATGAAAAGGCGTATCTGCAGAATTTTCTGCATGCAGATAATATTCGTATCGTTTGTTCGCAGAATCAGAAAGCCATTTTTCTCCGGCAATCATGAATGCATATTCAGCCATTGTCATCCCATACACAATGGGAATCGACTGCATGCCAACAAATGATTTAAATTTCATGTCAAGAACAGGTCCATCCACATAAAAGCCATTTGGATTTGGCCGGTCAAGAATCATCATTGGTTTTTTATTCTCAAAAGCTGCTTCCATTATTCTTTGCAAAGAAGAAATATAAGTGTAGAAACGAACACCCACATCTTGTATATCAAACAAAATCACATCCACGTCTTTCAGATCGTCCGCAGTTGGTTTCTGCCTGTTGCCGTATAATGAAATAATCGGCAAGCCTGTTTTGGAATCAATTAAATTATCAACATGCTCGCCTGCATCTGCAGTTCCGCGAAAACCATGTTCCGGAGCAAAAATTTTCTTAACCTTCACTCCGCGTTTTAATAATGTATCCACCAAATGAACATTCCCAACCATTGAAGTCTGATTCGCATACACAGCAACTGTTTTGCCTTTCAGAAGAGGGAGATATACATCAATTCTTTCTGCGGCTGTAATGATGTTTTTTGATGCACTTCCATTTGCTGATTGCTGCTGTGCAGAACAACTGATATCAGCAATCAAAAAAAAGAGAAAAATAATCTGGAAAAATTTCATCGAAACGATTTTAAGTTTTACTTATCATATTAATCTAAAAAATCTCTGTTTATCAGGAATATTTATTCGTTAAAGGTAATTATTAAGGTTACTTTTGCACCCGAAAATATTTTTTCGGCTCACTTTAAGCTTGCCTTTAATTAGCCACAGTTGAATAGGATTACTACAGTACAAGAGCGCGATGCAAGGATGTTCAATAGTAATTCTTAGCTGGTTACACAAAACAACAATTAAAATAAAACAAATCCGAATTTATGCAACAAGTTAAAAATGGTGACACAGTGAAAGTGCATTATCATGGAAAGCTGACTGACGGGACGACCTTCGATTCATCTGAAGGGCGCGAGCCGCTTGAGTTTGAAGTGGGCAGCGGCATGGTGATCAAAGGCTTTGATGATGGCGTGATGGGCATGGCAGTGGGCGATAAAAAAACAATTGAGATTCCTGTTGACGAAGCATACGGGCCGGCTGACCCGCAAATGATGATGGAATTTCCGATAGACAGGTTGCCAAAAGATTTGAAACCTGAAATTGGAATGGAGCTGACAATGAGAGATAATGCGGGCAATCCAATTCCGGTTGTTGTTGCGGAAGTGAAACCTGATGCAATTATTATAGATGCCAATCATCCGCTTGCAGGAGAAGACCTCGTGTTCGATTTAGAGCTTGTTGAAATTGTTGGGAGCAAGTCGAGGATTATTATGCCCTGAGAATAGTTATCAGTTGACAGTTTTCAGTGGGCAGTTTTTATCAAAGGCGCGGTGCTTGTTGAAATGTCAACTGCAAACTGTCAACTGTCAACTTCTTTTTTATACTTCTTTTCATAAAAAAGATACAAAGCCGCAATTGTGAAAAACAGCAATGCCGTTGCGATGAACGAGCCTTCAAAACCAAAATCACCTCCGGTTATTGAGCTGTCTCCTTTGATTTGAATTTGAAGCAGCGAAGAAAAATCGACACCGCTAATTTTATAACCGGAGAAAGGTCCCTGAAAAAGATTCCAGCTAAAATGCAACATGATAGAGAACCACAAATTTTTTGTGTAGATATAATTCATGCCTAACAAAATTCCTCCGAGAAATAAACTTGCCAATGGAATGGCGCCAATGCCCGGATTGCTGATATGAAACAGTGTAAATAAAATTGCGGAGATTAATAATGCCATCCATTTGTTGAACGACTGCATGAGGTTGTTCAAAATATATCCGCGGAAAACAAGTTCTTCGCTAATGGCAATGAATGCCAATATACCAACCTCAATAAAAAACTCATTCGCATTAAAAGAGAAATCATCCCATTCGAGATGTTTGGTCAAATACATAATCAGCGAGCCTGCGCCAACCAATGCAGGCGCGAGAAAAAAACCTGCGAGCATATTATTGGCTTGTCCATAACTGCTGAGACCAAGACTACCAATCGTTTTCTTATCAACAAATTTCCTGAACAGAAAAACACAAATTGCAGAAGAAACAAATTCCAGCAACGCGACAATCCACAAAGAATCTTTTGTAGCAAGATTCATGATTGATTGCAAGAAATTATTTTGTAAATCACTTGGATTGACTTGAGTGAGCATCAAAATAGCGGGCACAGCAATCAACAATGAAATGATTAAATAAGCGATTATAAAAACAATCACTCGAAGCCATCCTTGCTTTATCAAAGGTTTTTTTTCTTCTGAATTATCCATTGTAACTATATTCGTTTCACTAAATTAATCAAAGTTTATGTTTCAGGATTATCCTTTCACAGTTGCCGAAAGATTTATGCGGTATGTTCAGATTGATACGCAAAGCAATGCTGACTCAAGAACCTATCCTTCTACAGAAAAACAAAAAAATTTAAGCCGTTTATTAGTTGAAGAACTAAAAGCTATCGGCATTCCAAATGCAGAGCTGGATGATTACGGTTATGTATATGCGGAAATCCCCTCTAATTCAGAAAAGCAGGTTTCTGTTATTTGTTTTTGTGCGCATGTTGACACTGCACCGGATTGCACCGGAGAAAATGTGAAACCGATTGTCCATAAAAATTATGATAGCAGCGATATTATTTTACATGATGATGCATCACAGATTATTTCAACAAAAGAACATCCTTATTTGAAAGAAAAAATCGGTGATGATATTATCACTGCATCCGGCACAACATTATTAGGCGCTGATGATAAAGCAGGTGTTGCCGTTATTATGGATATGGCAAATTATTTGATTGCCCATCCTGAAATAAAACATGGAGCAATAAAAATTTTATTTACACCTGATGAAGAAATTGGTCGTGGTGTTGATAAGGTCGATTTGCAAAAACTCGGCGCCGAATTCGGATACACATTGGATGGCGGAGAACTTGGTTCATTCGAAGATGAAACTTTCTCCGCTGATGGAATGAATTTTATTTTTCATGGGGTAAGCGCACATCCGGGTTATGCAAAAGATAAAATGATTAATGCAGTGAAAGTTGCTGCTGCATTTGTTGATTCATTGCCGAAAGATGAATTAGCACCGGAAGCAACAGAAGGAAGATATGGCTTTGTTCACCCTTTGGAAATTTCTGGAACTGCAGAAAAAGCAACTGTGAAATTTATCATCAGAGATTTTTATACAACAAAACTTGCAGCTTATGAAGAATACCTGAAAGACAAAGCAAATGATGCGATAGAACAATTTCCCGGAGCGAGATATGAATATAAAGTGACTGAGCAGTATCGGAATATGAAAGAAGTGATCAATAATTATCCAAAAGTTTCGGAATATGCGATTGAAGCTATACAACATTCAGGCATAACCGTAAAACAAACGAGCGCCAGAGGTGGCA
Source organism: Puia sp. (assembly GCA_035295505.1). GTDB lineage: Bacteria > Bacteroidota > Bacteroidia > Chitinophagales > Chitinophagaceae > Puia. The sequence goes on along the minus strand of DATGIX010000129.1, from coordinate 8,319 downwards.
CTGATGGCTCTCGGCTTTCATTTATGGGATTACCCTGCCCTAATATTTTCACTGGCGAAATGGCTTTTCACGGAAAACATGAATACGTGAGCATTCAGGATATGCAAAAAAGTGTTGAAACAATTGTGCGGCTGGCGATGATTTGGGAAGAAAAAAGTTGAGAGAGAGTCGGAAAGACAGAAAAGTCGGCAAGACGAAAGATGGTAGGTTCATAAGTTAGAAAATTGAATGGTTGCAACGTCGCTAATTTTGTATTAACAACCAATATGTGCAAATCTTCGTTACTTCAAATATGCGATGCTTGCTTTTCATATTATTTCTTCCTCTGCTAGCACAGGCACAAAACTTAATTCCCAACGGAGGCTTTGAAGATGAAAATATCTGCACCGAATATTCAAAAAATTGTGCACCGGAAGCCTGGATCGCTACATCGCTTCGTGCAAATTATTATTTCTACGATACACCCTGGGCACATACCGGTAGCCATTTCACAGGATTGATCGTCGGGAACAGAAATCACCCCTCAATAAGAAATTTTATTTGCACACAATTATTATGCAGGCTTCAGTCAGGCCATCAATACAACATTGAATTTTATGTTCGTGCAAACGTCTATGTTTTTGATAGCATTGGCGTATATTTTTCAAACACCAACTATTTGTATGACAAACGATTTTTTAAAAACATCAACCCACAACTGTGGGTGAAAGATGGCATTGATTCTATTCATTATAATCCGAAGATATGGCAACGAGTAAATTTCATTTATACAGCAACGGGTGAAGAACAATTTGTTTCCATCGGAAATTTCATGAGAGGAGAATACAAAGGAATAGAAACGGTTGATTTTGAAAATTCTTATTATTTCTTTTTAGATGATGTGTCGATAACTCCGAAAGACCCGCATGAGCAGCTATGTACAGATTATAAAACAACGCAAGAAAATATATACAGTGAAAATGACCGGCACACGCTTCTTGAAAGAAAATTATATTATTACAGGCATTCGCCTCCAACGCCAGTCTCATTAACTAAAACGATCAATGTTGTTATAGATACTTTAGTGATACCAGATATCTTTTTTGCGACCGCAAAATATCAACTTACCGAAAAAAATCAAGCTTTGCTTGACAGTTTTTGCAATACGATAAAAGACAAAAATATTGACTCATTAATAGCGGAAGGCCATACCGATAGTGTTGGGAAACTGAGCTATAACCAAAAGCTATCGGAGAACAGAGCGAACACTGTCGCACAATATATCAGGCAAAAAATATTTCTTTCAGACGACAAATCGACAATCCGGTTTTATGCAAGCACAAGACCGATTGCCACTAACAGCACAGAGGAAGGCAGGCAAAAGAACAGAAGAGTTGAAATATATTTGTACTCACACTATTAAAGGCGCGACTTGATGTCTGCAACAATCTTCACTCCATGCTCTCTTGAATTTTCGATGAACCAAACATGCGTGTTCATGCCACCGCAAACAACTCCTGCCAGGTAAATATTTTTCATATTACTCTCCATTGTTTCAGGATGATAAGCAGGCTGTAAAATTTCATCATTCGATAATTCAATCCCGATATTTTTCAGAAAATCGAAACCAGGTTTGTAACCGGTCAGTGCAATCACATAATCATTTTCAATTGTTACAATTCCTTCTGTAGTTTGTATATCTATTTCCTTTTTACGGATAGCCTTCACGGTTGAATTAAAATATGCTTTTATCGAGCCTTCTTTAATGCGGTTTTCAATATCAGGCTTCACCCAATATTTCACACGCCTGCCGATTGCTTCGCCCCGAACAACCATTGCCACTTCTGCTCCTTTTCGCCATGTTTCCAAAGCCGCATCTACAGCGGAATTGCTCGCACCAACGACAATCACTTTTTGCATGGCATAAAAATGCGGCTCTTTGTAATAATGTGTGACCTTTGGCAAATTTTCGCCCGGCACATTCATCAAAACTGGGATATCATAAAAACCAGTTGCGATGATAATATTTCTTGCAAGATATTTTTGTGATGATGTGACTACTTCATATTTGTCACCGGATTTATTCACCGCTTCTACTTTTTCCTGCAAATGAATATTGAGGTGATTTGATACAGCAATCCTTCTGTAATATTCAAGTGCTTCCGGTCTTGTTGGCTTAGGGTTATTGCTCACAAAAGGAACACCGCCAATTTCAATTCTCTCTGAAGTGGAAAAGAAGGTCATGTTCGACGGATAATTATACAGCGAATTGACAAGACATCCTTTTTCAAGGATCAGATAATTCAGATTTACTTTTTTTGCTTCAATGCCGCATGCCAGACCAATCGGTCCGCCGCCAATGATGATGATATCGTAATTAGTATTCATTTTTATAAACCCAAATTTAAAAGTTATTTCACAGAAAGAAGCTAAGAATACAAATCAAGAAAATGGATTGTCGCGACCGTGCATTCTTTGTTCTCTTTGTTTGAAAAAAAATAGTAGTACATTCATCATCAAATTTATTTTATGGAAGAAAATATATATCAGTATTGGTGGGTGCTTGTTGTATTGTTTCTCCTCTTTAGCAGTTGGGTGACAGTGAATCAGGGATATATTTATGTGATCACCATGTTCGGCAAATACAGGCGCATTCTTTCGCCCGGTCTCAATTTCAAAATTCCCTGGCTGGAACAAGTTTCCAAGCGCATCAGCATTCAGAACCGTTCAGTAGAACTGGAATTTCAGGCGGTGACAGTGGATCAGGCAAATGTATATTTCAAAAGCATGTTGTTATATGCCGTTCAAAATGCAGACGAAGAAACCATCAAAAAAGTAGCATTCAAATTTATCAGCGATAAAGATTTGATGCAGGCACTTACAAGAACAATTGAAGGAAGCATTCGCGCATTTGTCGCCACAAAAAAACAAGCAGAGATATTAGGCTTGAGAAAAGACATTGTTGAATTTGTAAAAGACCAGATTGATCATTCACTCGAAGAATGGGGTTATCATTTAATGGACCTTCAAATCAACGACATCACTTTCGATCAGGCGATTATTGATTCGATGAGCAAAGTGGTGGCGAGTAATAACCTGAAAGCCGCAGCAGAAAATGAAGGGCAGGCATTATTAATCACCAAAACAAAAGCAGCCGAAGCAGAAGGCAACGCCATCAAAATTTCTGCAGAAGCAGAGAAACAAGCTGCAATGCTCCGCGGTCAGGGTGTTGCGTTGTTCAGAGAAGAGGTGGCAAAAGGTATGAGCGAAGCTGCAGAGCAAATGAAGAAAGCAAATCTTGATACGAATGTTATTCTCTTCAGCATGTGGACTGAAGCGTTGAAAAATTTTGCAGAAATAGGAAAAGGAAATGTGATTTTCCTAGATGGCAGCCCACAAGGAATGGAAGCGACTTTGAAACAGATTCAGGCGCTGATGTTGAAGCAAGATCATCTTTAAATTATAAATTAGTAATGGGAAATTAGAAAGTTGATGTAACATCATGACTATTTCAAATCCTCCTGTTCTTTCAACTGCTTTTTAGTTGCTCGCGATTTCCAAGCTTCAGTCAACAAAATTTTTAGTTCTGCATTTTTCACTTTTGAAAGATGCACAAGCACGCTTGGATAATTTTGATAATGTTCAGTGATAAAATAAACGGAAGGATTTTTCTTCATCCATTTGTCTCTCTCATCAATCCTAACCGCAAGTGTTTCTCCATCTTCTCTTAACCTGCAGATAAATTTTTTGTTCACCCTAAAACCCGGCGTTCCATAACAGGAATATTCCTCCACTCCCGGAAGAACAAGAATTATTTTTCTGACTGTTTCGAGATGATGAAAAGAATCGATGTTCATATCGTGAATGGTCAATGGTGAATTGTGAATACTTCAAACTTACTTACCACTTACTATACTTATCACTTATCACTTACCACTCTCCTCAGACCCATTCAAACGGGTTATTCGAAGCAATATGAGTAATTTTCAATCCTGGTGTTTTTGGCTGCAGCCATTCAACCAAATATTCCATTCCCGGCTCTTCGCTTTGCGAATGACCGAGAACAATCAATGAAGTTTTTCCACCGAGCGCTAATGAGTCCCTGATGTATTCTGCAGTTTCCCATTCATGCACTTCGCCAACTACAAGCACATCAGGTTTTTCTTTTTCAACAATAGAAATGTGAGCTTGTCCACCTGCTGCACCAGGCATTAATGCAATGCGCTCGCATGATTGGCTCATGTTTCCAATCACTCTTACATGTGCAATATTCAATGTTGATTTTAAATGCGCCGCCAGATTTTGCAAGTTCATTGCCGGGATTTTTATTATTCTTTTTCCTTCTTCATAATAAGAAAGCCAGCCTGCTTTTTTCAAAACTCCGTAACCAATTCCATCAGGTTTATAAGAATGCCAATAATCGTGAAAGCGCCATACGGTAATATTGTATTCCTGCAACAATGCTTGCTTATGTTTCACTATATCATTATTTGGAACATAGTTCACATCATCTTCATGATTATAAAAAGTGGGTTCATGCGCAATGATGAAATTAGCATTCAGTTTTGCTGCTGCTTTTATTACATTCACCGTTGCAAACATGGTCGTCACAATGCCTGTTACTTTATTTGAAGCGCTGCCGCTCTTAATGGTATCGACAGTTAGCGAAAAAGGCGCTCCAGGTATTTTTTTTAGAATAATATCAATTACATCCTGAACTGTGTAATCTTTTTCGAAAGAAAAATTTTTTGCATTGCCTGCAAACGGAATATTCATGAATGCAGTTGCACCCGCTGCTTTTAACGACGTTGAAATAAATCTTCTTCTGTCTTGTTTGTTTGGATGATTAACCATGAGAGAATTTTGAGAAGTAAATTTATTAAATTCTATTTGCACTGGTATTAAAACAAAAAAGGAATTGAAAGCTCCAATCACTTTCCAATTCCTCATTACTAATTTCTAATTCCTTATTTCTTCACGCGACTTTCAACCGCTGCACAACCGCCAGCACAGGCCCTTTTGTAACTTTCACGTCGTGATGTTTATGAAGTGGCACATCAAAAAAATCTCCGGCGCCTAATTTTATAATTTTATCTTCCACATGGCATTCGCATTCACCTTCAAGTATCATAAAACATTCATCAAGGTCGTGATGAACTTCATCAGGATAATAATTTTTCACCCACATCACAATCTGCATCACATCATCTTCTTCGCGAAGTACTTTGATGAAAGTATCTTTCTTTAATTCTGAAGGAAGCAATGGTTTTACGATCCGCAACCAATTATGATAATCGCTGAATTTATTGAGCAATGGAAGGTGATCTGGCTGCGCATTTTTTTCTTTTGCAAGATTATCAAGCAAACCCAATGTTTTTGATTTCAGATTAGCAGGAACATTTTGCGCAAAGCTCATTGAATATTTTTCAAGTGCTTTTTGATACGCTTCAATTTCATTTTTCACTTCAGTATGAAGCGATGCATTTTTTTCCACTTCTGCATTTTCGCTGCTGCTTAAAATGCCGAGGCAATAATCCTGAATAATTCCCGATTCGATGTATGCTTTTATATCCATTACGTTAACTGGTTTCTTAGTATTTGCAATCCTGCGCGTGCACGTGTTTTCACAGTACCCAATGGCAGGTCGAGTATTTTTGATACCTCATCCTGCGTATGCCCGTAATAATATAGCAAGTCAATCACCTCACGGTATTTGGGCTCCAGTTTTGCAACTATCGCCTTCAGCCCAAGGCTTTCAGAAAAAGCATGCGAATGCTTCTCTTCCATATATTCGCTTGCCAAAGCGATTTGGTTTTTTAGGCGCTGTTTTCTTTGGCTGGAGCGCAGATAATCGATTGCCGTATATCGGGTAATGTTGATGAGCCAGGTATAAAACGCCCCCTTGCTTTCATCATAAGTTTCAATATTTTTCCACACTTTCACAAGCACTTCCTGCAGCACATCTTCGGCTGTAGCAGAATCCTGAACAATTTTGCAGACAACGCCAAAAAGATAAGGAGCATATTTATCGTATAAAATACTGAATCCCTCACTGCTTTTTTCTTTGAGCAGAGAAACTAAATCTGGTGTTTGAATAGTTGCCACAGGTTGCATGTGAGCAGGTTGGGTTGAAATATTCTCCACTCAAATTTAGAAAAAATAAATGTGCAAATCCAAACGATGTGACTCTGTTTTAAGAGAAGCTAAAAACAATCCTTTTTTAACGAAGAAAGATATTTCGCAACCTTGAGAAATTAGAAATGAGGAATAAGGAATGAGAAAGTTTGTCTCCATTACTTTCTCATTCCTCATTCATTATTTCTGATTCCTTATTTTCTTCGCAACCATCAACAATCTCGGAGATTTTTTTGCATCGTAATCATTCAATTCATAATCTCCAAAAATTTGCTGCAATTGCATTCCGTTATATGCGAACATTTCTGTGAAATCTCCGATGCTGAGCTTAGCAACTTTCTCAACAAACTCAAGTGGTTCTTTCAACTGCTCGTCCTCAATGATTATCTTTTTATAGAAATGCGTTTCATCAAACCATTTGGTGATGTAATAATGAACGCCATCAATTTCCCTGCTTGTTTTATGCACCAGATTATCTTCTGCACAACGAGAATTGAGATAATCCAACACAAAAACTCCATTGTTGTTCAATGACTGGCAAACCGTGCGCACTGCATTATAATTTTCACGCTCCGTCCGGAAATACCCGAAACTGGTGAAAAGATTGAAAGCATAATCAAAATAATTTATCCAGAAAGGCAATCGCATATCATGTTCATAAAAATGAAGATTATTACTCTCGAACTGTTTAGCATATTGAACGTTTTGTGGTGAAAGGTCAAAGCCTGTTACGTCAAAACCTTTGGCAGCAAGCATCCTGGCATGTCTTCCTCTTCCGCATGCGACATCAAGCATGTTTGCATCAGAGGAAGGTTTTAAATAGCCAAGCAAATGATTAATAAAAGATGCTGCTTCTTTTTCATCTCTTTCAAAATAAAGTTTGTGATAATAAGGCGAGTTGAACCATTCCCTGAACCAGTCGGTAGAAACTTGCATGAAAGCGTTTTTGCAAAAATAAGGAGCAAATATTGTTTCACGCAACGAGGCAACGAAAGCAAAGAGCACAACGGAAAATTTATCAAGCTTTGCTTCGTTGCATTCTTTGCGCCCGTTGCGTGAAAACACTCTGGGGAATCTTTGTTAATAATTTTTCATTATAGCTCATATTAGTTTCTACCCATGTTCCGTTAAACTTTTGCCAGAGGTAACCCATAAAACGTAAAAATTTTAGAACATTTTTTTAATAACATTTAATTCCATGAATTTCTAAAGCCGTTTCATTTTACGTGAAACCAAAACATTATTTTTGCACAACTATTTAATCCATAAAAAAGAGCGAAACTGTGGCATTGATAAAGAGCATTTCAGGAATCAGGGGAACAATTGGCGGAAAGCCCGACGAAACCTTATCCCCACTCGATATTGTGAAGTTCACTGCAGCTTATGGCAGTTGGGTGAAGCAGAACAATAAAGGAAATAAAATTATAATCGGCCGTGATGCACGCATTAGCGGCACGATGGTTTCGAATATCGTCACCAGCACATTAACAAGCCTCGGTCTTGATGTCATTGACCTTGGCCTTTCCACTACACCTACTGTTGAGCTTGCTGTTGTTTGGGAAAAAGCTGCCGGTGGAATTATTATTACTGCAAGCCATAATCCTAAAGAATGGAATGCATTGAAACTACTAAATCATCTCGGTGAATTTATCAGCGCAAGCGATGGCGCTACTGTTCTTGAAAAAGCAAAAAAAGAAGATTTTATTTTTTCTTCCATTGATAAATTAGGCACGCACAGTTTCAATAATTCATATCTGCAAAAACACATTGATGCAGTAGTGAATTACCCGCTGGTGGATGTTGAATCTATAAAGAAAAAAAATTACAAGGTTGTTGTTGATGCCATTAATTCTACTGGCGCAACAGCAGTTCCTGCATTATTAAAAGCACTTGGAGTTGAAGATGTGATTGTGCTGAATGGAGAAGTGAATGGAAAGTTTGCACACAATCCCGAGCCGCTTCCTGAAAACCTCGTTGCCTTAAGTGCCACTGTTCAAAAATCAAAAGCAGACTTTGGTATTGCTGTAGACCCGGATGTTGACCGCTTATGTTTTGTGAACGAAGATGGCAGCATGTTCGGTGAAGAATATACGCTTGTTGCTGTAGCAGACTATGTGCTTGGAAAAAAGAAAGGCAACACAGTAAGCAACATGAGCAGCACAAAAGCGCTGAAAGAAATTACGATCAAACATGGTGGGCAATATT
>DATGIX010000128.1:0-42887 GCA_035295505.1 Puia sp. | reverse complement strand
AGTTCCGGCGCATCGGGCAATGCATCACCATTAATAAAAGCATCTTTATTAGTCTGGGCAGTTGTATTAACAGGAATGAAAGCAAGTAAAATAAAGGCAGCGTTTAATACGACAAACAGTTTTAAAGAATTTTTCATGGTTGAATGTATGGAAAATTGTTTGTTTAGCTTTTCATTTTCCTACTAATCGCCCAATAGAATTCCTTCCGCACAAGAGTGCGATCCGCCGCGGCGGACAAGCTGCAAGTAAAGCTTAATAGTAGCCATTGGCTCAGGACATAAAAAATAATTTTAAATTTTTGAGAGTGATTTCATTCATAAACCAACGCCTGAAAAAATATTTTTTAAAATTTATTTGGAAATGAAAAGCTAATGCTGTTAACTTTGCCTAACGGTGTTAGGAAACTTAACGCCATTAATAAGGAGCTACCATGGCTATTAAAGACAGAGTGCAACGATTGAAAGAAGAAACGAGGAGTAAAATCCTGGATGTCTCTCTTAAAATCGTGAAGGAAGATGGATGGCAGGCGCTTTCGATTCGCAAGATTGCAGATGCCATCGATTACAGTGTGCCTGTGGTGTATGATTATTTTGAAAACAAAGAAGCGATTTTATTTGAGATTTCGATGGATGGGTTTCGGTTGTTGCAGGAGAAATTAGAGGCTGTTGTAAAAAAATACGATAACCCGGAAGAACAGATAAAAGCGCTGGCTAATGCTTATTGGAACTTTGCATTCAAACATAAAGAATATTACCAGTTGATGTATGGTTTGGGAATGCCTTGTTGCGGTGCCGGCAAAATGAAACCGGAAGTAAATGCTTTTAACGATTTTGTATACGATGCCATTGAGCAAGTGATAGAAAAGAAAAAATCAAATCAGGACGAAGCCTGTTTTAAAACGCACGCTTTCTGGAGCGTTATTCACGGGCTGATTTCAATCATGATCATGCGTACTTCAGATATCACTTCTACCATGAACAAAAAAGTCATGGACGACACGGTTGCTGCTTTTATTAAAAACCTGTAAACAAAGAACTCATTTTTTTTGTTCTTTTTCCTAACGCTGTTAGGTTTTCTACCAATGTTAATTAATTATCAAGCAAACAATGAATACTATGAACCAGACAAGAATTTCAAAACTAACAGTAATGCCTATCCTGATATTGGCATTATTTTTCTCAGAGCTCGCGTTGCAAAGTTGCAACAGCGCATCATCTGCGCCGGTTGCAGGAATGCCGGAGCAAACTTTACCAGTCATCAGCCTCAATACATATCCTGTTTCTACATATAAGGAGTTTACTGCTTCGCTGGAAGGTAGCCGCGATATAGAAATTCGTCCGCAAGTGGATGGTTACTTAGATAAAATTTATGTAGATGAAGGCGCTGCTGTTCATAAAGGGCAATTATTGTTTCATATTGATGCGCGTCCTTATCAGGAGCAACTGAATAATGCAAATGCAAATCTGCAATCTGCAAAAGCTGCGCTGGAAAATGCTTCTATCAATGTAGAAAAATTAGCGCCGCTTGTACAGAACAATGTGATATCAGATGTGCAATTAAAATCTGCAAAGGCTGCGTATGATGCTGCAAAAGCAAATGTTGCACAGGCACAAGCTGCAGTTGCATCTGCAAGTATTAATCTTGGATTTACAAATATCACTGCACCTGCTGATGGGTTCATCGGGAAAATTCCTTTGAAAACGGGAAGCCTTGTTGGAAGAAGCACTGTGGATGCATTGACGATGCTTTCTGAAACAAAAGAAATGCGTGTTTATTTTTCGATGAGCGAAACTGATTTCTTGCAATTCAAAAAACAAATAGCGGGCAACACGATTGAAGAAAAAATAAAACAGCTTCCCCAGGTTGAATTGCTTTTGTCTGACAACAGCATTTACCCGCAAAAAGGAAAAGTAGAAGTAGTGCAAGGACAATTTGATAAATCAATCGGTACGATTAATTTCCGTGCAACATTTCCAAATGCCTTAGGATTACTTCGTTCAGGTAATACAGGAAAAATAAGAGTACCTCAACAAGCATCCACTTCCATCATCGTTCCACAAGAAGCCACATTTGAAACACAGGATAAAATTTTTGTGTTCACTGTTAGTGACAGCAGCAAAGTAACGGGCAAGCCTATCGCAGTAACAGGCAGAGCAGGGAATTATTATGTTGTTGCAAGTGGTTTAAAAACCGGAGATAAGATTGTGTATTCAGGATTGGGAAGATTGCAGGACGGGATGAAAATAAATCCGCAATTGATATCGATGGATAGCTTGACGAAAGTGAATCCTTTCTAAACCACGATTTTGTCCTGATTTATCTGATGCATCTGAGCGACTTCTTTACTTCAACTTATCTTCAGTTAAATCAGGTAAATAAGGTTAAAACCATGGTTCAGACAATTAATGTTGAGAACTAATGCTTGCTATATAAAAAATAAAACAGAGTAATAAGCAATCAAGTTTTATTGCTTTTCAACCAACAAAATCATTTGATAATTTATGTTACAAAAATTTATTGAGAGACCAGTTCTCTCAACGGTCATCTCTATCATTTTACTGTTGCTGGGAATTATTTCGCTGACCACTTTGCCTATCACGCAGTTCCCGGATATCGCACCGCCGACGGTGCAAGTCACGGCATCTTATCCGGGTGCGAATGCGGAAGTGGTTGCGCGTTCTGTTGCGACGCCGATTGAAGAATCAATCAACGGTGTGGAGAACATGACATACATGACTTCCAACTCGAGCAATGATGGAACGATGTCGTTGAATGTTTATTTCAAACAAGGCACGGACCCTGATATTGCTGCCGTGAATGTGCAGAACCGTGTGTCGAAAGCGATTAGTCAGATACCACAGGAAGTAGTGCAGGCGGGCGTTTCAACGCAGAAGGTGCAGAACAGTATTATCATGTTCGTTGCATTGAAAAGCAGCGACACTTCTTACAACGAAACTTTTTTGCAGAATTATATCAAGATAAATTTAGTGCCCCAACTACAACGTATACCCGGAGTTGGTCAGGCGCAACCATTTGGTACGCGTGATTATTCGATGCGCATTTGGTTGAAGCCGGATAGACTAACAGCGTATAATCTTTCTCCACAAGATGTAACAAATGCAATCAAAGACCAAAGCCTCGAAGCAGCGCCGGGAAGATTAGGACAAAACAGTAAAGAAGTTTTTGAATATGTGTTGAAGTATAAAGGCAAATTAAATCAGCCGGGCGATTATGAAAATATTATTATCAAAGCAACGGCAGGTGGTTCTGCCATTCGCTTAAAAGATGTTGCACGCGTTGAGTTTGGTTCATCAGCATATACTGCAAACAGTTTATTAAATGGAAAGCCAACTTCTGGTGTTGCGATTTTTCAAACTGCTGGTTCAAATGCGAATGATATATTAACTGAAGCAGAACATCAGTTGAAAGAATTTGCAACGACTTTGCCGAAAGGTGTTGAGCCGGTTATCATGTACAATTCCAAAGAATTTTTGGATGCGTCTATTAGCCAGGTGAAAGAAACTTTGATTGAGGCATTTATCTTGGTGTTCATCGTGGTGTTTATTTTCCTGCAGGATTTTCGTTCTACATTAATCCCTGCAATTGCAGTACCAGTCGCTATTATAGGCACTTTCTTTTTTATGCGATTGTTTGGATTCAGTATTAACCTGCTTACATTATTTGCATTGGTGTTGGCAATCGGGATTGTGGTGGATGATGCCATCGTTGTGGTGGAAGCCGTGCACTCAAAAATGGAACGGTCACGGCTATCCGCAATGGATGCGATGATTGAATCGATGAATGAAATATCGGGAGCGATTATCTCCATCACATTAATTATGGCTGCTGTATTTATTCCTGTCGGTTTTATGCAGGGGCCAGCAGGCGTTTTCTATAGGCAGTTTGCATTCACATTAGCCATTGCGATTTTAATTTCTGCGGTGAATGCATTAACGCTTAGTCCGGCTTTGTGCGCATTGGTATTAAAAAATCCACATGCAGATGAAAATCATGTTGCGAAAAAAAGTTTTTCTGCAAGATTCTTTGCAGCGTTCAACACAGGCTTTACTGCAATGACAGAGAAGTATATTAAATCGATTCAGTTTTTAATCAAAAGAAAATGGATTGCGATTGGAGGCTTGGCGTTGGTTGCAATCGTTACTTTCTCCATGACGAAAACAACGCCAACAGGATTTATCCCGACAGAAGACCAGGGCTTTTTATTATATGCAGTGAACACGCCTCCGGGAAGTTCATTAGAGAGAACGCACAAAGCGATGAAAGAAATTGAAGACATCGTGAAGAATGAGCCCATCACAAAAAATCATTACCAGATTGAAGGGTTGAATTTTATTTCTAATGCAAATGCTTCTCCTTATGGTGCAGGGTTTATCAGAATGAAACCACAGAGTGAAAGAGGCGCTGTTCAAAATTTAGATGCGATATCAGCACAAATGACAATGAAAGTGGCAGCGCAAGTGAAAGATGCGAATGCGTTCTTCTTCACATTCCCAACGATACAAGGTTTCGGTAATGTGAGCGGATTTGAATTTATGCTACAAGATAGAACCAATGGAAGCATGCGCAAATTAGATTCAACAACGCATGCATTTCTCGGCGCATTGATGCAGAAAAAAGAAATCGCTTATGCATTCACCACTTTTGCTGCGGGCAACCCGCAATACGAAATTGAAATTGATAATGAAAAGGCGCGACAGTTAGGCGTTAACGTTAGCGACCTGTTGCAAACCATGCAGGTGTTTTACGGAAGCAGTTTTGTAAGCGACTTCAACCGCTTTGGGAAATATTATCGTGTGATGGCACAAGCTGATGCGGAGTATCGCAACAATCCTGAATCGCTCAATAATATTTATGTAAAAAATGCTGACGGCAAAATGGTTCCTGTCGATGCGCTCGTAACGCTCAAGCGTGTGTACGGACCGGAAACTGTTACAAGAAATAACCTTTACAATGCAGTTGTTATTAATGGCGTTCCAAAACCTGGTTATAGTACTGGCGATGCTATCAAAGCCATTGAAGAAACTGCAAAAGAATCTTTGCCTCGCGGTTTTGGATATGAGTGGACAGGCATGACGCGTGAAGAAAAAAAGTCGGGCTCACAAATTGTTATCATATTTATTATGAGTCTGGTGTTTGTATATTTTTTATTAGCAGCACAATATGAAAGTTATATACTTCCGCTTGCGATTATACTTACAATTCCACTTGGAGTTTTTGGTGTGCTGCTTTTCATCAACATGATGGGCATTGATAATAATATTTATGTGCAGGTATGTTTGATTATGCTCATCGGATTATTATCTAAAAACGCGATCTTAATTGTTGAGTATGCATTGCAGCGCAGAAGAGCAGGCATGGCGCTCATCGCATCAGCACTTGAAGCATCAAGACTCAGGCTTCGCCCGATATTAATGACATCATTCGCATTCATCGTCGGGTTGATTCCGCTCATGCGTGCAACAGGCGCATCAGCACGCGGTAACCGTTCCATCGGCACGGGCGCAGTCGGCGGAATGCTCACCGGCGTTATACTTGGCGTGTTTGTGATTCCCGTGTTGTTCGTCATTTTTCAATACTTGCAGGAAAAAATCAGCAGAAAGAAAATCGTCACACAACCAGCAACCACATCTTATGCAATCTAACGTTCATCAACAACCTAAAAACAAAATCATCATGTTCTCAAAAATAATTCAATACCTGCGCGAGAAATTCAGCAGGAATTATGAAATTGAAGACGGCGCTTATGCAGATTAATTTTAGTATAGTACAAACAGTGGAACACTATTAAGCATTCTTGTAGCTTGTCCGCCGCGGCGGATCGCACTCTTGTACTGAAGTAACATTATTCAACGGAGCATCACAAATGGCTGCTTCGTGTAAATCGAAAATTAAGTAGAAAAGAAATCGTTATGGAAAATTCATTCATAAAATATGTTGCATTTATAGCATTGATTTTTAGCAGTGCATGCAAAGTGTCCAAAGATATAGAGAAGCCGCAACCTGCTCTGCCAGCGGCTTTCAGAGATGCGTCAATAACTGATACAGCAAGCATTGCAGACATCGGCTGGAAACAATTCTTCACCGATCAGACTTTGCAAAACTTAATCGACAGTGCTATCGCAAACAATTACGATATGCAATACGCATTGAAAAATATTCAGTCAGCACAATTGGTATTGAAGCAAACTAAATATGCATATTTACCAGATGCAAACCTGAATGTTACAGGAAGCATAACAAGACCATCAGACAATAGTCTGAATGGGATAAGTTTGTCGCAATTTCTTGGTAAATCGTATATCGAAGATTATTCTGCCAATGTCAGCCTTTCATGGGAAGCTGATATCTGGGGAAAGATAAAAGAGCAAAAAGCAATTGCATTAGCACAATACCTGCAAACTACGGAGGCGCGAAAAGCAATACAGACAAGTATTGTAGCCAACATCGCACAGTCGTATTATAACTTGCTCATGCTCGATGAGCAATTGAGTATCGCAAAGCAGAATGTATTATTGAACGACAGCACGTTAAAAATGATCAGGCTTCAATACGATGCAGGGCAACAAACCGCATTGGCAATACAGCAAGCCGATGCGCAACGTTTGGTTGCGGTGCAGCTCGTCCCACAATTCGAACAGGAAATAACTATTCAGGAAAATGCATTGAGTATTTTAACAGGAGTGTTACCAACAACTATAAAACGCAACATCACATTGAGCACTGTTGCTGTTCCTGAAAATTCACCCACAGGCATACCCGCAGAAATGCTCAACCGCAGACCAGATGTAAAAACAAATGAGCTTGCCATCGACCTTGCTAATGCACAAACGGGAATTGCCAAAGCAAATATGTATCCGTCATTAAGCATCACGGCGCAAGCTGGCATCAATTCTTTTAAAATAAGTAACTGGTTCAACATACCTGCATCATTATTCGGTGCAGTTGCAGGAGGAATTACACAACCATTATTTCAGCGAAAACAATTGCAAACGCAATATGAGCTTGCAAAAGTGAATCGTGAAAAAGCAGTCATCAATTTCAGGAGCACGGTACTAAATGCAGTCGGCGAAGTTTCTGATGCATTAATAAAAATCAAAAAATTAAAAGAACAACAAAGCATTGCTGCAACGCGTGTGAACACATTGCAACAAGCCATCGGAAATGCCAATCAGCTTTTTCGAAATGGATTAGCAACTTATCTGGAAGTCATCACTGCGCAAAGCAATTCATTGCAAGGTGAACTCGAACTCGCTTCATTAAAGCAAGCGCAGCTCACTGCAAATATTGAATTGTATAAATCGTTGGGTGGGGGATGGAGATGAGATGCAAGTAATAAGTGGTGAGTAGTAAGTGATAAGAGCAATTCGTGTAATTCGAAAAAAATCGTGTAACAAAAAAATTAAAAATACAATCATGAAAAAATTAACAAACAAAGTCGCCGTGGTAAGCGGCGCATCAAAAGGAATCGGCGCATCTATCGCCACACATTTTGCAGCAGAAGGCGCGACAGTGGTAGTGAATTATTCCACCAGCAAAGAAGGCGCAGATAAAGTAGTGAATGAAATTGTAAGCAATGGCGGAAAAGCAATTGCGATACAAGGTGACTTTTCAAAGAAAGCCGACATCGAGCGTTTGTTCGATGAAACAAAAACAAAATTCGGAAGGATTGATATTTTAGTAAACAATGCAGGTGTGTATGAATTCTCTCCACTCGAAGCAATCACTGAAGAACATTTTCATCGTCAGTTTAATCTGAATGTGCTGGGCTTGATACTTGCATCGCAAAAAGCTGCAGGGCTGTTTGATGAAAAAGGTGGCAGCATTATTAATATTAGTTCTGTGGCAGCGAAAGGCCTTGCAACAGGAGCTGTATACTCTGCAACCAAAGCTGCTGTTGATACGGTTACCCGTTCATTATCGCAGGAATTAGGTTCACGCAAAATCCGCGTCAACTCTCTGTCTCCGGGAATGGTAGAAACGGAAGGCGCGCATACAGCAGGTATTATCGGCAGCGATTTTCAAAAAACTGTAGAATCACAAACACCACTCGGACGAATCGGGATACCAAGCGACATTGGTAAAATTGCAGTGTTCCTTGCCAGCGATGATGCAGGTTGGATAACCGGAGAAACATTATTAGCATCGGGCGGCATGAATTAATTTGAGCGAATAAAAGATGCTCTGATTCATCCGGAGCATCTTTTGTTCTTTCTTCTGAAGTTATTTGCCAACTGATAAAAATTTGGCTGCTTCAATAATTACTTCACCAACTCTGTTTTCCAAAAGCCTCACTTGAAAACTCAATATTCTTCTCATGCATGTTTCGGAGACATATAGAATGTTAGCGTTCCGCCATTCATAATATCTTCATGTGTGATAAATAAACTTTTTAATACTGCACCGTTCAGCAAAATTTTTGGAATGTACACGTTTTTATCACTTTGATTTTTTACATCTATAGTAAATGTTTTTCCATTTTGCAATTGTAGTGTTGCACCGTTTATCGATGGACTGCCAATTGCATATTGATCGGATGCAGGAGCAACAGGATAAAAACCAAGCGTACTGAAAATATACCACGCACTCATTTGCCCGGTATCATCATTACCACCTAAACCATCAGGAGTTGGTTTGTACATTCTTTTTAAGATCATGCGGATCTTTTCCTGCGTTTTCCACGGTTTGTTTGTCCAGTCGTACAGATAGGCAACATGGTGCGATGGTTCGTTTCCATGCACATAGTTTCCAATGATACCATCGCGGGTGATGTCTTCTGTTTCTGCAAAATATTTATCAGGCAGATCGTAGCTAAATAAGGAATCAACATAAACGATAAAACGTTTATCACCTCCCATCATTTTGATCAGCGTTGAAGGATCATGCGGAACATACAGCGTATAATTCCATGCATTGCCCTCAATGAAACCTTGATTAATAGTTGTGAACGGATCGAAATTTTTTCTGAACGTTCCATCCGCTAATTTCGGATGCATAAAACCGGAAGCGTTGTCAAAAACATTTTTATAATTTTCGGAACGCTTTTCAAATTCATTATAAATTTCCGTGCGGTTTAATTTTTTTGCGAGTTGCGCAATACACCAGTCATCATACGCATACTCTAACGTTGATGAAACAGAAACGCCGTTTTTTTCATCAGGTATATAACCCATATCCATATAATAACCGATGCCTGCATAATCGCGGTGGCGTGCAGTTGCAACGCATGCATCCAACGCTTTATTTTCATTAACACCTGTTGCATTTCCTTTTACGATCGCATCTGCAATTACAGATACACTGTGATAACCGCTCATGCACCAGTTTTCATTGGCAGAGTTTGACCATACCGGCAGCATGTGCTCAGGGCTCTGATCAAAATGTGCGAGCATCGAACGCACCATATCTGAATTGCGTTTGGGGTCGATGATGTTGAACAACGGATGCAATGCACGGTGTGTATCCCACAATGAAAATGTAGTGTAATTAATAAAGCCATCCGTTTTGTGATTGCTTTGATCGAGCCCGCGGTAGCTCCCATCAACATCCATATACACAGTCGGGTTGATCATTGCATGATACATCGATGTGTAAAAGTTTTCCAATTCATCTTTGTTGTCGCTCTTAACAATGATCTTGCTTAATTCTTTTTCCCATTGTTGCTGTCCTTCATTTTTTATTTTTTCAAAATCCCAGCTCGGAGTTTCTGAACGAAGATTATTCAATGCGCCTTCCATACTGACGGGTGACAACGCCATTTTTATTTTTATCTTTTCATTCTCTTCGGTTTTAAAATCAAAATATGCACGTATTTGCCTGCCTGTTATTTCAGGGAAATCTGGTGTGCGGTTAAACTGCCCCCAAAAGCCTCCATAAACAGTTCTTCCGGAAAAATTTTTATATCCATGATGAATGAATGGTTTGGAAAAAACCATCGCGAAATACAAAGTGCGTGTTCTTGCCCAGCCATTTGTTTCGCGATAGCCGGTTACTAATGTGTCGTTCACAATGCGCAAATACGTACGCACATTTTTTTCGGGATAATTATATATTCCCGCCATCAGGTCTAAAATAATATGCGACTCATCAGATTTCGGAAATGTGTATTGATGAAAACCTACGCGTGTTGTAGTCGTCATTTCAGCGATCACATTCGGATCTTCGAGTTTCACTTTATAATAATTTGCTTCACTCACTTCTGTGCTGTGCGAATAGGCAGAACGAAAGCCACTATGCGGTTTATCTGCAGTTCCGGGATTCAACATTAGCGTTCCCACTTCAGGCATAATTAAAAAATCGCCGAGATCGGAATGTCCTGTACCGCTGAAATGTGAGTGACTGAAACCAACAATTGTTTTATCCTCATATTGATAACCCGCGCAATATTTGTACACATCGGGATTATATTTTCCATTCAGGTCATAACTCTGCGTATCTGTTTCAGGACTTAACTGCACCATTCCATAAGGCACCGTTGCGCCAGGATATGTATGCCCCATGCGTTCTGTGCCGATGATCGGTTTTACATATTTGACTAGATTCTGTGCAGCTATTTGTTGTGCAAAAGAAAAAATAAATGCGGGTATGATCAGGTTTCTTGTTGCTCTCATGCAATTTGTTTTTTGAACAAATATAATGAAGAGGTAGCTTTGCGAATTTTTGAAATTTCGTAATCTATTATATGTGAGAAAGAAAATGTTTTAATTATTTTTTTTCAACAGAAGCTACTACTAATTTAACAAACTCATTCAACTGAGAAGGCTCGAGCCAACGGACAGCCATCACCATATCATTTTCATTATCCACCACAATAAAATTCCCGCCAAACCCTTCGGCCATATAAATATTCCGCGAAACATCTTTATATCTTCCGTCTGCATTGAGCCACCACATAAAGCCATATGATTTATTTGCTAAAGAAGGTTGCTGCACTGCTTTCACCCAGCTTTCAGAAATAAGCTGCTGATCTTTCCATTTTCCTTTTCTCAAAAAAAGTAAGCCAAACTTTGCCTGATCAATTGTGTTTATAAAAAGGCCACCACCAAAATGGCCACCGCCGCTCACTGACTGCATCATGAGGCCATCAATATTTACAAATGAATTATCATATCCATACCAGCGCCATGTTGAAGATGCGCCGATAGGATCCATTATTTTTTCTTTCAGAACAACCGGTAATGGTTTTCGCCACACCTGCAAAAGCGAATAGGCAAGCAGGTTCACCCTGACATCATTATATTTAAAATGAGTGCCGGGCTCAAAAAGATTTCTGTTCTTCCACGCATCAATTCCTGCATCTCTAGGAAACGGCCTGTCAGCCCAATCATATAAGCCAAAAAGATTGCCAGACCAATCGGAAGACTGGGTCAGCAAATGCCTCCAGGTAATTTTTGAATTATGTGCTCCATCAAATGTGTTGTCAGTCACATATTCATTCACAGGCTCATCAACATTTTTAATAAGGCCTTTATCAATAGCGAGTCCTGCCACTGTCGATAAATAACTTTTTGTGACACTGAAAGTCATGTCTACTCTTTTCACATCGCCCCATTCAGCAACGATATAGCCGTTTTTAATAATGATACCGGCAGGCTTACCTCTGTCTTTTGTTGGTCCCAATATCTTGAAATAAGGCTCATCAGCGTATGCTTCATAATCAGCAATCCTGAGATCATAATTTGTTTTGCTATCGTGATGAACAGCGAAGCTCACTGCACTATCCAATAGCTGCGCATTCATTTTTAATTCAGATGGTTTCTTTTTCACCCAAACAGAATCAGGGTAATAAACTGATTGAGCATGAATAGAACAAGAACACAGTAGAATAAAGAGACATAAAATATATATACGGTAATTAGCAGGCTTCATAAGCATTTTGATAAAATGAGAAATAATTTGAAAGCTATTCTGATATAAATATACAGAATGTGGTTGCGAAATTTATTTTTGATTCATGAGGTACTAACAAGAGCAACACCTGATAACCAATCAGGATTTTATAAGAAGAGATTGTAAAAAAATCTTCCTTTATTTTTAGATATGCATTGACGTTATGAATAGATTTCTTGCAATTACTTATATCAATGGCTAACCTGAAAATAATCTTCAGGTTAATTTGGCTTTCTGTAAAAATCAGTTTTTTCTGGCGCAAGCGGTTGATTTCCTAAAATAATATCGGCTGCCTTTTCTGCGATCATCATAATCGGCGCATATAGGTTGCCGTTAGTTACGTAAGGCATTACACTTCCATCTACCACTCTTAAACCTTCGATGCCATGTACTTTCAACGTGAGCGGATCTACTACAGACATATCATCTATGCCCATTCGGCAAGTGCAGGATGGATGCAAGGCTGTTTCTGAATCACGACGAACCCAGTCTAATATTTGCTCATCAGTATCAATGGCTGGCCCTGGTGAAAGTTCTCCGCCATTAAATTCTTCCATCGCTGGCTGATTTAAAATCTTTCGCGCGCAGCGGATAGCTTCCACCCACTCTCGTCTATCTTGTTCAGTAGAAAGATAATTAAACCGGATCGCTGGTTTTTCTTTTGGATCCGATGATTTGATTTGAACAGATCCGCGTGCATCAGAGTTCATCGGACCAACATGCACCTGGTAGCCATGTCCTCCTGACGGAGAGGTGCCATCATATCGTATTGCCAAAGGCAAAAAGTGAAATTGAAGATTAGGATAAGCAACTGTTTCATTGCTTCTGATAAATCCTCCGCCTTCGAAATGATTCGTTGAGGCTGGCCCTTTCTTAAGCAACATCCATTGCAAGCCTACAAAAGGTTTGTTATACCATTTCAATGCCGGCCAAACGCTTACTGGTTTTTTGCAGGCATATTGAATATATACTTCCAAATGATCTTGTAAATTCTCTCCAACACCCGGAAGATCTTGTATCACTTCAACTCCTGCTGATTTCAAAATTACAGGATCACCAATGCCTGATAGTTGTAGAATCTGGGGAGAGTTAATGGCTCCTCCGCAACAGATAACCTCACCTGCTGTTACTTTATGTAGATTATTTCCCTTTTCAAATTCTACTCCGGTTGCACGATTCCCAGAGAAAAGAATTTTGGTGACAAGCGCATTGCAGATTACTTCCAGATTTTTTCTTTTGCCCAAAACAGGATGCAAATATGCAGTTGATGCAGACCAACGCCTTCCATTTTTTATGTTGCGGTCGAACATTCCAAAACCTTCCTGCTGGAATCCGTTCACATCATCTGTAAGCGGATAACCTGCTTGTTTGGCCGAATCAAAAAATGCTCTAAACAATGGATTGGTTGCAGGCCCCGTCTCAAGATTCAATGGGCCACCGCCACCACGAAAGGAGTTTACTCCGGCGGTTCTGTTTTCAGATTTTTTAAAATAAGGAAGGCAATGTGCATAATCCCATGTTTCCATTCCGGGATCTTTTGCCCACTTTTCATAATCCAATGCATTACCGCGAATAAAGATCATTCCATTGATGGAACTGGAGCCGCCTAATATTTTTCCGCGGGCATGATACACCTGCCGGTTATTCATGAATGGCTCAGGCTCTGATTTATACTGCCAGTCATAAAATTTACTGCCAATCGGATAAGTAAGCGCAGCGGGCATGTGCAAAAAAATATCCCACCAGAAATCTTTTCTTCCAGCTTCAATCACCAACACTTTATGGTTCGGATTTTCGCTCAGGCGATTTGCCAACACACAGCCGGCAGACCCGCCTCCTATAATAATTGTGTCAAAAATTTTTTCCATCTTAATAAGGGGATTCTACATTTCCTAATTCTACATAAACACTTTTTAACTGGGTATAATATTGAATAGCAGCAAGGCTATTTTCTCTACCCAGGCCTGATTGTTTATATCCGCCAAAAGGAAGTTCGATAGGAGTGATGTTATAATTATTAATCCAACATGTACCTGCCTGCAATTGATGAATAACGCGGTGGCCGCGTTTGATATCGTTTGTAAATACACCAGCCGCCAATCCGAAGTCAGTATTATTCGCTCTTTCAATTACTTCTTCTTCAGACTCAAAACTGAGTATAGAAAGTACCGGCCCAAAAATTTCTTCTTTGCAAATTTCCATGGAGTCGTCACAATCAGTAAAAATTGCAGGTGTTAAAAAATTGCCGGAACTAATATCTCGTCCTTTAAAATCTTTTTCAGGTTGAATGCCTCCGGTCAGCAATGTTGCTCCTGCATCTTTTCCTGAATTGATAAAACGAATAACTTTTTCTAAATGTGCTTTGCTAATAACTGCACCCATCTGTGTATCGGAATCTGACGGGTCTCCAACTTTTATTTTTTCAGTTCTCTCCTTTAATTGCTTTAAAAAAGAATCTAAGATTTTGTGATGTACAAATACACGAGTGCCATTCGAACAAACTTCACCCTGTGTATAAAAATTAGCGAGCATAGCTGCTGAAACAGCATTATGTATATCGGCATCTTCGAAAACTATCAAGGGAGATTTTCCACCCAATTCAAGTGTTACTCTTTTCAATTGATTTGCTGCAGCAGCGAAAATCTTTTTACCAGTTGCAACTGAACCTGTCAATGAAATTTTTGCTATCTGAGGATGCTCGGTCAACATAGCTCCAACTCTGCCATCACCTTGTACTACATTAAACAAACCAGATGGAGCACCGGCTTCCATAAATGCCTTTGCCAATTCAAGTGCTGTTGATGGAGTGAGTTCAGATGGTTTAAAAATCATTGAATTGCCACAAGCCAATGCCGGAGCAACTTTCCATGCAGCAATTTGTATCGGATAGTTCCATGCACCGATTCCTGCACAAATACCTAAGGGTTCCGGACGTGTATATCCAAAGGCATTTTTCAAATCGAAAAATTCTCCATGTACACTTGCCGCGATCCCTCCAAAATATTCAAGCGCGTCTGCAGCCGAACTAACATCCACTGCCAGTGATTCCGAAATCGGCTTTCCGACATCCTGCGTTTCTAACAAAGCAATTTCCTTCAATCGTGATCTTAATATATCAGCCGTTTTTATTAAGACACGCCCACGTTCTGCTCCGGTTTTTGTCTTCCAAATTTGAAAAGCCTTTTCTGATGAATTTACTGCTGCTTCAATATCTTCATTGTTTGCCTGATAAACTTCTTCCAATGGAAGATTATTAGCGGGATTATAATTTATCCAGGACTCCCTGTTTGCGCTTGTAGTTAATGCGCCATCTATAAACTGAGTGAATGCCATATTCTTTTAAGAAATTTCTTGTCTTCTGTTTTTATATGATTTATAATAATAAATAAAAATGCCAATGAAAATCAAACCTGCAGTATATATCCAGGCTGCATATTGATGATACCATTCCGAACCATAAGTTGCAGTGCGCGGCCACGAAACATTGACCACCATAAACGTGCTCCAAATTAAAGCCAAAATATTTACCGGAAATCCCCATTTGCCTAATTTAAATCTTGCATCGTTATCTATTCCTGAACGAGCTGATGTAATCCTGTTTTTTAATTGAACTGCAACCACTATCCAGTAAGCCAAATTAGCCCAAAGTATAGCGATAGAAGTGACAAGCTCAAACACTTTTGGGAATTGAAGGTTCACTGCCATAATAATGAGTGCTCCCAATCCACAAATCAGCGTAGCCACAACAGGAGTTTGTGTTTTTGAAGAAACTTCTGATAAGGATTTACTATATGGCAGACACTCATCACGCCCCATGGCGAACATTAATCTAACAGCTCCTGATTGAACCGCAAAAGTGCACACAACAATGGCAAAAATAACATTACATAAGAAAAGCTTTCCGGTAATCTCACCCAAAACTGATTTCACCAACATCGGTAATCCTCCGTTTATATTCCCCAAATCAGGCATACCTAAATCCGGAGCTGCCATCAAAGCAAAAAGTAATACCAATAATCCTGCAGATCCGGCCGCAAGCAAAGCTTGCATAATCGCACGGGGAGCTTTTTTGCGTGGATCGTGTGTTTCTTCTGCCAATGTTCCAGCAGTATCAAATCCATACAAAACATAAGAAGCCGTCAAAGCGGTTGCTGCCAATAAAATCGTCAGATCTGGAAAAGATGAGGCCACTTGTCCGGTAGATTTGACATGAACGACAGCATTAACAGGAGATCTTACTTTATGTATGACCAGAAGAATGATCAACAATACAATTCCAACAAGTTCAGTAAATACACCAATATTGTTAATCAACGCCAGCAACTTAATACCCCTGACATTAATAACGGTACTTACAACAATGAGAATAGAGCCTAATAGAATAGCGTTTACAGCAACCGATTTTGTGTCATTTGAATTTCCAATGATTTGGAATGAACCTGAAATCTGTGGCAAGCTGACCTGAAGCGCCATGGCAACAGCAGCAATTGTTACAACAAGACAAGCGAGATAGATCCAACCCGTCATCCATCCAAGAAAAGGGTTGCCTGTGAACTTTGCCCATTGATAAACGCCACCAGACAATGGAAACCGGGAAGCCAGTTCTGCGAAACAGAGCGCCACTAATAATTGCCCCACCAACACAAAAGGCCAGGTCCAGAAAAATGCGGGGCCAGCAACTCCATAGCCCAAATGAAACATCTGAAAAAGACCGGTAAGAATAGAGATGTAAGAAAAGCCTGCAGCAAAACTTGAGAAGCTACCCATCGAACGCTTTAATTCCTGACGATAGCCAAAACTGGCCAGATCGTTATTATCAGTAACCGGAGAATCCATCATGTTTGAACAATAGGTTTTGGTTTAATCAATTGATACATCTAAAAAACAGCATGTGATTATTTAAAATTTTTATAAGTTCAGCGTGATTTTTTATAGCCTTTTCTCCAATGGAATATTAAATAACAACTTATATTTATGCAATAGTTTGGATTTTGTATATGAATCCAAATTACAAAAAAATTCATCATGACCTTAGCGGGAATTAATCCAGGATTTACATTGCCTTCACGTTTCTATACAAGCACCGAAATTTTTGAAGAAGAGCTTGAGCGCATTTTCTATAGCAAATGGATTTATGTGGCTTGTGAGGCGGATCTTCCGAAACCAGGCGATTACATCAATTTAAAATTAGGAGCACGATCTTTTTTTCTGCAACGGACGGAACACGGCGAAGTACGGGGATTTTATAATGTATGCAGACATCGCGGTCATGAACTGGTGCAAGGTGAAAAAGGAAATTGTCGCCGGATTATTTGCCCTTATCACAACTGGACTTATAATCTTGATGGAAACCTTCTTCATGCCCGCGGTATGGATGCCGATTTTCCCAAAGAAGATTTCGGATTGAATCCAATAGAGGTCGCTGTGATTGGTGGTCTTATTTATGTGTGCTTAACTTCTCCTGCACCAACAGACATTGAAGAGGTGAGCAATAGGCTTACTCCGTATCTCGCTCCATACGAATTGCCAAAAACAAAAATAGCCTGCCAGAAAGATATTATTGAAGCATGCAACTGGAAACTGGTGATAGAAAATAACAGGGAATGTTTGCATTGTACCAGTAATCATCCTGAACTGCTCGTGCCACTTTATAGTTCTGGATTTGGAAAGGGTCTTGACAAAGATAATGTCCAGGCCGACGAGCGGCGTTTTCAGGAAGCGCTTCAGGAAAAGGAAAGAGAGTGGGAAAGCCTCAACCTTCCTTATGAATTGATAGAATTCCCGGATAACTTATGGTTTCGTACAGTTCGATTACCCCTTGCCAACCAATGCATATCACATACTGTGAAACCTGAGCATGCTTGCAAAAAACTACTCGGCAATTTCAAAAAACCAGAGGGGAGCGGTCTTTCTTTATGGACACATCCGAATTCATGGAATCATTTTTTGAGTGATCATATAGTCACGTTTGCAGTTTTTCCGCTGTCAGTAGACAAGACATTAGTACGCACCAAATGGCTTGTAGCTGCTGACGCGGTAGAAGGCGTTGACTATGATCTTGAGAACCTGACTTATGTTTGGACTCAGACCAACGCTCAAGATCAAAGTCTTGCAGAAGGCACTTATCGTGGCATTTGCTCCGGCGGTTATAAGTCCGGGCCATTGGCTGATGAAGAATATCTTGTAAAACAGTTTCTCTCCTGGTATAGAGATCAACTCACAGAAACCCCTGTACACTGATGCCAAAGATTGTAATTATAGGAGCCGGTATCGTTGGTTGTTCATTGGCCGACGAGCTCACCGAACGTGGATTTACAGATGTAATCGTTCTTGAAAAAGGCCCACTTTGGGTCCCTGGCGGTTCAACATCACATGCGCCTGGTGTGGTTTTCCAGACTAATGGGTCGCGTACCATGGCGCAGTTTGCCCAACAGACAGTTGAAAAATTGCATAGCCTTCAACATAGCGGTGACACTTGTTTTCTTAAAGTGGGTAGCTTGGAAATTGCAACAACACCTGAGCGCCTTGCCGATCTTCACCGGAGAGCAGGGCTTGCTATGTCGGTTGGGATTAATGCCCGCGTTGTATCTGCTGAAGAGGCGTTGAAATTACATCCGCTTCTTGTTCATGATAAAATATTAGGCGCACTATATGTGCCCGATGATGGAATCGCACGTGCGAAATTAGCTGATGAAGTAATGGGTGAACGGGCGATCAGCCGGGGTGCAAGATTCATTGCAAGCTGTGAAGTCACAGCCATCGATCAGAGTGAAGGTCGCGTCACCGGGGTTCAAACAACACAAGGATTATTTCCTGCAGATATTATTGTTTCCTGTGCAGGAATCTGGGGACCGAAGATTGGCGCAATGGTGGGAATGTCGAAGGCGATACAGCCACTGGCGCACCAGCTTTGTTATACAGCACCTATGACAGAATTATCTTCTTATAAAACTGAAGCTGAACTTCCGGTACTTAGGCACCAGGGTTCCGATCTTTATTTCAAGCAAAGAGGGCAAAGCCTGGCAATTGGCTGGTATGGCCACCGCCCGCTTCTAATAAAATCAGAAGATATTCTTTCCAATGAAAAGGCTGAAATAATGCCGAGTCAGATGCCATTTACTATAGAAGAATGGAAAGGTGCGATGGAGGGTGCGACCGAAATATTACCTGCATTGAAAAATGCTGAACTTACTGAATCAATGAATGGATTGTTTTCTTTCACAGTAGATAACTTTCCTTTGATGGGTGAATGGTCGGGATTGAAAGGCTTCTGGGTCGCTGAAGCAGTTTGGATAACGCATGGATGCGGTGTGGCAAAAGCAATGGCTGAGTGGATCGTCGATGGCCATCCATCTCTCGCTGTGCATGAATGTGATGTCAATCGTTTTGAGACCCACCAGTTGGGTTCACAACATATAGAAGAACGTGGTGCGCAAAATTATATTGAAGTGTACGACTTGCTTCATCCTTTACAACCGATGGAGTCGCCGCGTCCGATCCGCACCACTGGTTTCTATCAGCGACAACAAGAACTCGGTGGTTTCTTCCTCGAAGCTTCAGGATATGAGCGGCCGCAATGGTACGAAGCAAATGCAAATCTTGTCGAACGTTATAAAAGTCCGCCACGAGATGAATGGAGTTCAAAATTCTGGTCTCCGATTATTGGCGCTGAGGCTTTGTATACGAGAGAAAATGTCAGCTTGTTTGATATCACAACGCTAAAACGAATTGAAGTCATTGGCAAAGGCGCATTGGAATTTCTTGAGCGACTCACGACAGGCAACCTGCGGAAGAAACCGGGATCTATTACCTATTGCTTGTTATTAAATGAAAAGGCCGGCATCATGAGCGATATCACAGTCATGCGACGAGGCGAACAGGATTTTTTTATTGGAGTAAATAGTAATGTCGATATCAATTATCTCAAACAGGAAGCGCCGGACACAGTGCATGTAAAAGATATCACCGCCGGCACTGTTGCGTTAGGACTGTTCGGACCTAAATCACGGGAACTCGCACAATCATTAACAAGGGATGATTTAAGTAATGAGGCGCTGGGATATTTCAAGTTAAAAAGCACGTATCTCGGTCACGTGCCGGTGATGCTGGCAAGACTTTCTTATGTGGGTGAATTGGGATATGAAATTTATACTACTGCTGACTTTGCACTGAAACTCTGGGATACGATTTGGCAGGTAGGAAAAAAATACGGACTCATTGCAGCCGGCCGTGGAGCATTCAATTCCATGCGCCTCGAAAAAGGATACCGCAGTTATGGAACTGATATGAACAGTGAGCACAACCCCCATGAGGCGGGGTTATCTTTCGCGGTTCGGAAAGGTGGCGGATACAAAGGTGCAGAAGCTTTCAATGAATTAAATCCCAATGCGCTTAGCAAGCGGTTAGTGTGTCTTGTTCTCGACAATCCGCAACACGTTGTGCTTGGTAAGGAACCTGTGCTGCACCAAGGCAATGTCGTTGGTTATGTCACCAGCTCTTATTTTGGTCATACCATTCGAAAGCAACTTGCTTACGCCTGGGTGCCTGCGGCATTAAGCACGCAGGGTACAAATATTTCAATACGATATTTTGACAAAGATTATCCCGCTACTGTAGGAGCTGATCCGCAGTTCGATCCACAAATGACAAGATTGAAATCATGACGAACACGAACGGTATATTGTCGCCTGGCACAATCGGACGAAGACAGGCCGCCGCTCTTCCCGAACAACCGCCGCAGCTTTGGAGAAATGTGAAACCGAAGAAAGCATACGATGTAATCATTGTAGGTGGTGGGGGTCATGGGCTTTCGACTGCCTATTATCTTGCAAAAAATCATGGCATAACCAATATTGCTGTGCTGGAAAAAGGTTGGCTCGCTGGTGGCAACACAGCTCGCAATACCACTATCATTCGCTCCAATTATTTATGGGATGAATCTGCAGCTATCTATGAACATTCATTAAAATTATGGGAAACACTGGAAGAAGATCTAGGGTATGAAATGTTCTTCAGTCAACGTGGCGTGTTGACGCTTGCTCATTCAGTAAGTGATGTGCGATCGAAACGCCGCAATTTCTATGCGAATGCGCTCAACGGAATAGATAGTGAATGGCTTAATCCCGAAGAAGTAAAGAAACTAGTACCCATCATCAATATAAGTCCTGATGTAAGGTATCCGGTTCATGGCGGCACTTATCAACCACGTGGCGGCATAGCCAAACATGATTGGGTAGCCTGGGGTTATGCAAAAGCAGCGAGTGATTTAGGAGTGGATATCATTCAAGGCTGTGAAGTAACAGGCTTTGATATACAGAACAACAAAGTTTATGGCGTGCAAACATCACAAGGCAATATTGCTGCCGATAAAGTGGGACTTGTTGGAGCTGGTCATTCATCGTTGCTATCCAATCTTGCAGGTTTCTCTATTCCTATTCAGAGTAGGCCATTGCAGGCGTTGGTTAGTCCGTTGCTTGAGCAGGTGCTAAACACTGTGGTGATGAGTGGTGCGGTTCATGTGTATGTCAGCCAGGCGCACAAAGGCGAACTCGTTATGGGAGCAGGCACTGATGCTTTCAACTCTTACGCACAGCGTGGTGGCTTTCATGTAATAGAACATCAATTGGCCGCTGCATTGGAGTTGTTTCCTATTTTCTCCCGTGCACAGGTGTTGAGGACATGGGGAGGTATTGTCGATATTGCTCCGGATGCTTCGCCGATTATCGGTCTTACTCCGGTAGAAAATTTGTTTATTAACTGTGGTTGGGGGACGGGTGGTTTCAAAGCTACACCTGGTTCAGGCTGGGTCATGGCTCATACAATAGCAACAGGTGCACCACACGAATTCAATAAACCATTTGCGCTCGACCGCTTTACAACAGGACATCTTATCGATGAACATGGGGCGGCTGGAGTCGCTCACTAAAAAATATTTTATGCTATATATTCCTTGCCCACACTGTGGCTTGCGCAACGAAACTGAATTCCATTACGGAGCAGAAGCTGGTGTAGCATACCCTGACCCGAATATGCTCTCCGATGAAGAATGGGCGAAATATCTTCACATCCGTTCCAATCCGAAAGGATGGCTTGCCGAGCGATGGGTGCACTTTGCGGGATGTGGCCGCTGGTTTAATTTATGGCGCAATACCATTACCCATGAAATCGGTCCGGTATATCTTCCTTTCACTACACAACCAAAATCGCCCGCCAATATCGGGCAGGAGGATTCAAAAGCATGACGGAAGTTTCATTCAGTTTTGACGACAAAGTTTATAAAGGATATCATGGTGAGCCGTTGGCGGCAGCCTTGCTACGAAACGGACTACTGTCAATCACCAACAGCACGTATCATGGTCGTCCACGTGGAATCGTTGGATTAGGTGTTGAAGAACCTAATGCACTTGTTCAATTAGTATCTGGTACAAAAGAATCGATGCTTCCTGCAACTGTTATTGAAGTCGTTGAAGGATTAGCTGCACGAAGTATTACAGGCGTTGGGGCATTACCTGAAATTCCTGACGAAGCACGCTATGATAAAACCAATCGCTATATTGATGTATTGGTTATAGGAGCAGGTATTGCTGGATTGAAAGCGGCTGAAGAACATTTACTTGCCGGACGTGAAGTGTTGCTCATCGACGACCAGCCAGAACCCGGTGGCCATCTCCGACATCTTGGGCAGGAATTACCATCTGCTCTGAATGATATTTTTAAACATACAAATCTCACATATTTATCAAGGTGTACAGCGGTTGGTTTATACGATCAAAATTATGTCGTCGCCATTGAGCGGCGGAGCGATCATCTTGGAAATGCGGCGCCGGAAAACCGTGCCCGCATTAGAGTCTGGCATATCCGTGCTGATCAAATCGTGCTGGCACCGGGTGCATTTCAACGTCCATTGATCTTTGCAAATAATGACAGGCCAGGCATTATACTCTCTCATGCGGCAGCTACTTATGTTGCCAAACATGGCGTTCAAATTTTCAAGCATGCCGTTATTGTTACTATCGACAATCAGGGATACCGTGATGCAGTTCGGTTACACAATGCAGGAGTGAAAGTACAAGGAATATATGATGCACGACCTTCAGCAACAGGACCAAGTCTGGATGCAGCAAGGGTTGCAAATATTCCTATCCATTTCCGCTCTACTGTTCTCGACACTATTTCTAATTCAGAAGGAGCTTTAAAAAGTGTCATTATACAAAACCTTGATGCGCATGAAACATTTCAAATAGCTGCTGATCTGCTTGCAGTATCCGGTGGCTGGACGCCGATCGTAGATCTGGCTACTCATATTGGTATCAAACCAATATGGAGTGAAGAACATGCAGCTTTTCTCGTAAATCAGTTTACCAATAAACTTCACATAGCAGGAATGTTAGCTGGTGGTTTTGGAGAAGATGATGATCCAAAAGTTTTCTTTGGCCCGGAACTCAATGCCGAACAATCCCTGTGTGCATATATCGATCTGCAGCGTGATGCAACACTTTATGATTTGCGAAGAGGAGTAGGAGCAGGCTTGAGAAGCATCGAGCATATCAAACGATATACTACGATCGGTACAGCACATGACCAGGGTAAAACCAGTGGAATGCTTACTATTGGTGCACTTTGCCAATTGAACAGAGATCTGCATTGTGAAAAATCAGTACTCTCGCCTGCATATATAGGTACTCTTTCCTTCAGGCCACCTTATGTGCCGGTGCCATTCGCTGCATTAGCCGGACGTGAACGCGGAGCGCTCTCGGATCCTATCCGTATCACCCCACTTCATCAATGGCATGTTGAAGCGGGCGCAATATTCGAGGATGTAGGCCAATGGAAGCGGCCATGGTATTTCCCAAAGGCAGGAGAAAGCATGGAAGATGCTGTCATGCGTGAATGTATAGCAGCCAGAAATGGTGTCGCTGTGATGGATGCTTCTACACTTGGAAAAATTGATATACAAGGCCCTGATGCCGCGGTCTTCCTCGACCGGATCTATACAAATATATTTTCGTCTTTGCCGGAAGGACAGTGCCGCTACGGAGTAATGTGCAAGGCTGATGGCATCGTCTTTGATGATGGTGTTACCACAAGGCTTGGTAAAAATCATTTCCTGATGACTACCACTACAGGTGGAGCGGCACGTGTACTGGCATGGCTCGAAGAGTGGCTTCAAACAGAATGGCCTGACCTGAAAGTTTATTGCACTTCCGTAACAGAACATATTTCGACGATTGCACTGGTGGGGCCGAAAAGCAGAGAGCTTCTTGGCGAACTGGTAAAAGACATTGATCTCTCAAAAGATGCATTTTCGTTTATGCATAGCCGTGAGGCGACAATCGACGGAATATATGTGCGTATTGCAAGAATCTCATTTTCGGGAGAACTTGCATTCGAGATTAACGTTGCGTGGGGGCATGCCCGTTATATATGGGAAAGATTGTGGGCACTCGGAAGAACTTATGATCTCACTGCTTACGGCACCGAGACTATGCACGTTTTGCGGGCGGAAAAAGGTTATATTATTGTTGGACAAGACACCGATGGAACACAAACTCCTTATGATCTCAACATGTCTTGGATTGTTTCCAAAAAGAAAGAATTTATTGGGAAACGTTCTTTTCAATTGCCCTATCTGAAGGCATCAGGGAGGCCACAACTAATTGGACTATTGCCAGAGAACGGTGATGAAGTAATTCCGGAAGGAGCATACATCACTGTACTTAATGCACAACCAGACAAGCATGGTAAAACTTCTCATATTGGTTTTGTAACGAGTTCTTATCATTCGCCGGAACTTGGGCGTGCGTTTGCACTCGCGTTGGTGAGCAATGGGCTTCAACGCATGGGTGAAATAGTTTCTGTGCCCATAGGAAAAAAGATATTAAATGCAACTATCTGCGATGCTGTATTTATTGATAAGGAGAATATTCGAAGAGACTCTTAAAACGCATATATGATCGTCAAAGAAAGTCCGCTGCAAGGAATGAGAATGGGAACCGCCGCTACAATAGCGATTCGTGAATTGCCGGGATTGCATACCATCGATCTCCGCGTTGCGCCCGGAACATCAACACAAGCAGCAGTCGCTGAAGCATTGGGTATGGATTTGCCGAATAAGCCAGGTCAAACTACGGAGAGTTCATTAATTGAAGGAAGTAAATGCTATACTTTGTGCCTCGCTCCAGACTGGTGGTTGATTGTAGGATTTGATGAAGCAGAGCATAGGCTTGCGCCGCTGCAATTAAAAAGCGAATATCATATTAGCGCAGTCAATGTAAGCGGTCAACGAACAACTATTGAACTTGAAGGACCTAACGCCCGCGAAGTGCTCGCTCACCTTTGGGAACAGGATCTCAGGGAAAAAAACTTCCCTGTCGCAAGTGTTTCACAAGGACTGATGGCAAAGGCTCCTGTAATCGTTTGGCATATTGCTACATCGCGTTACCGCGTTATGGTTCGAAGTTCTTTCGCAGTGCACTTATGGAAGGCTCTGACAGACGCTGCAGAAGAATGGCGGTGAAAAAAATATTTCTTCGATTGGATTTAGCCCGGTGCTTACATGAATGTATTAAGAAGCTAACGCCCACGACTAACCGAAAATATTCGAAGTGGCTTATTTTGAAAAGGTAATATAAAGAGCATTAATATATAAACAAAAAAGGCTATCTCAAAAGATAGCCTTTTATCATCTGTACCGCGTAGGGGAATCGAACCCCTCATTCATCCGTGAAAGGGATGCGTCTTAACCGATTGACCAACGCGGCATGTAGCGCAGTTGCCTTGGGCGTTTTTCGCGAAAGGAGTGCAAAGATATAGTCAGCAGCAAAATCTGCCAAATACTTTTTGATTTCTTATTGATTATGCAAATATGCTTTTGAGATAGCAGAAAATTTCTGTGCAAAATGTTGACAACCATCGTTGCGTATATACAAAAGCATGTGATTGAGATAAATAATCTAACCTAAAAATTACATTTGAAAGATGTACCAATATTGTAACTTCGCTGCCTTAATTTTAAAAACCTCAAATTGTTAAACTATGAGCACAGTTAAAGTTGCTATTAATGGCTTCGGAAGAATTGGCCGTTTGGTTTATCGCCAGATTTATAAAATGGATGGAATTGATGTGGTAGCTATCAATGATTTGACAAGCCCGAAAGTGCTTGCTCATCTCTTGAAATATGACAGTGCGCAAGGCAGGTTTGATGCAGAAGTGAAATCAACAGAAAATTCAATTTTGGTAAATGGCGAAGAGGTAAAAATATATGCACAAAAAAATCCTGCTGAAATTCCATGGAAACAACATGATGTGGATGTTGTGCTGGAATGCACAGGTTTCTTTACAGATAAAGCAAAAGCAGAACTGCATTTGACAGCAGGCGCAAAAAGAGTGGTTATCTCCGCTCCTGCAACCGGCGAAATGAAGACGATTGTTTTCAATGTGAACCATAATGAACTTGATGGAAGCGAAACAGTAATCAGTTGTGCATCCTGCACAACAAATTGCCTCGCACCTATGGCACATACTTTAGATAAGGATTTTGGAATTGTGATGGGCTTGATGACAACTGTTCACGCTTACACAAACGACCAGAACACTCAGGATGCTCCTCACCCGAAAGGCGATTTAAGAAGAGCTCGTGCTGCCGCACAGAATATTGTTCCGAACAGCACTGGTGCAGCAAAAGCAATCGGTCTTGTTCTTCCGTCATTAAAAGGAAAGTTAGATGGAACTGCACAACGTGTTCCGACATTAACAGGGTCACTGACTGAGCTAACTACCATATTAAAGAAAAAAGTGACTGTTGAAGAAGTGAATGCTGCGATGAAATCTGCTTCCAACGAAAGCTTTGGCTACACTGAAGATGAAATTGTGAGCAGCGACATCATCGGCATGCACTTCGGTTCTTTGTTCGATGGAACTCAGACAAAAGTGTTGACTGTCGGCGACCAGCAATTGGTGAAAACAGTGAGCTGGTATGATAATGAAATGAGCTATGTGAGCCAGTTGGTGCGCACGGTTCATTATTTTGCGAAACTGATTTCTAAATAAGTTTTCAAATTTTCACGTAACGGCGCGGAGACGCAAAGATTTTTTGCAGGCTTCGCGTCGTTGTATTTTTGCAGGAAATAAAATCATAAAAGCCAACCCCTTCTTTGAGCAAGAATATATCCACATGGAAAAGGCGCTCGCTTATCGCTCAGCGAATCTTATCAAAGAATTTTTTTCGGTTATTCGGCAACGTTAATCAATCTCTTCAGACAAAAGAAAATTTCAATATTAAAAAAGGCTATCATCACGCAGCATCCATTCTTGATTTTGATGATACTTCCAACACGGATGAATGGCAGAAGGAAGTTTATTTATTAGCTAAAGAAATTGTTGAGCAAAAAAAATATCAGTCTGTCATTGATGTGGGCTGCGGCTCTGCTTATAAGCTTGTTAATTATCTTGGTTCATACAAAACATTGGGCATTGAAGTAGGCGAAACATTGAAATGGCTGAAGAAAAATTATCCCGAACACCAATGGCTTTCATTTGAAGAAGCTGATCCATCATTATTGCAATTCGATGTAGTGATTTGCTCTGATGTGATTGAGCATATTGATAATCCTGACACTCTATTAGAGTTTATCAAAAAAATTGATTGCAAAGAAATCATATTGAGCACGCCTGAAAGAGAAGCTGTCGCAGGAAAGAATGATTATGGCCCGCCGGAAAATCCTGCTCATTATCGCGAATGGAATGCTGAGGAATTCAAAAATTATATCTCAAAATATTTTGTTATTGAAGAGCAGCGTATCTTTAACGACAAGTCGGTTACACAAGTTATTATCTGCAAAAAATAAATCTTATGAGCAAATTTTCTGATTACAATTTCAAAGGACAAAAAGCATTGATTAGGGTCGACTTTAATGTTCCGCTGAATGATAAATATGAGATCACAGACGATACGAGAATGCGTGCAACCATTCCAACAATCAAGAAAATATTAAGCGATGGCGGAAATGCAATATTAATGTCTCATCTCGGCAGACCGAAAGGTGGCCTTGAAGATAAGTTTTCATTAAAGCATTTGGTGAAACATTTAAGTGAACTGTTAGGAGGCACCACTGTTTTGTTTGCCAATGATTGCATTGGTGAGCAAGCTTACATGACCGCCAATATGCTTCGCCCCGGAGAAGTTTTGTTACTGGAAAATCTGCGTTTTTATAAAGAAGAAGAAAAAGGTGATGAAGCTTTCGCTCAAAAATTATCAAAGCTCGGCGATGTGTATGTGAATGACGCATTCGGCACTGCTCATCGTGCGCACGCATCAACAGCAGTGATTGCAAAATTTTTCACTGCAGATAAAAGAATGTTCGGATTATTAATGGAAGGCGAAGTGAGCAGCGCAGAAAAAGTGATGCATGAAGCAAAAAAGCCTTTTGTTGCAATCATTGGTGGCGCAAAGGTTTCAGACAAAATATTGATTATAGAAAATTTATTACAACGTGCAACAGATATCATTATCGGTGGTGGGATGGCTTACACATTCATGAAAGCGGAAGGTGGAAAAATTGGTAATTCACTCTGCGAAAATGACCGTGTTGAAACTGCCCTTGAATTGTTGGATAAAGCAAGCAGGAAAGGTGTCTGCATTCATCTTCCATCTGATTCAACGATTGCAGATAAGTTTGATGCAAATGCTAATACTTCTACTGCACCAAGTAATAATATTCCTGATGGCTGGATGGGATTGGACATTGGTGAAAATGCCTGTGAGCAATTCAGCAACGTGATAAAAAAATCAAAAACGATTTTGTGGAACGGCCCGATGGGCGTTTTTGAAATGCAGAAATTTCAGCATGGAACAAAAGCCATTGCAACTGCCATTGCAGCGGCAACGCAAAGCGGTGCATTTTCTTTAGTGGGCGGCGGCGACAGTGTTGCTGCGGTGAATCAGTTTGGCTTTGCTGATAAAGTAAGCTATGTCTCTACAGGCGGTGGTGCATTATTGGAATATTTTGAAGGAAAAGAACTGCCGGGAATTGCTGCGGTAAAAGGGTGATTGTTCTTTTTTGCTTGTGCAAAAAAGAACCAAAAAAGCACACCCGAAAACGATAACAGCCCGTTTTCGGGAGAGGAGGTTTGATAAAACTTTTGTGCTACTGTGACTTGAGCATAGGAAAACTATTGTGCGCTTCAGAATGGCAGGTCAATATCTACAAGACTAGGCAAAAAGAAAGAACAATAAAAATTCTTTTATGAAAAGCAAAAAACCGCTTTACGTTTATCTGATTTTATTTTCAATTCTTTTTTATAATAATCTCTCCGCGCAAGTCCCCGTTCGCGATGAGCCGCATCACAAAGTAGTTTTGGAAAATGAATATGTAAGACTGATCGATGTGCATATTGCTTCTAATGACACAACAGTTACGCATATCCACGCAGCGCCTTCAGTGATTGTGTTTCTTTCTAAAACAATTATCGGAACTCAGATTGTGGGTGACAAACCAAATATCAGTGATGTAAATCCCGGGCAGACAAGCTATGCAGCGTATGATGAAAAACCTATCAAGCATCGTGTGTGGAACCAGGGCTCATCTATGTTTCATGTGATGGATATTGAATTGGTGAAACAAAAAGCGAATGATGATTCGTGTTCCATCATTTCACAAAAAGGAATTAAACTTCAATGGATACAGAAGTTAGTAAGAACATATAATATCAGTATGAAGCAGGGAAAGGAATATGAAATCCCAAAATCAAATTGCGCTCATCTCTTAATAGATATTTCAGGAATTGTGTCTGCTGTTTCTCCCGGCAGCGTTCGGATGATGAAAGACGGCAGCTTCGTTTTCTTTCCGCCGCAAAGCGAAATTAAAATCAGCAGCAATAATCCAAATGCAGAATGTGTGTTGCTAGAATTGAAATAATTTCACACAAAGAGAGCAAAGGATACAAAGAGAACAACGATGCATTTCAACATACATCTTTTTTTCGTTGCATTCATTGTGTTCGTTGCGTGAAATCCCTCTCAATATTTAAACGCCTTCCCGTTCACCATCACTTCCTGCGTTGCTTCATCGAAAGTTGCTTTGTAACCAGTGCGTATCGCAGCATTCGTCATAATGGTTGCAATCGAATGTGAGTAACCTGCTTCAACAGGTGCATTTGGTTGCTTCCTGCTTCTTACACATTCCATCCAATTACGGATATGGTTCGACGTTAGTGTGTCGCCACCTGTGTTTGCTGATGCAACAATCTTTTCTGTGCTTTCCAAACTGATTTCAGGCAACAGATTTGGTTTCATTCCCATTGCTGCTGCTTCTTTTTCATGCAATCCACCAATCGGAGAAATTTTATTAGTGATCAGATTTAATTCACCCCCGTTTGAATAATAAATTTCTGAAGGGTCTTCATCGCCGTTGTGCATGCGCGAAGAAAAAATCACCTGAAAATTTTTTTCGTTGGTATCATCTCCATATTCAAACACGGCAGTTGTTGTGTCCCAGTTTTGCCTGCCATCTTTCCACGCATATACGCCACCGTTAGCCACCACGCTGCGCGGATGTTTCAATTGCGTGAACCAATGCACCGTATCAATCTGATGGCTCATCCATTGTCCCGGCATGCCCGATGAATAGGGCCAGAACAAACGGAACTCGAGATAATGTCTTGCATTGAAAGGCTCATAAGGACGGTTCAGCAAATATCTTTTCCAGTCCGTCTCTTCTTCTTTCAATTGCGGCACCAGCGAAGTCCTTCTCCATCTGCCCGGCTGGTTCACGTTCCATGTGAGCTCAACCATGGTAATGTTCCCAAACTTTCCTGACTGCACAAATTCTGCCGCAGCTTTATAATTCGCGCCACTTCTTCTTTGTGAGCCAATCTGCACAATCTTTCCTGATTCTTTCACAGCTTTCAATGCAGCGCGGTTATCTTCCATCGTTTCTGCAAATGGTTTTTCTGCATACACATCACAGCCTGCCTTCACCGCTTCAATCGTTAATAATGCATGCTGAAAATCTGCCGTGCTCATGAACACGGCATCTACTGTCTTTGAATTATACAGCTCATCATTATTGCGATACGCCATCACATCATGCTGCATTTTTTCTTTCCAGAAAGCAGCGCCGTCTTCTCTGCGTTTTTTCCAGATATCGGATACGCCAACAATATCAAAATTCAATTCTTTATAATGGTTCATAAAACATGGTGCGTGTGAACTACGGTGCCTGTCGGAAAAACCAACAACACCAACACGTACTCTGTCATTCGCGCCAATAATTTTTTTATAGCTCTGTGCGCTGAATCCCAATGCGCCAAAATAAGCGGCGGCACCTGTTACTGACGTTTTTTTAATGAATTCCCTGCGAGAATTTTTCATGGCAAATAATTATTAATAAAAATATTTATGTCCTTAGCGATAGTAATTCTATTATTCATCGTTGTGTCACTCACTTGTACAGTAACAATTCTATTGAACGGAAGCTTATTAACGGCAAGCCTCAACCGATATTTATTTCAAGGATAATGTTATGTAATTCGTGTTTCTACTTAATCTCATTTTTCTGGTAGAATCTTTGTTTTCAATTTCGATTAAAGTTATACATTTATCAAATCTCCCGAATTCATTTTTTTAGTTAAGGCAATGAGTAAAAAGCAATCGCTCTTATTAATATTTTTTTCAATTTCAGTTATTGAAATTTCAGCGCAACAAAAGCATGTTATTAATGTTGCGCCTGTTGCCAATCAAAACATCATTGCTATCACCGACAATGGAAAGCCTTTCACTCAATTTGTTTTTCCTGATAGTTTGGAAAAACCTTTTCTCTATCCAATTTATGCGCCGGATGGAAATCTGATAACACGCGGTTATCCGCTGGCTCCTCGTCCCGGCGAGCCAACAGACCATCCGCATCATATCGGTCTTTGGCTGAATTATGAAAATGTGAATGGACTTGATTTCTGGAACAATTCATTTGCCATTGCTGCCGACAAGAAAAATTTATATGGCAGGATAAAAACTAACGGCATTGCACAAATGAAAAGTGGTAAAGAAGGAATTCTTCAATACGATGCGGAGTGGATGAATTTAGCAAAAGAAGTTTTGCTGAAAGAAACCACTACTTTTATTTTCAGTGCGAATGACAGGGAAAGAATCATCGACCGCATCACCACATTAACAGCAGAACAGGATGTTCTTTTCAAAGATGCGAAAGACGGGTTGCTTGGCTTGCGGGTAGCGCATGAACTGGAACTTCCTTCAAAAGATGCAAGGTTATTTACCGACGATAAAGGAAATGTTACCAAAGTTGCAGCTAATAATAATTCAACAGTTACAGGCAACTATCTTACGAGCGAAGGCAAGCAAGGCGACAGTGCATGGAGCACTAGGGCAATATGGTGCATGTTGTATGGAAAAATAAATAATGATTCCATTTCTGTTGTTATCATCGATCATCCGAAAAATATAGGTTATCCTACTTACTGGCATGCCCGTGGTTATGGATTGTTTGCTGCAAATCCGCTTGGCGCAAAAATTTTCAGCAATGGAAAAGATGAACTGAATTTCAAATTGGAAAAAGGAAAATCAGTCACGTTCCGCTATCGCATTGTGATCGCATCAGGAAAAGAAAAATTATCAATACCTGAAATTGATAGGCTCAGCAAAGATTTCGGGAATTGATTTTTGTGATGGGCGGAAAGCCCATATCAAACTGTCTCCTTTCTTTTTTGTTGATTCATATAAAATTTACTTTGCTAACAAACAAAAGCATTAATTTTATCTCTAAACTTTAAACTTTTACAACTTATGAAACGTTCGAGTATAATTATTATAGCAGTACTTGCAATTCTCGTGCTTTGGGTCATCTCTGTTAGAAATGGATTAGCCACTGCTGAAGTTGGTGTGAATGGAAAATGGGGCGATGTGGAAACACAGTACGACAGGAAGCAAAAGCTATATGAAAATGTAGTCAACACCATTAAAGGTGCTGCAAAAAATGAAGACACGACTTTGATCAAAATTGTGCAGATGAGGTCTCGCATACCAAATGTAACTCCAGACCCATCAAACCCTGACCAATTGGCTCAGGCAAACAAACAATACAGCGATTTGGGTAAAGCTATTTTGAATGTTAACATTGAAGCATATCCTACATTGCAGGCAACAGGTTTGTATAAAGACCTTCAGGCGCAAATAGAAGGAACGGAAAACCGAATTGCAGTAGCTATCCGCGACTGGAACGGAGCTGTTGGCGAATACAATAATAAATTAGTGCGGTTTCCTGCGAATATTGTTGCCGGTCTTTTTGGCTACAAGCCGAAAGCATTTTTCAAAGCAGAGCCTGGTGCAAAAGATACTAAGGTCGATTTCGGAAGCTAACAAATAGTGAATAATGAATAGTGAATAATCAATAAATGAATCATAGTTTAATTGACTATTCACTACTCACCATTCACCACTCACTATTCACCACTAACTATGAGCTTGTTCCCATTTTTCAAGAAGAAACCTTTTTTCACTTCTATAGAAGAGCAGCAGATTGTTGCTGCTATCAAGGTCTCCGAAACGCAGACCAGCGGCGAGATTCGTGTGTTTGTGGAAAGCCATTGCAAATTTGTGGACCCGCTTGACAGAGCTGCTGAAGCATTTTTTAATTTGAAGATGAATGAAACACAAGCGAAGAACGGAGTGCTGGTGTATGTGGCGATGAAAGACAGGCAGCTTGCGATTTTTGGTGATAAAGGCATTCACGAAAAAGTAGGCGATGCATTCTGG
Organism: Puia sp.; assembly: GCA_035295505.1. Lineage (GTDB taxonomy): Bacteria > Bacteroidota > Bacteroidia > Chitinophagales > Chitinophagaceae > Puia. The sequence continues at coordinate 9,214 of DATGIX010000128.1, read as the reverse complement.
AATGATGAAGTGAAAAAAATGTTGTCGCATTTCAATTCGAAAAATTATGCCGGTGGAATAGAAACTATTGTTAGAGAAGTTGGTCAAGCATTAAGCACTTATTTTCCTTATGATAAGGACAACGATAAAAATGAACTACCTGATGATATTGTGTTCGGAAGATAAACCCACAGAACCGATTGCATGAAGAAGCTGTTATCAATCATATTTATTTTTTCCTTTCTGTTTTCTGCGGCGCAGAATATTCCTGCCAAGCCAAACCCGCCCAGATTGGTAAATGATTTTGCGCATGCGATGACAGGCGACCAGATACAATCACTCGAAAGCAAATTGGTTGCTTATGACGACAGCACTTCGGTTCAGATTGCAATTGTAACTGTTGAAACTACAGGTGACTATGCAATCGAGGATTATGCATTGAAAATTTTGCGCGATTGGGGAGTTGGCAACAAAAAAACAAATAACGGTATTGTTATACTGGCTGCGATAAAAGATCACAAAGTATATATCGCAACAGGATACGGAATGGAAGGTTCTGTGCCTGACGTGACAGCAAAAAATATTATCGAGAATGATATTGTCCCGAATTTCAAGAACAATGATTTCTACGGGGGATTTGATAATGCAGCAGATGATATTATCAAATCAACAAGAGGTGAATATAAAGCTCCGGCGGGTTATGCAAACAGAGGCAAGACTGTTACTGGCGGAGGTGTTTTGGCTATCATCATTATCATCTTTATTGTTTTGATTATTATTTCGCGAGGCGGTGGCGGCGGTGGTGGCGTTTTCTCCCGCTCAGGAGTTTTGCCTTGGATCATTACATCTATGTTAAGCAATCGTGGCGGAGGTGGTTGGTCTGGTGGCGGTGGAGGCGGCGGCTGGTCAGGCGGCGGTGGTGGCGGATTCGGAGGCTTCGGCGGTGGTGGCGGCGGTGGAGGTGGAGCAGGCGGAAGCTGGTGATACCAAAGAGAAACCACGTATGTAGCGAGAACACAAATTCCCCTTTGTTCCCCTAAATATCTTATTGAGTTTAGTTGATTGTTGTGAACTTTGTATTTGAAATAAATACAAACGTTATGGCAATAAGCAAGGATGATGAATTGATGTTATTCGCATTGCGCAAAGAACGTGATATAGTTCACGAAAGATTGATGCAGATTGATAGGATTATCAAAAGGATAAAGACTGGTAAATATATCAATGAGGAAAGTTTGGGAAGTGAGGGAACAGCGGTTATTGAGCAGAGTAAACAAACTGCAATCATTCCCCTAAATGATTTCCCTAAAATCGCTGATATCAAAGTGCAAGTAATTAGGGTATTGGACATTCACCGAAAAGCAGCCAAACTAAAAGAACTGCAAAACATATACAACAAACTGAACGATTCACATTACAACATTCGGGAAACAATGCGCTCATTGCACCGAAGCCGGATTGTTAGAATGATACGCGAGAAAGATGCAAGCAGAGGGATATTTTGGGTTAAATCTGAATGGGTTGAGAATGACCAATTGTTAGATGAATTTAAACCAGATGGATTTGATATGCTTTATAAATCAGAGAATTTGGAGTATGAGTAAGGCATAACTATATGTACTAATTTTTGTTAATTATTTTTTATACGGTTTGTTCGAAATACTTTCTCCCCATATATTTGCGTTTCTAAAAAAAGAAAAGACTATCAGCCCGGTAAAAAACTGATAGTCTTAATGCCTAACAAACCGTCAGGACTTTTTTAAAGAGTACGCTGGTCAGCGCACGCAGCTAAGGCAAATGATAAATCGTTTGCCTTTGTGCTTTTCGCCTGTTTCTTCGTCCACAATAGTTTTAGTACACCTAAAGGTTACCTCTCCATATTGTTTACATTTAAAACAAACGCCGTGATAGTGCTTACCCATTTTTGCATTTGAATAAGGCATAGCAGACGGCTGCTAATCCACCTTGCCGCAAAATAGCGCAAGTATTTCACTATGATATTAAATCATAAAACTGTAAAATTCAGAGAAGATATAAGAAGAAATTCTTTGTTATGTGAGAGATTCGTTATAAATTTATCGCATCGGCTTTAAAGAATTTCACCCTTACTTTAGGATTGCCGTCCGAAGTAAGGGTTTCTTTTTTCTTCTTTATGTAAAGAGCTAATTACCTGCAATTTATATTATTTCTTTAATTACCAATTATTTTTTACTAACAATTTTAATCCAAATAGTATATTCCGAAATATTTACTAAAAAATTTCTCTTACCATAAAATATTTAGTTGAAAGTTGTAAACTTTACATGATAATACATATATTTGCGTTATGCAATCAAATAATAAGTGGTTAAAGACTATTAAAAATTTTGCATTAAGCGAAGGTGTTACACCTGCTTATATCTATAAACTTGTAAAAGAAAATAGAATGAGCTTAGTAGAAATTGATGGAGTAAAATTTGTTGACACTCATGTTTATTCGACAATACCAGTAGCCAATAGAAGAAAATAATTTTTTTTTGAATAAAATAGTTGAAAGTATTAAACATTTAACAATGAATAAATATACAATAGATCAGTTTCAGAGAGATTATCCAAATAATGATAAATGTTTAGATAAGCTTTTCAAATTAAGATTTGAAAATTTAGTTTGTCCTAAGTGCGATAATGATAATCCATTTACGCGAGTAAAAAATAGAATGAGTTATCAATGTCCAAGTTGCGGTTTTCAAGTGTACCCATGCAAGGGAACTATATTTGAAAAATCTACCACCCCGCTCACTTATTGGTTCATGGCAATTTATTTACAAACGACAACAAGAAATGGGGTTGCTGCACGCGAACTTGTGAGGCAAATGGATATATGCTATAAGACTGCTCTACGCATGGCGCACCAGATAAAAATATTGATGGCTAAAAATAATATCAAAAAAGTTTCTGGAGAAGTTGAAATTGACGAGGGATATATTAATGTTCTTAACCGTGAAAAAAATGATTCGATGGAAGAATCAGATAGAAAAAGAGGAATAATGGGTTTTATTTCACGTGACGGAAATGTAAAGATGCAAGTAATGCACGGTGGCAAATCATTCAAAGATAGAGTTAGAGAAAACGTTACTAAGGATTCTACTGTTATAACAGATGGGCATTTAGGTTATGTTGGATTGAACATAGAATATTATAAACATGAAATAGTTAATCATAGTTCAGGCGAATATGTGAGAGGTAAGTGGCACATACAAAAAGTAGAAAATTTCTGGTCTATATTTAAACGAACTATTCGGGGAACTCATTTAAGCGTGAGCGAACGCCATTTGCAGAAATATGTGGATGAAGTTGCATTTAGGTATATGCACAGAGATAACCAAGCCATGATGTTCGAAAATGTTTTAAAGAATATAGTTTAAAAATAAATTTATATTTTTTGTAAGGCTTTCCTATCACTCCAATCTATTTTTTTTGAATTTGGTTTTGAAAGCAAATGTTCCAACCAGATACTAAAATGAGATAAATCATAACCACGCGCTTTGTTGTCAATCAAAGCAATTTTGTTTTCGATATATACGCTTTCATTAGATTTATCAGCCAACTCAAAAATCATATTTGCTCTGCTTATGTTAGTTCTAAAATAATTATAATTACTTCCAGTAATGAAATTGAGCAAAACAACATTGCTGTTTTTTTTCCTCAAAATTGCACTTGGTCTTACCTCTCTCTTGCTATCCAGGTATTCATTAAAATGCCATTCATCCCAACTTTTTTTTGGTCTTAATCTTTGTAAAAAATTTCTGGCATTTTGATTAAATCTATTTTGATTGTCTATTTCCTTATCCGCAAATTCCACATTGGAAATGCTAACAATGGCACAAACAAAGTTACATAGGTCGAGAACCAATGAAGGAACGCTAATAATTGAAGATGTTTTTTTAAAAAATACACTTGCTTTGTTCAGATTATATGTTTCATTAATCCCGCAAGAATTTTTATAATGTTGAATAATTTTTTCAAAACAATCTATTGTCCTATCAAACGGATTTTCATATAACCCTTCAGCAATCCATGCACCATCAGAAACTATATACTCTCCCTCCCTCTCGGTAAGAAATACCGAAACAAATTTTTGAGAAGTAGTAACGAAAGGAGAGATTATTTCAAGGCTTTTGCCCCTTTCTTTATATTTCCACAGCCCATTAAATGAGCGTGCTATATCATTATAAATGTTTTGGAATATCATATAAAATGTACACCCGCGTTAGGGTCATCTTCTAATAATGTTAAGCCTAATGTTTTTGATAAAATGGTAATGGAAGGGAAATCATTTTTCTTTACTCTAACGTTAGATTCATTGCAGAAATGAACCACGCATAAATTTATATCTTCTAAAGCAACTTTGCTTTTCGCATCCTTCAATTCTTTAGTTTGATATGCTATCGACACGCCATCTTTATTGAACCTATTAAAATGTGGAGTTTGAACTTGTTGGTCTTCGAAAGACAAATTTTCATCAAAATTTCTATGAGCAGGCCCATCGCTGTCATATCTAAAAAATGGAGTTTGGCACAATTCATTGCACCTTAACTTAAAACCGAAACTCTTATAATTCCTGACCTTTACTTCCGAGATAAAAACAACGTCTTTTGAAAGCGTAATGTGTTTGGCTATAATCTTATCATTAATCAGGAAATTCTTATTGCTTGGTTTTGGGTTCGCAATATCAATCACGCTATCCTTAATAGATTTTCGGTTATCCAATAAAGTTGAGTAAAGAGGGTAATTGTCTCTTATCTCTTTTACAATAAATTTACCCATTAAAAAAACTAAGGCTGTCAGGGGTATAAGAAATAATTTTCCCATATCGTTCAAATTTGTAATTTTGAGCGACATATAAATACTTATTCCACGTCCGACTGACCCCCATCAGTCGGTTTTCATTTTATAAATGTAATTATTTTAAATAAGCACCTTTTATTTATTTTGATGCTTTCTTCTTTGGGTTAGCCGCCTTCTTTAAGGTCTCTTCAAATTCTTGTTCACTATAATCTTTCAATTCTTCTTCTTCTAAAAATTTTTTAGCGCGTGTGGCAAGTTGATTCATTGTTAATCTTTTCTTCTTTTTTGCCTTTGCTTTCATAAGTCAAATTTAGGTACTTCAATATTTTTTTTGTAAACTTTATAAAAAATTATATAGTATATGGAACATGCCAAATTCATGGAAGAAATAAAAGAATTAGTGAGAAAAGAGAAATCGTTAGAGAAAAAATTTCAATCATTGGCTTCTAAGATGAGTAAAGAAAAAGATGAAATGAAAAAATTGAAAGTAAAAGAAGAATTTGAGATCGTAAAAAAGGAGTTAGGTGTAATTAATCAGGAAATAAGAAACAAATCGTTTGACAACATTAAAGATTTAAAAAAGCATATAGAACATTGATACAAATCAATAAATGTTCTTGTGTTCTGGTTACACACGTGGTAAAGAGAACTGATATATAAAGTCAGAACAAATTATACGCGAGAACACCTGACAAATAGTTTGGTGTTTTTTTATTTTATAATGTCATGATAATTTTGCTGTTATAATTAAATAGCAAATAGAATGGAACACACACAAGATGTTGAGCTGATATTAAACAGCCTTACAAAAGAGAAGAAAGAACTATTGGACAAAGTAAATGAGATTGACAAGGTTATTAAGCGGATTAAGTTTGGCAATCTAAATATCAGGTTATCTCAGGGAAATGATATTGCTGCACCAATTGCACCACATAATGAAATGCAGAGCCAATCAGCATTCCCGCTAAAAGCTGATTTGAAAGTACAAATCATTAAGGTGTTCGATATTCTCGGGATTGCAAGCAAGCTCAAAGAAGTGCAGGACAAATTCACCGAATTGACAGGTAGCAAACACAATATCCGCGAAAGCCTGAGAAACCTGAACAAACACCAAATCCTGAGATTATTGCAAGAGAAAGGAACGCACAGAGGATTGTATTGGGTAAAATCCGAATGGCTGACAGATGAAGGAACAAGATTAAGAGATGAACACAAGTTCAATGGATTTGATTTACTTTTCAACGCTGATACGATAGAGTATAAATAAAAATATTTAAGTTGGAATGTTGCAACTATCAACTAAATGCCTTACATTTGTATTATGAGAGTAGAAGTTAATAATCTTATGACGATTAAGAACTACGCGAATAAAGAGAACGTGACTACTTCATACATATACAAATTGATAAAAGAAGGAAAGATGAACAGCTTTGTTATTGATGGTATACAATTCATTCAGCTTGACAAATTCCCTGCAATACCAGTAATAGCACGGCGGAGATAATATATTTTTTAACTTGTTAGTTGCAAGTTTGAAACTTAAAATAAAATAATCATGGCAATAAATAAATATTCCTTAGAACAATTCAAGAAAGATTACCCTAATGATGATGCTTGCTTAGAGAAGATATACCAATTAAGATTTAAGAATTTGATTTGCCCAAAATGCGAGAATGATAAGCCATTCAAAAGAGTGAAAGATAGGAGAGCATATCAATGCACAGTTTGCGGCTATCAGTTATATCCAACAAAGGACACAGTATTTGAGAAACCTACCACGCCTCTTACATACTGGTTCATGGCTATATTTTTGCAAACCACAACACGAAACGGAGTTGCTGCACGCGAATTAGAAAGAGTATTAGAAATTAGCTATCCAACTGCTCTGCGAATGAATCATCAAATTAAAATGTTAATGGGAAAAATTAAAAGGAAAAATAAATTGAACGGGATAGTACAAATTGATGAAGTTTATTTAGGTCAATCATTCTTTACTATGAGCCATAAAAAGAGAAAGAAAATAGAAGAAGAAAATATCTCAAAGTTTGATAACAAAACAGGCGTTATGGGATTTGTGTCCGATAACAAAGAAATAAAGTTTGAAGTTATGACAGATGCAAAGACATTTAGAGAAAGAGTAAAAGATAATGTTTCAACTGATGCAATTGTAGTTACGGATAGCCATGCAGGTTACGAAGGATTGAATTTGCATTACAAACAACATGAAGTAGTGAACCATTCAATTCGAGAATATAAAAAAGGAATTTATCACGTTAATAGTGTCGAATCGGCATGGGCGCTACTTCGTAGGACTATCTATGGAACTCACGTACACGTAAGCCCGAAGTATTTGCAATTATATGTTGATGAAGTGGCTTTTCGGCTTATGCAGAAGGATAGGCAGGATACAATGTTTGAGACTATTTTAAGTCATTTGGTTTAGAATTAAAATTATCTTGATTAATAATAGTAAAAACTGGATTTTCTATTATTTTGCTATTTCTACCACTTACTAAATCTCCTTTTATCAAAATATTTTTTCCTTCTTCATGCGCTTTACAAGCTAACAAATAGGTTTGAGCATCTAATATAGCCTTCGCACTAAATGATTTGTCATTGCCCGTACTGCCTATTAAATTTAAAGTAACTTCTCCTTCAGTTCTTTTTTTTACATCAGGGTCAGCTTTTAACAGCGACACCCTACCAACAAACTCTCCCGGTTCTTTAATATTTTTAGGAATCATTTTATCAATAACACTATCAATGGCCGAAACGAAATCTTTTTGAACTTCGATTTTAGAGGGAATACCCGAATCTATTATAGGTGCTAAAGATGACCACGAACTAATAAATTCTATACTACTGCTGTCTTTATTAAGCTGTTTAATATTAACAATTGATTCCAAAAAATTAGCACTCATTAATACTTCCGCCTCCCCATTCTGTATCTTATCTAATTCGTCATTTTCTATGGATTTATTAATTACATTAATAGATTTCATCAGTTGCTTAGTAACCCTTCTTGTAAAAGAATCAACATACTCATTTGGCGAATCAAAAAGAGAAAATTGCTTTGGTTTATCATCTATTTTAGATTCATTGACAAAAGGGCAAATAATAGATGTAACAAAACTCCCGCGTTCTGTTTGCCCCAATCGGCATTGGTCAATAAATTGGTCTGGTGCTTTAAATGATAAACGCTTATGATAAATATCTGGCTGTGTGACATCACATGCAGTCGCGTATAAAGCCATACGCGCATTTTCAAGTAATTTAAAACCATCATCAAAAGATATAGTGCCTTCTTTTGTGTCATCATTGACAAGTCTAAATCTTATAACATCTGCTGGTTTTGCTATCAATAAATCAGAAAGAATTTGGATGGGTTCTTTATCTTCTATAAAGGCAATAGAATCAATTGCATTTAAAATAAGCGAATTATAATCGTTGAATTTTCGAGTTAAAGGCAATAAAATTTCTCTAAAAGTTGTTCCCTTATCTTTAATAAAAATTGATAAATGCTCAACTTTGCTTTGCACTTTGCTCCAGCCTGTGTTTTTTAGATAAGACTGAACACCCAATGAATTTATTTCACTTGCAAGTTTATTTATGTCCGATTGTACCATTCTTGCATTGATATTTTTTCTATAATATTTTTTAATTTATCTGGACTAAAATGTTCTTCCAAATATACTCGTTGGGTTTCCGCATTTGTTGAATCCGGCATTTCATATAAATCCAACCAATAAGCTAATTTTCTAATCGTTAAATCGTCTGGGGAAAATGAAATCCATTCATCTTCTGATTGAGGCAAACACAATACTACTAATATTTTTGGGGTTGCATTAAGAGCCTTCAAATCGTTGTAATTTTTCATTTTCAAGTCAAAATGAACCTTACCATTTTTAAATTCCCAATTGGAAGTTGATTTTAATTGAATACCCACAGATGGACTGCTTAATATTGAATTAGCTAATGGCTTTCCGCTGCACCTAATACTAACATCAACGCTTTCATCATCAATGCGGATGTGATCCAATGCATATCCGCATTTTATAGCTATTGCATGAGCGTAAGCTATACTTAGTTCGCTTTTTCTTAAATTTTCATTCAGCATTTATCTTAAGATTAAAGGCATCCTAAGATAAAAGCAATTTTTTGAAAAAATATAAAAAAAAATTAACTTCGCGCTAAAGGAGGGAATTTAGGCAGACTATATAAATTAGTATAAAAATATAAAAAGGGAATAGGTCAGAACTATTCCTTTTTCTTTTATAAAGATACTAAGAAATATTATTTCTTTTTTGAGTGTGCGATTTTATATAAAGACTTTTCAAACTCTTCTTTGCTGTCCCCTTTCACTTCTTTCCCCTTCAATAGTTTTTCTGCATTAGCTGCTAATTCGTCC
>DATGIX010000127.1:0-125722 GCA_035295505.1 Puia sp. | reverse complement strand
AAATCCAACAGTACAAGAGTGCGACGCAAGGATGATGAAGAGAGAACGAATGCTGATTGACAAAAAAGAAATCAATTAGTAATTAAGAGTTAAAAATTAATAATGAAGTACGCGCAGAAGAAATCGTACATCACAAAATCTAAAATCGTAAATCAAAATCTAACATGGCAAAATTAAATTTCGGCGGAGTGGAAGAAAATGTAATCACCCGCGAAGAGTTCCCGCTCAGCAAAGCACAGGAAGTTTTAAAAAATGAAACAATCGCTGTGATTGGTTATGGTGTGCAGGGGCCCGGACAAGCGCTTAACCAGAAAGACAATGGTATTAATGTGATTGTCGGACAGCGCAAAGATTCGAAGACATGGGACAAGGCAGTGCGCGATGGTTTCGTTCCTGGCGAAACCTTGTTTGAAATTGAAGAAGCGCTAAAACGCGGAACAATTATATGCTATTTGCTCAGCGATGCTGCACAGATTGCATTGTGGCCAACTGTAAAAAAACATTTAACTGCCGGCAAAGCATTATATTTTTCTCACGGTTTCGGAATCACGTTCAATGAACAAACAGGAATTGTTCCGCCGAAAGATGTGGATGTGTTTCTCGTTGCACCAAAAGGAAGTGGCACATCATTGCGCAGAATGTTTTTGCAAGGACGCGGACTAAATAGTTCTTACGCTATTTTTCAGGATGCAACAGGCAAAGCAAAAGAAAGAGTAACAGCTCTAGGAATTGCAGTTGGCAGCGGTTATTTGTTTGAAACAAATTTCAAGAAAGAAGTGTACAGCGATTTAACAGGCGAACGCGGAACATTGATGGGAGCGATACAAGGAATTTTTGCAGCACAATATGATGTGCTCCGCAAAAAAGGTCATTCACCTTCTGAAGCGTTCAATGAAACTGTTGAAGAGCTCACGCAATCACTAATGCCGCTCGTTGCAGAAAATGGGATGGATTGGATGTACGCGAATTGCTCAACCACCGCGCAACGTGGTGCTCTTGACTGGTGGAAAAAATTCCGCGATGCAACATCCCCTGTGTTCACAGAATTATATGAAAGTGTTGCTGCAGGAAAAGAATCACAACGTTCTATCGATTCAAATTCACAAACAGATTATCGTGAAAAATTAGATGCAGAATTAAAAGAACTGCGCGAAAGTGAAATGTGGCAGGCTGGAAAAACGGTAAGAAGCTTGAGACCGGAAAATCAGAAATAAACTTCCATTTCCAAGACCTGTCAGGTTTTAAAAATCTGACAGGTCTTAAAATAAAAATCAATGTCGGATAAGAAACATGATATCGCACATGTAGTAGCAGTCAGAGATTGGAAAGAATATCTCGGCGAATCGTTGCTGATTATATTCAGCGTTTCGCTGGCATTGATATTGACAGAAGTGTTTACAAAAATTCATGAGAACCAGCAGACACGAGAGGTGGTTCGTCAATTGCGTGAAGAGATTATTAGCAACAAACAAGCGGAGGAAGAGCAATACAAATATCATTTACAAGTGTTAAAAAATATTGATTCCGCATTGCATAACTCTTCATATGCACAACAATTTATTAATAACAGCGAGATACATCTGACAACAACAATTGCGCCACAAGGAGTGTTAAGGCGCGACTTGAATGATGTTGCATGGCAAGTAGCAAAACAAAATAATGTTTTTTCAAAAATTGATTTGAACACTTATAGTCTGTTGACTGATATTTATGCTAACCAGAACCGTATTACAAAATCTGAAGAAGATATTGGAAAAGTACTTTTATCATGGGAGTCACGCAAGCCCGAAAATCTTAGAACAACATTGATTCTTGTAAGAGACAACTATCATGCGTGGGCCGTTGACAGAGCTCCTGCATTATTGAATAAATATCAAAAAGCAATAGACGCACTAAGCAATTATTGAAAACGTATAGAATATGAACATCATCGAAAAAGCAACATATCAGTTCGATTATAAAAAAGCAAATGAGCGAGTGAACAAAGTGGTCGTGAGAACACCGCTTCAATTGAACCGGAATTTATCAGCAAGGTATAACGCCAACGTGTATCTGAAAAGAGAAGATTTGCAGATTGTGCGTTCGTATAAATTACGTGGCGCTTATAATATGATGAGCAGCCTGCCTTCTGAGCAATTGCAAAAAGGCGTGGTTTGCGCAAGTGCCGGTAATCACGCGCAGGGCTTTGCTTATTCATGTAAAAAATTGGGAGTAAAAGGCGTTGTGTTCATGCCGGTGATTACTCCGAATCAAAAAGTGAACCAGACAAAAATGTTTGGTGAAGATAATGTTGAAATAAGATTGATTGGTGACACCTTTGATGACTGTGCTGTTGCTGCAAAAAAATTTACTGAAGAAAATAGAATGACTTTTATTCCGCCATTTGATGATTACAGGATTATTGAAGGTCAAGCAACTGTTGGGTTGGAAATTTTAGAACAGCAATCTGATATTGATTATTTATTTGTTCCTGTCGGCGGCGGCGGATTGGCTTCAGGAGTTGGTTCTTATTTTAAAACTTACTCTCCTAAAACAAAAATTATTGGATTAGAACCCGAAGGTGCTCCTTCGATGTATGAAGCTTTTAAAATCGGTTACCCCATAACGTTAGATAGCATTGAACGGTTCGTTGATGGTGCTTCTGTGAAACGGACTGGTGATATTACCTTTTCGATTTGTAAAGAAGTGTTAGATGATTTACATCTTGTTCCGGAAGGAAAAATCTGTTCAACCATTTTGAAATTATATAATGAAGATGCAATTGTTGTGGAGCCTGCCGGAGCCATGTCTATTGCGTCATTAGATAATTATGCAAAAGAAATAAAAGGGAAAAATGTGGTATGCATTGTGAGCGGAAGCAATAATGACATCGACCGCATGCAGGAAATAAAAGAGCGATCGCTACAATATGAAGGACTGAAACATTATTTCTTAATCCGGTTTGCACAGAGACCCGGGGCATTAAAAGAATTTGTGAACCATGTGCTCGGACCAAATGACGACATCACGAGATTTGAATATATGCAAAAGCATAACAAAGAAACCGGGCCTGCACTTGTCGGCATAGAGTTAAAATCGAAACAGGATTATGAAGCATTGATGAAGAACCTGGAAAAGCTCAATATTAATTTTACAGAGCTGAAGAAGGATGATAATATGTTTGGGTATGTTGTTTAAAAAGGCTTCGAGTTATTTGTTGTTGATCAGACGATCAACTATGGGGGAAGATGACAGTCGAAATTTATTGACGAATTAGCTGAGGATGCCGAAGCTTAATAATAGCACTACAGATGAAAGGATTGCGATCCGCCACGGCGGACAAGCTGCAATGATGATGAATAGAATTACAACTGCCTGTATCAAAAAACAAAACCAACCTCTTAATAAATCCTACCAATTTTGTGGAAAATTAGGATTGCATAAAAACGCTGTTTTTCGTAATTTTTTCGTAATTTCATTTTGCTCGCTTGCTATATTTTTAAAAAAATCTCAACGATAGCTATATATTTTAAATAATATTCAATAAAACGATGAATATGGCAGGAAACGGACTCTACTCCCCCGAATTTGAGCGTGACTCGTGTGGCATCGGTTTTGTTGCCAACATCAAAAGCAACAAATCTCATCAGATAGTTTCGGATGCGCTGACTATTTTGGAAAATATGGAACACCGTGGCGCTTGCGGTTGCGAGAACAATACCGGCGATGGCGCGGGCATTATGATTCAAACGCCCCATGAATTTTTCTTTGATGAATGTGTGAAGCTCGGGATTCATTTGCCGTCTTATGGAAAGTATGGCGTAGGCATGATTTTTTTTCCGAGAGAAATTAGACTGAAAGAAGAATGCCGTGATATTTTCAATCGCTCTTCAGAAAAATTAGGGTTGGAAATTTTAGGCTATAGAAAAGTGCCGGTAAATCCCGATGGAATCGGACCTACAGCATTATCTGTTGAACCGGAGATTGAACAGGTTTTTATCGCTTGCCCTGATTACATTAATAATCCTGATGATTTCGAGCGCAAGCTTTTTGTGCTAAGAAATTACTCAACTCATTTAATCAATAGCACTGTAAAAAAAGATGCGATTGGTTTTTATTTCGCATCACTTTCTTATAAAACAGTTGTGTATAAAGGTCAGTTGACGAGCACGCAAGTGCGCCATTATTTTCCTGACCTCAGCAACAAGAGAGTGGTTTCTGCATTCGGATTGATTCATTCTCGTTTTGCAACGAACACTTTTCCTTCCTGGAAATTGGCACAACCTTTTCGTTATATCGCACACAACGGAGAAATAAATACACTGCAAGGAAATTTAAACTGGCTTCGCACAAGTGAGAAAGGTTTTACATCTCCATATTTTTCTGATGAAGAAATGGAAATGTTGTTGCCGATTGTGACGGATGGACAATCGGATTCCGCATGTCTTGATAATATGATTGAACTGCTGACGCTTTGCGGAAGAAGTTTGCCACACGTGATGATGATGCTGATTCCTGAAGCGTGGGATGGCAACGAGCAAATGGACCCTGTAAAAAAAGCATTCTATGAATTTCATGCAGCATTCATGGAGCCATGGGACGGACCTGCTTCTATTTCTTTTACCGATGGAAAAATAATCGGGGCAACTTTAGATAGAAATGGATTGCGACCCTCACGGTATTGCGTAACCGTAGATGACAGGGTGATTATGGCTTCCGAAACCGGCGCTCTTCCTGTTGACCCAAAATTGATTAAAGAAAAAGGGAGATTGCAACCGGGAAAAATGTTCGTGGTAGATTTAGAACAAGGAAGAATTATCAGCGATGATGAGCTGAAGAAAAATGTTTGTTCGCAAAAGCCGTATGAAGAATGGCTGAATAAATATAAAATCCGTTTGGAAGAATTGCCAGAGCCACGTGTAATGTTCACGCATCTCGAGCACGACCAGATTTTCAAATATCAAAAAGCATTTGGTTATTCAACAGAAGATTTGGAAACGATTATTGCTCCGATGGCGCTCGATGGAAAAGAACCAATTGGTTCAATGGGCAGCGATGTTCCACTTGCTGTATTGAGCGACCAACCGCAGCACCTCAGCAGTTATTTCAAACAATTATTTGCACAGGTTACCAATCCACCTATTGACCCGATTCGTGAGAGATTGGTAATGTCTCTCACAACTTTCGCAGGCAATAATGGAAATTTATTAGTGGAAGATTCTCTCGCATGTCATAGCATCGCATTGAAACATCCGGTGCTTTCGAATCATGAACTGGAAAAAATCAGGAGTATTGATACCGGGATTTTTCAGGCGAAAACTTTGCAGACATATTTCCGTGCTGACGGAAAAAAAGATTCATTGGAAGATGGATTGGATAGGCTTTGCCGTTATGCAGTAGATGCAGTGGAAGATGGATTTGAAGTTTTGATATTAACCGACCGAGCCATCGATAGCGACCACGTTTCAATTCCATCTTTACTTGCTACAGCAGCCGTTCATCATCATCTAATCAGAAAAGGTTATCGTGGTCAGGTGGGCATTATTGTTGAAGCAGGCGATATCTGGGAAGTTCATCACTTTGCATGTTTGATTGCATTCGGCGCAACAGCTATCAATCCATATCTCGCTCTTTCTACTATTCGTGATATGAAGTTGAGTGGAAAATTAGAAACAGAATTGGATGCAGAATATCTCAAGAAAAATTATATCAAAGCAGTGAATGAAGGATTGCTGAAAGTATTCTCTAAAATGGGAATTTCTACTTTGCAATCTTATCAGGGTGCACAGATATTTGAAATTATTGGTTTGAATAAATCTGTTGTCGAAAGATATTTTACCGGAGCTACATCTCGCATTGAAGGAATGGGATTAGATGAAATTGCAAAAGAAGCGCTTGCAAAACATTACTATGCTTTTAGCAAAAAAGATATTCCGGTTGATAGGTTAACCGTTGGCGGCATTTATCAATGGAAACGCAAAGGTGAATTCCATTTGTTCAACCCGCAAACCATCCACTTGTTGCAATATTCAACCAGAACAAATGATTATCATACTTTCAAAAAATATTCAAAGCTTATTAATGAACAAGGCGAAAAAGCTGCGACACTAAGAAGCCTTTTCACGTTTAAGCATAACCGAAATCCGATTTCGATTGATGAAGTAGAACCAGCAGAAAATATTTACAAACGTTTTGCAACCGGAGCAATGAGCTTCGGCTCTATTTCACATGAAGCACATTCTACACTTGCTATCGCAATGAATCGTCTTGGTGGGAAAAGTAATACCGGTGAAGGTGGTGAAGATGAATTGCGTTATGAGCATTTGCAAAATGGAGATTCAATGAATTCTGCTATTAAGCAAGTTGCTTCTGCGCGTTTTGGTGTTACGAGTTATTACCTAACAATGGCGCAAGAGCTTCAAATTAAAATGGCTCAAGGCGCAAAACCTGGTGAAGGCGGACAATTACCCGGACATAAAGTGGATGATTGGATAGGAAAAGTTCGTCATGCTACGCCGGGAGTCGGTTTGATTTCTCCACCACCACATCATGATATTTATTCGATAGAAGATTTGGCGCAATTGATTTTTGATTTAAAAAATTCAAATCGCGCAGCACGAATCAGCGTGAAGCTTGTTTCAAAAGCAGGCGTTGGAACAATTGCCGCCGGTGTTGCAAAAGCAAAATCAGATGTGATATTGGTTTCGGGATTTGACGGTGGCACAGGCGCATCACCCATCAGCTCTATCAAACATGCCGGATTGCCGTGGGAGTTGGGTTTAGCAGAATCTCATCAGACACTAGTAAAAAATAAATTGCGCAGCAGGGTTGTTCTGCAAACAGATGGACAATTAAAAACAGGAAGAGATATTGCCGTTGCGACTTTGTTGGGCGCTGAAGAATGGGGCGTTGCAACTGCAGCATTAGTGACTGAAGGTTGCATTATGATGCGCAAATGTCATTTGAATACTTGTCCGGTTGGTGTTGCCACGCAAGACCCTGAATTGAGAAAAAGATTTTCGGGCAATGCAGATTATGTCGTAAATCTTTTCAAATTCCTCACACAGGAACTGCGTGAAATAATGGCTGAGCTTGGCTTTAGAACAATTGAAGAAATGGTTGGTCAGGTTGATTGTTTGGAAATGAGAGAAGGAATTAAACATTGGAAATACAGCAAGCTTGACCTCTCTCCTATCCTATATAAAGAGCCAACGTCATTATACACAGGTTTATATAAACAAGAAGAACAAGACCATGGTTTGTCAGATGTGCTTGATTGGAAATTATTGGAAGCTGCAAAACCTGCGTTGGAAAATCAGCAAAAAGTTTTTGCATCATTCAATGTAAAAAATACAGACAGGACAATCGGTACAATTCTGTCGAATGAAATTTCAAAAAAATATCAGTCGAAAGGATTGCCGGAAGACACAATTCATTTTAAATTGACAGGAACCGCAGGACAAAGTTTTGCAGCGTTTAATACAAAAGGCGTAACGTTAGAACTTGAAGGGGATGCGAATGATTATTTCGGAAAAGGATTATCCGGGGCAAGATTAATCATTTATCCATCACCGGATGCAGGATTTGTTCCGGAAGAAAATATCATCATCGGCAATGTTGCTTTTTATGGAGCAACAAGCGGAGAAGCATTCATTCGCGGAAAAGCCGGAGAGCGTTTTTGCGTCCGCAACTCCGGCGCAAAAGCAGTAGTAGAAGGCGTTGGCGACCACGGCTGCGAATACATGACCGGCGGAAGAGTGGTGATTCTTGGCGATACCGGAAGAAATTTTGCAGCAGGCATGAGTGGAGGTATTGCTTATGTGTATGATGTGAATGCGCAATTCGCTTCTTTATGCAATCAAGAAATGGTAGACCTTGACAAAGTTGACGAAGAAGATACAAGTGAGCTGAAAGACATGATTCAAAGGCATTATGCTTACACCGCAAGTACCGTTGCAAAATTTGTGCTGGATGATTTTGAAAATCAGTTGAAGAATTTTGTGAAAGTATTCCCGAGAGATTATAAGAAAGTATTGCAGCAAAAGAAAGTTGGTGTGAAAACAAATTAATATTTAGTAATTAGGAATTAATAATGATGTTCGAGTCACAAACATCGTACATCCAACATCGTAAATCGTAAATGTCAACATGGGTAAGCCAACAGGTTTTTTAGAATTTACAAGAGAGCTTCCGGGCAAGCGTCCTGTGAGCGAGCGGAGAAATGATTACAATGAGTTCGTGCAATTATATGCACCTGAAAAACTGAACCAACAGGCTGCACGTTGCATGAACTGCGGCATTCCTTTTTGCCATCACGGATGCCCGTTGGGAAACGTGATTCCGGAATTTAACGATGCAGTGTACCGCAAGCAATGGCTCGAGGCTTACGAAATATTATCGTCCACAAATAATTTTCCCGAGTTCACAGGAAGAATTTGCCCAGCACCATGCGAAAGCAGTTGCGTGTTAGGCATTAATCAACCGGCAATCACGATTGAAGAAATTGAAAAGCATATTATCGAAATCGCCTTTGAAAAAGGTTTTGTAAAAGCAAAAAAACCAAATATAAGAACCGGGAAAAAAATTGCTGTTGTTGGTTCTGGTCCAGCGGGATTGGCTGCTGCTGCGCAGTTGAATTATGCAGGTCATTTGGTAACTGTGTTTGAAAGAGATGATGCGCCCGGTGGTTTGTTGCGTTATGGCATTCCCGATTTCAAATTGGAAAAATGGATTATCGATAGAAGAATAAAATTGATGGAAGAAGAAGGCGTGATTTTCAAATGCAATGCTAATGTTGGAGTAAATATCGGTATTAATGATTTGCTCAGAGAATTTCATGCGATTGTTTTGGCAGGCGGCTCAACCATTCCGCGGGATTTGAATATCGCTGGAAGAAATTTAAAAGGCGTCCATTTTGCAATGGAGTTTTTGAAACAGCAGAACAAAAGGGTAAGCAATAAAAAAGTTAACGAAGAAGACATTTTCGCTACAGGAAAAAATGTTGTGGTGATTGGCGGCGGTGACACTGGAAGTGATTGTGTAGGAACTTCAAACAGGCACAAAGCAACATCCATAACACAATTTGAATTGTTGCCAAAGCCGCCCGAAACGAGAACGACTCATATGCCCTGGCCCACATATCCGATGGTTTTAAAAACATCTTCTTCACACGATGAAGGCTGTGACAGAGATTGGGCTGTAGCCACCAAGGAATTTATTGGAGATGGAAATGGAAATTTGAAAGCGCTGAAAACTGTCAGGCTCGAATGGAAATTTACTGAAGATGGGAAACCGGCTCAATTTGTTGAAGTTCCGGGCAGTGAAAAAGAAATTCCATGCGAGCTTGCTTTATTAGCAATGGGTTTTGTACATCCACAGCACGAAGGATTTATCAATGAATTGGAAATTGAGCTTGACAGCAGAGGCAATGTCAGAGCTACTGAAAAAGACTATCAAACAAACATATCTAAAATATTCACAGCAGGCGACATGCGCCGCGGGCAATCTCTGGTAGTTTGGGCAATCAGCGAAGGAAGAGAATGCGCTAAAAAAGTGGATGAATACCTGGTTTCATTTTCCTTGTTGGAAGCAAGAGATGAGAGCCTGATTGAGATCTCTTGATAATAAACTTCACTTATTTATAAGCCATTCTGTTCGGAATGGCTTTTTCATTTTATCTAATAATACCACAGATTGAATGAATAATCTGTAAATAAAACACAAAAGAATTATTTACATTAAAATAAATAATATGTTAATAATTATACTATCAAATTAAAAAAAAATCATTATTTTAGCATTAAATATAACATATAA
Organism: Puia sp.; assembly: GCA_035295505.1. Classification (GTDB taxonomy): domain Bacteria; phylum Bacteroidota; class Bacteroidia; order Chitinophagales; family Chitinophagaceae; genus Puia. The sequence continues at coordinate 115,927 of DATGIX010000127.1, read as the reverse complement.
ATTAATTTATATTTATTATTTCTTACCTTTTGATTCTGCTGACAATTGCCATATAAAGAATGATTTAGAGAACCAATAGATTATAGAAAAGGGGCATCTCACGATTTGCCAAAAAGAAATTACTTAGTAAAAAATCCTTTTCTCTAATTCTTAATCAAAACCAAAACGCAATGCTAAGAAAAACGCTTCTACCATTTATGGCAATGGCATTATTTACCAGTGCAATCGCACAAACTGATTCTGCCGCAAAAAAAATCGATTCTGTTGCCACGAAACCAGCGGCAGACTCACCGGCAAAAACCCCACCACCAGTAACTATTACCGGCTCAGTGGATGCATATTACAGGTTCAATTTCTCCAACCCAAAAACGGGCAACAACAACTACACCAGCTTTACGAATTCACAAAGCTCATTTGAGCTTGGAATGGCTTCATTAAGAGCTGATCACAGCTTTGGCAAGGTAAGTGCAACTGTTGATCTGGGTTTTGGCAGAAGGGCTGAAGAATTTTCTTACAATGATGCCGCACATCCTACGCTATTTGCTGTGAAGCAATTGTACGCCAGCTACCAGGCAACATCTGCTATCAAATTCACATTGGGAAAATGGGGAACGCATATTGGTTATGAAGTGCTCGACGCATTTTCTAACAGGAACTACAGCATGGACTATATGTTTTCATTTGGGCCATTTTTTCATACGGGCCTGAAAGCAGATGTTACACTAAGTCCTACTACTGCATTCATGGTTGGAATTGCTAATCCTACGGATTTTTCCACTACAAGCGCTTCCACAAAAGTTTTTATTGCTCAATTCAGCACGGGCACGAAAGATGGGAAATTGAAAGCATTTTTGAATTATCAGGGTTATGGTGGGGTTAGCCAGGATACAATGATTGCTCCGGCCTATTATCTGTATAAAAGCCTGAACCAATTTGACCTGGTGGTGAATGCCACCATCAGCAGTAAATTCGGAGTTGGCCTGAATGGCACTCTTCAAACTGTAAAATCATCCTTGCTTGATAAAAGCGCAAGCTGGGGCGGTGTTGCGGCGTATTTGAATTTCGATCCAACATCAACTTTTGGATTGACATTAAGAGGCGAATATTTCTTTGATAAAAATGGAATAAAGATAAATCCGAATGATTTTGACACAAACCCCGACGAAACTCCAGGGCTGAATGTTTTTGATTTAACACTTTCAGGATTGTTTCATGTTGGAAGCAATCTTACCATCATCCCTGAATTGAGGCTTGACAACGGGTCTAAAGATTTCTTTTATAAATCAGATGGCACGACAACAAAATCAACCGTCAGCGGATTACTGGCTGTAGTATATCATTTTTAATTTTTTGCAGGAACTCGATTTTTAAAACCAAAAATTCAACACTATGCTTTTAACAAAATTAATCACTGTACGAAACAACGGACAAATTTCGCCTCCAATCAAAATGACCAGGGCAGAAAAATGGCGCTTTTGGCTAAGTATGTTCGGAGGGAAACTTATAGGCTTGTTTCTTGTTTTGCTTGCAATGGGTTTTTTGCCGGCAATTTTAGGAGGCACTCCTGCTCATGCTCAAACAGCTCCGGCTTACACTGCTCATGAAACATCAATGATGAATTCCATTAACACAGTGTGGACATTAGTCGCGGCATTTCTTGTGTTCGGCATGCAGCCTGGCTTCGTAATGCTTGAAGCAGGTTTTGCACGCGCTAAAGAAACTGTCAATGTTTTAATGGAATGTATTTTCGATACCTGTCTTTGCGGCCTCTTGTTCTGGGCTTTTGGATATGCATTTATGTTCAGCCATGGCAATGGCTTTATTGGATACCATTGGTTTTTCTTATCGGGCGCCGACTCTGATGGCGGATTAGCAAGTGGCTCTTACCTGACAACAGGAGTTCCTGTAATTGCGCACTGGATTTTTCAGTTTGCTTTTGCAGATACCTGCTCAACCGTTACTTCTGGTGCCATGATTGGGCGCACTGGTTTCCGTGGAGATATTCTTTATAGCATAGGTGTAACCGGATTTATTTACCCAATCATCGGGCATTGGGCATGGGGCCCTGATGGCTGGTTAGCTGTCATGGGCAGCACCGGCAATTTCTTCGCTTCTCTCGGTCAGCCATTCCGTGATTTTGCAGGTTCTACTGTAGTTCACACGATTGGTGGCATGGTTTCGTTAGCAGGGGCGATGGTTTTGGGGCCTAGGCTTGGAAGAATATTCAAACGAGATGGTGGAGGACCAATGGCTCCGCACAACCTTACTATTGCTGCAGTTGGCGGTTTCATTCTTTGGTTTGGATGGTATGGCTTCAATCCCGGAAGCACTTTGTCTGGAATGGACGCACAAGGTATTGGCCGTGTTGCTACGAATACTACCCTTGCCGCTTGTGGAGGAGGTATGGCTGCAATGTTAGTAGGATTATGGACAGGCCCTACGAAAGGCAAGTTTGATCTGGGTCTTACAACAAATGGCTTTCTTGCAGGTCTCGTGGCTATAACTTGTCCTTGTTATTGGGTTGATCCTGCTGGAGCAATTTGCTTAGGCCTTATTGCAGGTGTAGTTGTAGTATATGGTTTATACTTATTGGAATACTTACGAATAGACGACCCGATCGGCGCAGTTCCAGTTCACGGATTTTGTGGAATATGGGGTACTATTTCTTTAGGTTTTTTTGCATCAGGAAAATTTGGGGCATCAGGCGCAGCAGGCGCTGATAATTCCAGCCCTGTAGCAGGCTTATTTTATGGTGGAGGCACAAGTGTATTAAAGGCACAGCTAATCGGTAGCGCAACTATTACAATTGCAACATTTGTTGTTGCATTTGCGATGATGTGGCTTATCAGACAATTACCACATCCATGGAATTTGCGCGTTGAAGGCCCGGGCGAAGTTGGTGTAGGTGGTCTTGATGCATGGGAACATGGAACTTCAGCTTATCCTGAACAGGATGAATACGAAGCTCCGGCAATTGCTCCGGCAAAAGGACATGGAGAAAAACTTCCTCAATTCACTTCCTAAAATTTAATTGTATAAAAAACAAAAGCGTTGTGCAAAAGTGCACAACGCTTTTTTAATCTTTTGATTTGATTAACGAATTCGAACTATGCAGTCCTTTTTCTTCCTAATAAAGAAATGAAAAGAACCATTGCTGACGAGAACAAAAATATTTTTGGCATAACTGCTGTTGCAGACACAGAGTAGATCGCTAAAACAATTGTCAAAATCAGAAATAACGGAGCTAGCTTTAACATAAAAAGTATTCTTTAAAATTTGAAAAATGAATGATTAATGATGCAAAGCTGAATGAAAAAAATCAATAAAACAAAGGCTGGTATTGGCTTTCAAAGTGCCTTGATTAATTATAAAAAAATATAATATATTTTTTAGGTCGTACTTGCTTTTTTACTAAATCATTTGAGTAAAAATTTTTGATTTTGCTTTAGAAAAAAAAGAAAATTGAATTAAGACTTAATGAGGAAATGAAAAATATTCCAGAAAATTTTTTTTGAAAAAAAATAAAAAAAGTTGAAAATATTTTTCTGAAGTATTTATTTGTGCATCAAAATCAATTTTTTTACAACAGATTCGCCTGACTTAACAGAACGCAATTTCAAATAATAAATACCGCTTTGCGCAAATCCTGTTTTGAAGCTCCACGTATTTCCGGTGAAACTATTTTGAAATAATTTTCGCCCGTTCATGTCAAAAAGTTCATATTGATAGTCGTCAGTATTGTTTGTTGAAAAATAAACGGCGTTGACGGCAGGGTTAGGGCTTATAACAAAATCTAATTTCAAACTAATCGCGCTGATATTGACAATTCCGGAATAACTGAAACTACCATTTTGATTTACTTGCTTCAACCGGTATTGCATCGCTCCTTTATAAACAGGGGTGTCAGTATATGAATAATGAATTGGCGTTAGTGAACTTCCACTGGGCTCAAGTGAAGCAACAAATGACACATCTTTGAATCCTGTGTCTATATCAAATTTCCTTTGTAGTTCAAAACCGCTACTATTCTGTTCGGAAAGAGTTTCCCATGTTAAAAGCACTTTTTTATTATCAATTCGGGCTGCACTAAAATTTTCAATCACAACTTGAGATAATGAGATAATAAAAGGATCAGATGTGTCTTTGTTCCCTATTGAGTTTGTCACTACGAGCTTATAAACTCCTTGCGCCGTCGCATTGAACGAAGGCAATGTTGCACCTGAAATTGCTTGGTCTTCATACAGCCACTGATAAGAAATATTTCTTCCCTCAAATGCTTTCAGAATATAATTTGTGTCGCTTAATTTACTTGCGCTCAAATAAGCTTTTGGGAATGGGTTTGGATCTGCATCATTTAATTTAAATATTGTGCTATTTCCATTCCGGCACATGTACTGATCATAATATTTGTCAACACCAAAACTGATCGGGCCGCCACCGCTTCCATCGTTAACCATACGAACTACCGAATCAATGATTTTCCCATTTATTTGTTTGAACCCATCAATCCACTGTAAAACATAATCAGCGAAAATATAGGTTCCCCATAATTTTCTTGATTGGACGCTGCGATATACATGACCTCCAATAACGCAATAACCTTCCGGATGAGGGTAATCATAAATCGGAGGAGTCATGCCTGTGGAATCACAATTAACAGCAGGAGAATAGCATGAAAATCCTTCCATTCTGTTCCATCCATAATTGTGGCCTCCTTTATCACCGGCAAGTTCAAGATCAATTTCTTCATATGCATTCTGGCCAACATCGCCAATCCATAAATCGTTTGTTACCGGATCGAATGATGCACGAAACGGGTTCCTTAATCCATAAGCCCAAATTTCTTTTCTGATATTTCCTGATGAATCAGCAAAAGGATTAGTTGGTGGAATAGCATAAGGTTCTGCGACCGAAACATTAGAAACATCAATGCGAAGAATTTTTGCAAGCAGAACAGTTTTGTTCTGCCCATTGCCAAAAGGATCTCCCCCACTGCCACCATCGCCCCAAAAAATATACAAATAGCCATCTCGCCCAAACATAATATTTCCACCCTTATGATTGGTATAAGGTTGATTGACAGTAATGATCCTTATGCCTGATGAAATATCGGCAATGTTTGAATCAGTTTGGCTAACCTGATATTGTTCAATCACACTTATTAGTTGCGCATCAGAATATGCGGTATAGCTGACATAAAATTTCCCATCAGCTTTATAATTCGGGCTGAAACAAATTCCGAGAAAGCCCTCTTCACCATCAAGACCGGAAACTTTTGAAATGATATCAAGAAAAGGAGTCGGCCTGAGCGTTCCATCTCCATTGACAACTCTTATCCTTCCATTTCTTTCTGCAACAAACAATCTGTCATCGCCACAGTTTTTTATATCGATAGGATTAGTGAAGCCAGAAACATAAGGCGTGAGAGAAACTGTTTGTGACTGTAATTGAGAAAAAAACAAAAATCCACTTGAAAATAAAAGCAGGAGTTTTTTCATTTGTAGAAATTTTACAAGCCGTTAATAATGGCAGGGTAGCAACAAATGGAAAAGATAAGACGGTTTTAGCCATCATAAGCTAAACAATCCTGACAATATAAACGAAAAAAAACGCTCTCAGTTTACGGAAAACGAAAAAACTTTTATACATGAATTTATTTTGCCTGAAGAGATAGAGAGTTAGTAATATACTTTTTGAATTCTTCTTTTTGCATAAGGCTATCTATCGGCTGCCACTCGCTTTCTACAACATATTTTTTGAAATCGGTCACCTTCGCATTTCTTAACACTCTGTCATCTTCAGGTATTTGAGTCACATCGACAGTGTCGATAGAGATTGTTACAAAATCAATAATAGCCTTTCTTAAATATGTACTGCCAAACAATTTTGTTTTTACAGCATGTTGCTCACCATGAAAATTCTTAAAATACCATTTATGATTTATGTTCTGAAAATTGCTTTGAATGATGGTAAAAAAATCTTCGTAACCGATATTTTTTTCTGTCACTTCTCTTTCTAACTGATTAAAATAATAAGTTATTCCGACAAAAGCATAGCTTGAAGTTTCAATAAAAACTGTTCCATCAAAACCAGGCATGCTGCCCTTCGTAAAAAAATCGATGGCATATACTTTCTCATTTTCATGTTCAATAACGCCCCTCAACAAAAAAATATAATTTTTGATCCCCATTTTGTTTAAAAACAATTTTCTGTTATAAACAAAATCACCTTCGCTTGGTGCATCATAAACACCTCCCCAATGTTCATCTTGGGATTTATTATCCGGAGTTTTTCTTGTTACAAAAGATCTGTTCTGTAAAATCTGAGTTTGGATGTAATTGAGCCCATCCTCATACGGCGGCACAAAAAGTTTTATGTATGCGTCGTTCCTTGAAAAAAAATCAACATCATTGATCGATTCCAAAGTTTGCTGAAATCCAAGAATATTAGACCTACCGGAAGGATAATTAGTAGGGATACTATCGATTGCCCGCTCAATAATATTTCTTGCTCCGGTTGATACAACAACAGGGGCAAGTTTGTTATCAACGGCATTTAACTTTATCATCAGGAAAATATCAGGGTCTGCAATTTTTATCGTTTTGCTTTCATATCCGACATAAGAAACCGACAACCCATATTTTTCCATTAAATCTCTTTCAATCCAAATGGAAAATAATCCTTTGTTATCTGCAAGAAATATTTGGTTATTAATCTTTATAGTTGCCTTGGGAAGTTCTTGTTTGGATATTTCATCCACAATTTTGCCAGATATATTTATCTTTTGAGAAAATAAAACCTGCTCGCAAAACAGCAACTGCAAAACGATAAGGCAAATGACTTTCATTATCAAATAAGGCTTGGTTTAAAACTATTTATTTCGATGGCATCAAACTTAACCAATCATTCTATGCAGAGTTTCTCGCTGCATTAATAATGCCGAAGGAGCTGCGGATAATCAGCTTTTCATATACTTCTCTTAAAGGGCTTTTAGTATCGTTATTTTTTTCGAGCTGCCGGAATTTTGTAATCGCATATTGCTGAAGTGTGCTAAGCGGCAGCACAATTCTTTCGCGCATTTGAATCGACATTTGCTCAACGGGATAATCTTCCATCAGCTCATGATTGCCTGTTAATTTGAAAAGATATTTTTTTGTGAGATCGAATTCATCATAAATCATCGTCCATATTTCGCCGTACACCGGATGCTTGGAAAAATGTTCAGTCAACGGGAAAAAACATTTTCTCATTGCCATTTCGCAGTTATCAATAAGTGTCTTGAAGAAAAGAGAGTTCTCATACAAATGTTTCACTTCGCTCCATTTCTTTTTCTTATCAAGTGCCTGCAATGCAGAGCCAACACCATAATAACCCGTTACATTCTGCTTGAGCTGGCTCCACGCTCCTACATAGGGAATTGCCCGCAAATCAGTGAACTCTAATCTTGGAGAACTATTCCGTTTTGATGGACGGCTTGCAATATTTGTTTCACTATAAAAACGAAGCGGGCTAAGGTCATCAAGATATTTTAAAAAGTATGGATGATTTTTTAATGCTGAATATGCTTTGTAACCTTCATTAGCAAGCTGCTCCAGCAATTCTTCTTCATGCTGTTGAAGCGTAATTTCTTTCGAAGAAAAAAGCTCATTGGAAATTCCTGCATGAATCAATTGCTCAATATTATACTGCGCAGAATCGATTGTTCCGAAATTAGAGCTGACTGTTTGCCCTTGAATCGTTAACTGAATTTCTTTGTTCTCAATATTTTTTCCCATCGATGCATAGAACTTATGTGTTTTTCCACCACCTCTTGCCGGCGGCCCTCCGCGACCATCGAAAAACACCACATCAATCTCATATTCGCGGGAAACTTTTGTCAATTCTTCTTTTGCTTTATAAATGCTCCAGTTCGCCATCAGGTAGCCGCCGTCTTTTGTCCCATCACTAAAGCCAAGCATAATCGTTTGCTTGTTGCCACGAAGCTTCAAATGCGATTTATAAACTTTGTTGGTGTATAATTCTTTCATCACATCTGCTGCATTCTGCAAATCTTCTACTGTTTCAAACAGCGGAACTATATCAACTTTCAATTCATTTTTCTTCCAGCCATTTAGCAGAAATAGCGCATATACTTCAAATATATTCACAGCGCTAAAACTATGACTGATAATATATCTGTTACATCCTTCTTCTCCGCTCATTTCCTGAATTTGCTTAACAGCAGAAACAGACTCCAATGTATCTTTAATCAATGCATCTTCATACAATTCCGGTTGTGCCTTTCCGTTAATTTCTGATAATAACTTTATTTTTTCCTTATTGCTTAGCTCACTATAATTCTCAGGAAGCAAATTTTGTTTTTCAGCAATTGCGTTAAACACTTTTGAGTGAACAGAACTGTCCTGTCTGATATCAAGCGTTGCAAAATGCAGGCTGAATATCTCTACTTTGCTGATGAGATTATCAACCAGGTTAAGGAATAAATTGTTGTGCTCGTAAATCAATATTTCTCTCACCTTTTTTAATGGAGAAAGAATTTCATCTTTTGTCAAGCCACCTTTTTGTTCCGGCAGAAAAAGGTTGTCATAAAGTTTTGTTTCTAAATTTGCAATGATAGTATCCACTCCTTTGAAAGTGAGTCTGCGTTTTAATCTGCGCACATCCAGATAATAACATTTGATAATTCCGCCGCGAAGTGCTTCAGCAACTTTTAATGTAATCGCAGAAGTAACAAATGGATTTCCATCTCTGTCGCCCCCGGGCCAGAAACCCATTTTGATGATTGGGTTTTTGGGATTCACAGCATCCGGAAACTGGTCTTTCAAAAAAGAAAGAATCCTTCCCGATGCAGGATAGAAAACATTTTCGAGGTACCAAATCAAACTAATTGCTTCATCATACGGAGTTGGTTTTTGCTTTTTTAAGAATGGCGTTTTGCCAAGCTGCTGCATGTAAGTATTAATCTGATTCGCATTATTTTCAACAACAGCCCTCGACAAATCATTGATAATGCCGAGCACAGCTCCCGGATAAAATTGTGTCGGATGCGCCGTGAGCACCATGTTCACCGAATAATCTTTTAGCTTTTCAGTAAGTTCATCTGCTTTGTTCGATTCTATTATCTGCGACGCGAGTTGTTTCAAAGTTCCGGGACCATTCATATCATTCACATCTTTGAATGCTGCATCTTCCAATGCATCGAAAAGTACGATTTGTCTTTCCACATATTGAACAAAGCGAAATAAAATATCAGCACGCTCACGTTCATTCGTGTTGTTTGTGTGCTTGTCAAAAAAATCACTGATGATTTTTTCAGGGCTTTCTTTTCTTTTGTAAGCATCTTCACAATATGTGAGGAGCAGCGACAATAAAATCCCTGTCCTTTCAATGCGATGAAAAGGCAGCGACGTGAACAAACTATTATACAGTTGGAACTTGATGCCTACCTGATATTTGAACTGCTGTAAACCTTGCGATGACTGATAGCTCATAAAAACACATTTAAAATCCTTCAATGATTCTTACAGCAAAATGGCAATCGTTAAACGAAAGACTGAAAATACTTCATTTTTACTAAAAAATATCGCTTATATTTAATTTCTTCATTTCATTCATTATCTTCGCCACATATTCAAAATGGCTCAGCAATTACAACATATTTCCATCTCCGGCGCAATTGCAGCAAGCTTTGTGACAGGCACGATTATTATTACCACAACAATCCGCTGAAAGCGGATTATACATTTTCATATCAACCACGGGCTTTCACAAGCTGTTTCAAAAAAGGAAATCTTTATTCCATCTATCACATTTCAATTTCAAAATAAACGACATGCAGGTTTTAAAATTCGGCGGAACTTCAGTAGCAAATGCAGAAAATATCAGCAAAACAATTTCAATTATACAGGAAGCGATTAAAAAAGAAAGAACAATAGTTGTTGCATCTGCACTTGGTGGTGTCACGGATATCTTATTGCAAAGCGGAAAGCTCGCTGCGTCTGGTGATGAATCATACAAACAACAATTGCAGATTGTAGAACAGCGACATCTTGAAACCGTGAAATCATTAATCCCGCTAACAAACCAAAGCAGCGTGCTGAGCATGGTGAAAAAACGTTGCAACGAAATTGAAGACATTTGCAACGGCGTTTTTCTATTGGAAGAATTGTCTGACAGAACAAAAGATAAAATTGTGAGCTATGGCGAATTGCTATCAACACAAATTATTTCCGAGCGGTTGAAAATGCTTGGCATTGAAAATGTCTGGAAAGATGCACGTGAACTGATTGCAACAGATTCAAATTACAGTTTTGCTGCTGTTGATTTTGATGCAACCAACAAAAAAATAAAAGATTTCATTTCATCTACTGATAAAAATTTATTTATCGTTCCGGGTTTTATTGCCAGCAACAATGCTGGTGTCACTACAACATTAGGCAGAGGTGGTTCTGATTATACTGCCGCCATTCTCGGTGCTGCTGTTGACGCAAGCACTGTCGAAATCTGGACTGATGTTTCAGGAATGATGACTGCTGACCCGAGAATTGTGCCAAATGCAAAAGTCATTCACCATATTTCTTATCAGGAGGCGATGGAACTTTCTCACTTTGGTGCAAAGGTGATTTATCCACCAACCATTCAGCCCGTGATGAGCAAAGGAATTCCGGTTTGGATAAAAAACACTTTCGCACCACAAGATGCAGGCACTGTGATTGAAACTGTAGTTGCAAAAAATGGAAATAATATCCGCGGCATTTCAAGCATTAATAAAATTGCATTGCTCAGCCTTGAAGGCGGCGGAATGGTCGGCATTCCGGGTTTTTCAAAAAGATTGTTTGAAGCATTGTCGAATGAAAAAATAAATGTCATTCTTATCACACAAGGTTCGTCAGAACATTCCATTTGTGTCGCAGTTGATGAAGCAAATATTCAAAAAGCAAAAGAAGTTGTCGACAGAGCATTCGACCATGAAATAAAAACAGAAAAAGTTGAGCCACTTATTATTGAACAAGGATTAGCAATCATCGCACTTGTTGGAGATAATATGAAAAGCCATCCGGGCGTGAGTGGAAAAATGTTTGGTGCTTTAGGAAGGAATGGAGTGAACGTTCGGGCTATTGCGCAAGGCTCTTCTGAAAGAAATATTTCCGCGGTGATTGCAACAACAGATGTAAAAAAAGCCATCAACATCCTGCATGAAGAATTTTTCGAGACTACTTACAAACAGCTCAACGTTTTTATTGCCGGTGTCGGAAATGTCGGCAGTAAGTTTCTCGCTCAATTAAGGCAACAGGAAAAATATCTGGAAGAACATTTACGGTTACAGGTTAACGTTATTGGTATTGCTAACAGCAAAAAAATGCTTTTTGATGATGAAGGAATCAATCTGGAGAATTGGAAAGAATTATTGGAAAAAGGAGAAAAGATGGAGCTTGACAAATTTATTGATATTATCCGTTCAAAAAATCTTCGCAATGCTTTGTTTGCAGATGTCACAGCAAATGATGAAGTTGCCAAATGCTATGGGCAATTGTTGGAAAAAAGCATTTCAGTTGTCGCATGCAACAAAGTAGCAGCATCTTCTTCTTATGATTATTATAAAAAATTAAAAAAACTCGCCACCGAATTCAATTGCTTGTTTTTATTCGAAACAAATGTTGGCGCAGGCTTGCCGGTTATCGGAACACTGAATGATTTATTAAGAAGCGGCGACAAGATTAATAAAATACAAGCTGTGTTAAGCGGAACGCTGAATTTTGTATTCAATAATTATGATGGCAAAAAAAGCTTTTCAGAAATCGTGAAGCAAGCGCAGGATGAAGGCTATACCGAGCCCGACCCAAGATTAGATTTGAGCGGGACTGATGTGATGAGAAAGATTATGATATTAGCAAGAGAAGCAGGAGAAAAATTGGAGATGACAGATATTACCAATAATTCTTTCATGCCGGAATCCTGCATGAAAGGAACTGTGGAAGATTTCTATATTGCGATGTCAAAAGAGGAAACGCATTTCAAAAAATTATATGAAGAGGCGTCAAGCACTGGCAAGAAATTAAAATTTGTTGCCAGCTATGAAAATGGAAAAGCGAAAGTCGGGTTACAACATGTAGGAACACAATCCGATTTTTATCATCTGTACGGGAAAGATAATGTAGTATTGTTTTATACTGAGCGTTATCCGGAACAACCATTGGTAGTGAAAGGCGCTGGCGCTGGCGCAGAGGTAACAGCATCAGGCGTATTTGCAGATATTATCAGAGCAGCAAGGGTTTAGCAATTAAGGATTGCTTAATTGGTGTCAATTTGCTCTAATTCGCGTTAATTCGTCCAAGAATGAAAGAAGTAAAAATATATTCACCGGCAACCATCGCAAATCTCGTATGTGGGTTTGACGTGCTGGGCTTGTGCCTGCAAGAACCCTGCGATGTGATGCACGTGAAATTATTGGATGAAAAAAAAGTAATTATTCATAGCGCAGATGGCTATCAACTTCCGTCAGACCCTGCGCTGAACACAGCAGGTGCACCGCTGCTTGAAATATTAGCAGAAACTGATTTGCAGATAGGCTTTGACGTTACCATTGAAAAACATATCAAACCAGGAAGTGGGATTGGCTCCAGTGCAGCAAGTGCGGCAGGAGCGGTAGTTGCTGCCAATCATTTGCTGGGAAATATTTTTTCAAAAGAAGACATGGTTCGCTTTGCGATGTTCGGCGAAAAAGTTGCGTCAGGTGTGAAGCATGCGGACAATATCGCACCATGTATTTATGGAGGCGTTACTTTAATCCGTTCTATTTTCCCTTTGGATATTGTTTCCATTCCTGCGCCGCAAATGCTCATCACTGTTGTTCATCCGCAAATTGAAGTGCGCACGTCTGATGCAAGGCAAATTTTGCGCAAAGAAGTATTGCTGAAAGATGCCATCAGGCAATGGGGAAATATTGGAGGGCTGGTCGCTGGCTTTATGAAGAACGATTATGAACTTATCGGTCGTTCTCTCGAAGATGTGATTATTGAACCTGTGAGAAGCATGCTGATCCCCGGTTTTGATGAAGTGAAAAAAAAATGCAAAGATGCAGGCGCTTTAGGTGGTGGCATTTCAGGTTCCGGTCCATCTATTTTCATGATGAGCAAGAATGAAAAGACAGCGAAAGAAGTGGAAAAAATAATGCAGGATATTTATACAAAGATTGGACTACCGCATCACACTTATGTTACGACGATTAATAATGAAGGAGTGAGAATAGTGAATGGTGAATGGTGAATACAAATATCTATGTGTATTTATGCGCAATAAAATTAAAATCTCTTATGTTTTATTATAGTCTCAATCATAATTCTCCGAAAGCAAGTTTCAAAGAAGCTACCATTAAAGGGCAAGCGCCGGACAAAGGATTATATTTCCCGGAATCAATTCCTGTTTTGCCAAAAAGTTTTTTTGAGCATATCAACAGTTATTCAAAAGAAGAGATTGCATTCAAAACAATTCAACCTTATATCGGAAATGAAATTCCTGAAACTGAATTAAAAAAAATCATTTCAGAAACAATCAATTTTGATTTCCCATTAGTAAAAATTGATGATAATATTTTTGCTCTCGAATTATTTCACGGACCAACTCTTGCGTTCAAAGATGTTGGCGCCAGGTTCATGAGCAGATGCCTTGGGCATTTTGTAAAAGACAATGATAAACATGTTACTGTTTTGGTAGCAACATCTGGCGATACCGGCGGCGCTGTTGCAAATGGTTTTTATAACGTCGATGGAGTGAGTGTTGTCATACTCTACCCTTCCGGTAAAGTAAGTAGCGTTCAGGAATTGCAATTAACCACTCTCGGAAAAAATATTTCCGCTCTCGAAGTGAACGGAACATTCGATGATTGCCAGCAAATGGTGAAGCAGGCATTTGCTGATGAAACATTGAACAAAGAATTATTCCTGACATCAGCGAACTCTATTAATGTAGCACGCTGGCTTCCGCAACAATTTTATTATCTGTTCGCATATCAGCAATGGACCGATAAAAATAATCCGCCAATATTTTGTGTGCCGAGTGGAAATTTTGGGAATATCTGTGCTGGGTTATTAGCCCATCTTTCCGGGTTGCCGGCAAAACATTTCATTGCAGCATGCAACGCCAACAATATTGTTCCAGAATATCTTACTAATGGGAACTATCAACCGAAAAAAGCAGTTGCCACTTTATCCAATGCCATGGATGTTGGCAACCCAAGCAATTTCGTTCGCATACTTGAATTATTTCATCAAGAATTTAATTCGCTAAAAAACGTAATAAGTAGCTATAGTATTTCTGATGATGAAACAAAGAAAGCTATCAGTGATGTATATGCGGGAAAAAATTATTTACTTGATCCTCATGGAGCAGTTGGATATTCGGCATTACAAAAATATTTCGAGAGTATCCAAAACTTCCCTTCAGAAGCCAGTGGTATTATTCTTGAAACAGCTCATCCTGTTAAATTTTATGATGTGGTCGAGCCAATCATTCATCAGCAAGTGCCGGTTCCTGATTCAATAAAATCAATATTGAACAAACAGAAAAATAGTATCAGGATTAATGTTGATTATAATTCTTTAAAACGATTTCTTTTGAAATAATTTTTAATGTAGGCTTAAATATCTGTTTTCAGCTGATTCACGTCGACAGAATGTCAATTGCTGCGCAAAGAATTTTGCATATATTTAGTTTCACTCTATCTTTTCTTAATTCAATTTAATTTTTTTGCTATGAACACACGCCGTGACTTCCTGCAAAAATTGACAGCGCCTTTTATTGCAATGCCTTTTTTATCTGCATATAGCCTGACAAAAGCAAAGGGCTGCAATGCAAATAATTCTGATCAAGGGCAAACATTGCGAGTGGCGATTATGGGATTAGGTGGTTATGGTACTCGTGTTGCAGAAGCAATGCAAGATTGCAAGCGCGCAAAACTTGTCGGTGTTATCAGCGGCACTCCTTCTAAAATCAAAGACTGGCAAACCAGATTTAATATCCCTGAAAAAAATTGCTACAACTATGAAAATTTCGATAACATAAAAAACAACCCTGATATCGATGCTGTGTATGTCATCACGCCAAATGCATTGCACAAAGATGAAGTGATACGCGTTGCAAAAGCTGGCAAAAATGTAATCTGCGAAAAACCAATGTCGATCAATGCAAGAGACGGACAGGAAATGATTGATGCATGTAAAAAAGCAAATGTAAAATTACTGGTTGGCTATCGCATGCACTTTGAACCGAAGACACTCGAAGTCATACGCATGCGCAAAAGCGGTGAGTTTGGAAAAATACTTTTCTTTCAGGGATTAAGCGGTTTTCAAATCGGTGATCCTACACAGTGGCGATTGAAAAAAGAACTATCCGGTGGCGGCGCGATGATGGATATCGGAATTTATTCTATCAATGGCGCAAGGTATATGACTGGCGAAGATCCAGTTTGGGTTAGTGCACAAGAAACAAAAACAGATCCAGTAAAATTTAAAGATGGCGTTGATGAAACCATTCAATTTCAACTTGGTTTTCCGAGTGGCGCAGTTGCGTCATGTCTTTCTACTTACAACATGAATGAGCTTGATCGTTTTTTCTTAGACGGTGAAAAAGGTTTTGCAGAAATGCAGCCTTCAACAAATTACGGGCCTATTATGGGCAGAACACATAAAGGACAACTGACACAACCTCACAAAACTCACCAAACTGTTCAGATGGATGAAATGGCGGCATTAATTTTTGATGGCAAACAACCTGTTGTTCCTGTTGACGGAGAAGAAGCAATAAAAGATTTAAAAATTATTGATGCAATTTATGAGGCAGTGAAAACCGGAAGAAACGTTGAACTAAAGTTATCATGACAATCTAAAATATTCGTCCATTGCATTCCAACGGCAATGCATAACCTGTATTTAAAATTTATCAAACAAAAAAGCCGCCTCAGATTTGAGACGGCTTAGATTATTCTTCATTCGTTAGCTACTGTAATACTAATCAAATTTTAAATCTAATCCTAATCCTCTTAATTCATGTACAAGCACATTGAATGATTCAGGTATTCCTGCCCTTGGGATATTATCACCTTTCACAATCGCTTCATATGTTTTCGCACGACCGATGATATCATCCGACTTCAAAGTCAATAATTCCTGTAGAATATTCGATGCACCATAAGCTTCAAGCGCCCAAACTTCCATTTCACCGAAACGCTGACCACCGAACTGTGCTTTACCACCAAGAGGTTGTTGCGTAATCAAACTGTATGGCCCGATGCTTCTTGCATGCATCTTGTCGTCTACCATGTGGTGAAGCTTTATAATATAGATAATACCAACAGTTGCTTTCTGGTCAAAACGTTCGCCTGTTTCACCATCATACAAGTATGTGTGACCGAAACTTGGTAAACCAGCTCTTTCAATATGCTCAGCAATTTCTTCAACAGTTGCTCCATCGAAAATCGGAGTCGCAAATTTCAATCCCAATTTTTCACCAGCCCAACCAAGAACTGTTTCATAAATCTGCCCGAGGTTCATACGTGAAGGCACACCCAGCGGGTTCAATACAACATCCACCGGAGTTCCGTCTTCGAGGAAAGGCATATCTTCTGCACGAACTATTTTCGCAACAATACCTTTGTTCCCGTGACGACCTGCCATCTTATCTCCCACTTTCAACTTACGTTTCACTGCGAGATAAACTTTAGCAAGTTTCAACACACCTGCAGGCAGTTCATCGCCGATAGAAATGTTGAATTTTTCTCTTTTGTATCTTCCTAATTCTTCGTTGTACTTGATGTTGTAGTTATGAAGTAACACGTTGATAAGGTCATCTGTTTTTGCATCACCGCTCCATCCCAAAGGGTTTACATTGAGATAATCAATGCCAGCCAGATTCTTTGCAGTGAACTTAGCACCTTTGCCAATCTGCACTTCACCGAAATTATTATTAACGCCAGATGAAGTATGATCTTTCAACAACACCTGCAGCTTGCTTAATAATACATCCATCAAATCAGTCACGTTCTTTTCGTGTACTTTTTCAATCTTGTCGAGCGCAGCTTTCTCACGAACTTTTGTGTTCTTATCTTTCTTTGCGCGTTGGAACAATTTCTTTCCAATCACAACGCCTTCAGTTCCACTTGGTGCTTTTAATGAGGCATCTTTTGCATCACCTGCTTTATCACCGAAGATGGCACGCAACAATTTTTCTTCCGGAGTTGGATCGCTTTCCCCTTTCGGAGTAATCTTACCAATTAAAATATCTCCTTCTTTAATTTGCGCACCAACGCGAATGATACCGTTTTCATCCAAATCTTTCGTTGCTTCTTCAGAAACGTTTGGAATATCAGGAGTCAATTCTTCTTCACCCAATTTTGTATCACGAACTTCCAATTCATATTCTGAAATATGAACTGAAGTGAACAAATCTTCGCGCACTACTTTCTCGCTGATCACAATTGCATCTTCAAAATTGTAGCCTTTCCATGGCATGAACGCAACTTTCAAATTGCGACCGAGTGCCATTTCACCAGCTTGTACTGCATAACCTTCTGTTAAGAAATCCCCTTCCTTAACACGCTGTCCTTTTTTCACAGCAGGTTTCAAGTTGATGCAGGTTTCCTGGTTTGTTTTTATGAATTTAGTGAGCTTGTAGATTTTCAAATCTTCCTCGAAGCTTACTAATTTTTGTGTTTCATTTCTTTCGTAGCGAACATGAATTTCATTTGCATCAACATACTCAACGACACCTTCACCTTCAGAGTGAATCTGAATTCTTGCATCACGAGCTGCTTTTGCTTCGAGACCTGTGCCCACAATCGGCATCTCAGGACGAATCAACGGAACAGCCTGGCGTTGCATGTTTGAGCCCATCAATGCACGGTTCGCATCATCATGCTCAAGGAATGGGATTAATGAAGCGCTCAAACCAACAATCTGATTTGGAGCAACGTCCATATATTCCACTTCATTCTTATCAAGAATCGGGAAGTCACCTGTTTGACGCGAAACGATTTTTTCTTCAACGAAATTTCCTTTCTCGTCCATCGGAATATTTGCCTGCGCAATCTTCGCAACATCTTCTTCTTCTGCGCTGAGATAAGTCAATTTTTTCAAATCAACTTTTCCATCATGCACTTTATGATATGGAGTTTCAATGAAACCCATTTCATTAATCTTTGCATGAACACAAAGTGTAGATATCAAACCGATGTTTGGACCTTCAGGAGTTTCAATGGTGCAAAGACGACCATAGTGAGAATAATGCACGTCACGAACCTCAAAGCCTGCACGTTCCCTGCTCAATCCGCCGGGTCCGAGTGCTGATATACGACGTTTGTGAGTAATTTCACTCAAAGGATTCGTCTGGTCGAGGAACTGTGAAAGTTGGGATGTTCCGAAGAATGAATTGATCACAGAAGAAAGTGTTCTTGCATTAATCAAATCAACCGGAGTGAACACTTCATTATCACGAACGTTCATTCTTTCACGGATTGTTCTTGCCATACGGGCAAGACCAACACCAAACTGAGCATATAACTGCTCGCCCACTGTTCTAACACGTCGATTGCTCAAATGGTCAATATCATCAATTTCAGCTTTGGCGTTTGTAAGACGAACGAGATATTTAATAATCTCAATCATGTCTTCCTTCGTCAAAGTTTTTTGGTCGAGCGGTTGGTTCAAACCAAGCTTGCGATTGATTTTATAACGACCAACTTCTCCCAAATCATAACGCTTATCACTGAAGAATAATTTATCAATAATACCACGAGCAGTTTCATCATCAGGAGCATCAGCACCACGCAATTGGCGATAGATGTGCTGAACCGCTTCAAGTTCACTGTTCGAAGTATCTTTATTTAATGTGTTATAGATAATCGCATAATCACCGCCTACATTTTCTTTTTGAATGAATAGGCTTTTCACATCCATTTCAACAACCATGTCGATTGCTTCTTCATCCAAAATAGTATCACGCTCAAGAACGATTTCATTGCGCTCGATAGAAACTACTTCACCGGTATCTTCATCAACGAAATCTTCCACCCACGTTCTTAATACACGAGCGGCAAGTTTTCTGCCGATATATTTTTGTAAAGTTTTCTTATCAACTTTCACTTCATCAGCCATTCCGAACAGTTCAAGAATATCTTTATCTGTTTCATAGCCGATAGAACGAAGCAATGTTGTTACCGGGAATTTTTTCTTTCTGTCGATGTATGCATACATCACGTTGTTGATATCTGTTGCGAACTCCATCCACGCACCTTTGAAAGGAATTACTCTTGCAGAGTAAATCTTTGTTCCGTTAGGGTGAATAGACTGACCGAAGAACACACCTGGTGAACGATGCAATTGAGAAACAACCACACGCTCAGCACCATTGATAACAAAAGTGCCACGAGGAGTCATATAAGGGATATTTCCAAGGAACACATCCTGAACAATGGTTTGGAAATCCACATGCTCTTCGTCATTACAGCTCAAACGAAGTTTTGCTTTTAGCGGAACAGCGTATGTCAATCCACGCTCCATACACTCTTCAATAGTATAGCGGGGCGGGTCAATGAAGTAATCCAAAAATTCCAGCATGAAAATATTCCTCGTATCAGTGATCGGGAAATTTTCTTTGAACACCCTGAACAAGCCTTCGATGTTACGTTTGTCAGGAGTTGTTTCTAACTGAAAAAATTCTTTGAAAGATTGAATTTGGACTTCTAGCAGGTCTGGAGTTTCAGCAAGATGTTTGATCTTTCCGAAATTTACTCTGCTTTGTAATTTTGTTGAAGACATATTATTTAAACCCTGTTTTAAATTATCAACTCAAAATCTTCTTTAAAATAAATTTCCCCGGGAACTATTCAGTTCTCAAAAATCTTTTCCGAATTATGAAATGATGATAGCTATCAGGGACATACAAAAGGACAGCAAAGGTAATGAATTAACCCAAATAATCCATAAAAGATTATTTCCCAAAAAAACTTTAACCCCGGCATCAACCGGGGTTAAAAAACTAAGTATTTTGATACCAAAATTCTTATTGAATTTCTACTTCAGCACCTGTTTCTTTCAGTTTAGCCACCAACGCTTCAGCATCAGCTTTGCTTACACCTTCTTTAACAGGTTTTGGAGCGCCGTCAACCAAGTCTTTAGCCTCTTTCAAGCCAAGACCAGTCAAATCCTTAACAACTTTAACCACGTTCAGTTTGTTAGCTCCTGCTGCTTTCAAAATTACATTGAAAGAAGTTTTTTCTTCAGCGGCAGCAGCGCCACCACCTGCTGCAGGACCTGCAGCAACAGCTACTGCAGCAGCTGCTGGTTCGATACCATATTCTTCTTTCAGAATTTTTGCTAATTCGTTTACTTCTTTAACAGTCAGTCCTACTAACTGTTCTGCAACTGCTTTTAAGTCTGCCATGATGTTTAAATTTTTTCCGCCTTCATTGTTTTTAGCTCCGGCGGATGGTTTAAAAAAATTTGCCTGAATTAACCCTCAGGCTTGGGCTTTTATGTACGACTTACGATATCAGATGTACGATGTGATTAAAGTCCATCTTCATCATAAAACATATTTCAAAAATTTAAAGAACTAATTATTTTTAATGAAAGATATGAATTACAGAAATCCTACATCACATAATCTATCATCGTATATTAATTCGCTGCTGCTCTGTCTTCCAATGCTTTCACCAATCCTGCTAATTTGCCTCCAGCGTTCAAGCCGCTAACAACATTCTTAATCGGGGATTGCAACAACCCGATGATTTCACCAATAAGGTCGTTCTTGCTTTTTAATGTAGTCAGCGCTTTTAATTGGTCATTGCCGGCAAACACATCACCATCAATAAAAGCTGCTTTCAACACAGGTTTTTCAGTGTTGCTTTCTTTTCTGAAAGAGCTGATGATAAGAGCAGGTTCTTTTGCATTTTCAGAAAAAAGCAAAGCTGTTACTCCATGCAAAGAATCAAAAACATCATTAAATCTTTTGTTATCGATTCCTTCAAGCGCTTTTTTGATGAGCGTGTTCTTTGCCACTTTCATTTCAACATTTTTATTGAAACAAATGCGGCGCAATTTGCCGACCTGCTCAACCGTGAGTGACTCTGTATTGGTAACATAAAAGTTATTGTATTGAGAGAATTTCTCTTTCAACACATCAATCACTTCGTTTTTTTGGTCCTTAGTCATTTTATTAAAATTTTGACTGTTCGATTTTTTGTTTTCTATCTATCTCACTGAAGAGATAATGAGCTTTGTTTAATGAGCAAATGCTTTTGTATCTACTGCAATGCTTGGGCTCATAGAACTTGCCATGAACACGCTTTTCAAATAAGTGCCTTTTGCTGTTGCAGGTTTTGCTTTGATGATTGCATTTAATAATTCAAGGCTATTCGCTGAAATTTTTTCTGGAGAAAAGCTTACTCTCCCAATTGACGCATGGATGATACCTGCTTTGTCAACTTTGAAAGCGATCTTTCCGCCTTTCACTTCATTCACAGCTGCAGCAACATCATTAGTAACTGTTCCTGTTTTTGGGTTTGGCATCAGGTTGCGCGGACCAAGAATTTTACCAAGCTTACCAATCTTAGGCATAACCGCCGGCGTTGCAACTATCACATCCACATCAACCCAACCGCCTTCAATTTTTTGAATGAACTCATCGAGCCCAACAAAATCAGCGCCTGCTGCTTTTGCGTCAGCTTCTTTGTCAGGTGAACAGAGAACAAGAACCTTTTTAGTTTTACCTGTTCCGTGAGGAAGGCTAACTGTTCCACGAATAGACTGGTCAGCCTTTTTAGGATCAACGCCTAAGCGAACGTGCAGGTCAACAGATGCATCAAATTTTGTAGTATTCACCTGTTTCACCAACGAAGATGCATCGTTCAGTGAATAGACTTTGTTTTTATCGACTTTAGCCGAAGCTAATTTTCTTTTTTTAGTGATTGCCATTTCGCAAGATTTTTTTAGTTGTCAGATTAGTTGTCCCATGGAGCTTTTCCATCAACAGTGATGCCCATGCTGCGTGCAGTTCCTGCAACCATTCGCATGGCGCTTTCAACGGTAAAGCAATTCAGGTCAGGCATTTTATCCTTCGCGATTGCTTCAACCTGAACCCAGGTAACTTTTCCAACTTTGTTACGATTTGGCTCTTTAGAACCACTTTGAATTTTAGAAGCTTCCATTAGCTGAACAGCCGCCGGAGGAGTTTTAATGATAAAATCAAATGATTTATCATTATACACAGTAATGAGGACTGGGAGTACTTTTCCGATTTTATCCTGCGTGCGAGCATTGAACTGCTTGCAGAATTCCATGATGTTAATCCCTTTAGAACCGAGCGCCGGCCCAATCGGGGGTGCAGGATTGGCTTGACCACCTTTCACTTGCAACTTGACATAACCTGTAATTTCTTTTGCCATGTTATTTCAATTTTTGGTTTTAGCGTCACGCTCAAGGCGTAACTCCCAAATTCAATAATCAAAAGAGCTTTGTTTGGGGTTGCAAAAGTAATACAAAAATATATGTTGGCAAATATTTTTTTGAGCCGATTTTAAGCTTGGGACAGCGCTGAAAAAATTGAATTATTGCATCTGCTTTTTCTTGATAAAATTTCCGGTTGCAACATTATAAAAATTCCAGGTTTAAATTCAATCTGACTCTAAAATAGCATCGTCATTCTCATCAACGCACAACTTTTTTTGTAATTCGAGTAAAATTTTTGTTGCTTTTTTTTCTATATGAATTTTTCTATCTAACTTTTCCGATAATCTCCATTAATTCTTTATAACAACTAAAAAACTCACATCAAACTATGGCAAAGTCAAAGAAAAAAGCTGCAAAGAAAAAGGCAGTGAAAAAAGCTGCTAAAAAGGCTCCTGCTAAGAAAAAAGCCGCAAAGAAGAAGGCTGCAAAAAAAGCTCCGGCTAAAAAGAAAGCTGCTCCTAAAAAAGCCGCAAAGAAAAAAGCTCCGGCTAAAAAAGCTGCGCCGAAGAAAGCCGCTCCAAAAAAAGCTGCACCAAAGAAAGCAGCGCCTAAAAAACCAGCAGCTAAAAAGCCAGCATCGGCACCTGCCCCAGCTCCTGTAGCAGCGCCAGCTCCAGTGGTTGAAGTACCGGCAATGACATCAAGCGAAACTGGCTCTGGCGAATAAATGCGAACGTTCAAAAATTAAATACACAGAAATTATCTACCTTCCCCGCGGAAGGTTTTTTATTTTTATTTCACACAAAGAACACGAAGGATACAAATAAACTACGAACTCTTCTCAAACTAATCTTTGTCTCGTTGCATTCGTTGTTTCGTTGTGTGAAATTTTCATAAAATAAAAAAAGCGCAACCGGAGTTGCGCTCTACTTCTCAGACAAGTTTTACACCATGTGAGTGTAAGATATTAATATTCGTTTGGGCTCGCAATGAAAATAGAAAATTCAGTAGAAACACGATGTTGATTTCAAAATTGGATTTGTCATTAAAATAAAAAAGCGCAACAAAATTGTTGCGCTCGATATAATAAGGAAAATTTTATTAAGCAATTTTCTCAACCTGCATGTAGTTCAATTCCACCGGAGTTGAACGACCAAAAATCTTTACAGTCACTTTCAATTTCTTTTTCTCATCATTCACTTCTTCAATCACACCATTGAAATCGTTAAAAGGGCCTTCAATAATCTTGATGGTTTCACCAACTATAAACGGTTCGCTCATGCTCATGCCACCTACTTCAGCCATCTCATCCATCTTCCCAAGCATCTTATTCACTTCGGCTTTTCTTAAAGCAATCGGGTTTTCTTTCCCTAAAAAATGAATCACGCTGGTAGTATTTTTAACAGTATCGCGCAAATCGTCACCCAACTTGCCTTCTACCACTTCTATCATTACATAACCAGGGTAATAGTTTCTTTCGCGCATTACTTTTTTCCCGTTCTGCACTTTATAGACTTTCTCGACCGGCAGGAACACTTGTTTAACCACTTCGCTCCATCCGCCACGAGTGATTTCTTTGTCAAGATATTCTTTCACCTTGCGCTCTTTACCACTAACAACGCGGAGCACATACCACTTGGTTTCCGCCGCTTGTGTTTGATTTGCAGTTTCCATTGTTAAAAGAATGAGTAAACCAATTTTAATACCGAACTCGCTGCGATGTCCATCACACCTACTACAAGTGTGATTAATAAGGTTGCTACCAGAACAATTACTGTTGATTGCTGTAACTGTGACCAGCTTGGCCAAGTCACTTTTTCCACCAGTTCTTTATAAGACTCGCGGAAATATGTTGAGATTTTATTCATAATTCAAATTTTCAAATTACTCAGCACGGGCACAAGGATTCGAACCCTGATCTAAGGTTTTGGAGACCTCTATTCTACCTTTGAACTATGCCCGTAGAAAGCTAAAAGCTATTCCGCAGACGCGAAACAGCTTTTAGTATTTATTTTATTTTGTAAAGATATTAAAAATCTTATACAAATCGCTTTCGTGCTAACAGCTAAAAGCTTGCTTACTTAATGATCTCTGTAACCTGACCAGCACCTACTGTTCTTCCACCTTCGCGTATAGCGAATTTTAAACCTTTTTCCATCGCGATTGGTTGGATGAGTTTTACGCTAAGGCTTGTATTATCACCAGGCATTACCATTTCAGTACCAGCAGGCAAAGTAACTTCACCAGTTACGTCTGTTGTGCGGAAATAGAACTGAGGGCGATATTTATTGAAGAATGGAGTATGACGTCCACCTTCTTCTTTGCTCAATACGTAAACTTCACCTTTAAATTCAGTATGCGGAGTAATTGAACCTGGTTTGCAAAGAACCATGCCACGACGGATTTGAGTCTTTTCAATACCACGCAGCAACAAACCTGCATTGTCACCAGCTTCACCACGATCCAATAATTTGCGGAACATTTCAACACCAGTAACAGTTGAAGTTAATGGAGCATCCTGCAATCCTACGATTTCAATTCCTTCTCCTACTTTAATAACACCTCTTTCGATACGACCAGTAGCAACTGTACCACGACCTGTGATTGAGAACACATCTTCCACAGACATCAGGAACGGTTGATCAACCGGGCGAGGAGGCAATGGAATGTAGCTATCAACTGCAGCCATCAGCTCGTCAATTGCTTTCACCCATTTATCATCACCAGCAAGAGCACCGGTAGCTGAACCTTTGATGATTGGTGTGTTATCACCATCAAAACCGTAGAATGTAAGCAATTCGCGGATTTCCATCTCAACGAGCTCTAACAATTCAGGGTCATCAACAAGGTCAACTTTATTCATGAACACCACCATGCGGGGAACACCTACCTGGCGTGCAAGAAGAATATGTTCTTTAGTCTGTGGCATAGGGCCGTCAGTTGCAGCAACAACGAGGATAGCTCCGTCCATTTGTGCAGCACCAGTAATCATATTTTTTACATAGTCAGCGTGACCAGGGCAATCCACGTGAGCATAGTGGCGGTTTGCTGTCTGATACTCCACGTGCGCAGTATTGATGGTAATACCTCTCTCCTTTTCTTCAGGAGCAGCATCAATTTCATCATATTTTTTTGCTTCTGCCAAACCTCTTTTTGATAAGATAGTTGTAATAGCGGCAGTCAAGGTTGTTTTACCATGGTCAATGTGACCGATAGTGCCAACGTTTACGTGGGGCTTGTCCCTCTTGAAGGTCTCTTTTGACATCGTTATCTGTTTTAAATTGTGTTTTAAATTTTAACTATCAGCAATCTGCCTTTAGTACGATTTTCTATTCTTATGTTCCGGGCGACAATGCGACTATTAAACATTCTTGCGTCGCACTCTTGTACAATTGATATTCTATTCACCTCGTGAGTGACAAATCTCCAACTGCGAAACAATTCCAAAATTTCAAGAACTATTCACCATTCACCATTTGAGCCGTTGAGGAGAATCGAACTCACGACCTCTTCCTTACCAAGGAAGTGCTCTACCACTGAGCTACAACGGCAAGTTGCAGTCCTCAGTCAGCGGTATTCAGTCCTCGGTTATCGATCCGCAGCGACAGTCTGACCACTGATAACCGACGACTGATAACTGAAAAGAGCGGAAGACGAGGCTCGAACTCGCCACCTATAGCTTGGAAGGCTATCGCTCTACCAAATGAGCTACTTCCGCAATACAATTTGCAAATTCGCGAATTAGCAAATGCAATAATTTTAATCTTGTAAAGAACTTTTATAATAAACCAATTCGCATACCCGCACATTTTCCAATTTGCAAATTAGCTTGTGGGCAAGGATGGATTCGAACCACCGAACTCCGAAGAGGACAGATTTACAGTCTGTTGCCGTTGGCCACTTGGCTACTTACCCTTCAATTGAAATTTCAGAGCCACCTGCTGGAATCGAACCTGCGACCTACTGATTACAAATCAGTTGCTCTACCAGCTGAGCTAAGGTGGCGTTTTATCTCCCTTTGCTGGTTATTAAATGCATACATCAATGCATGCATCTAACACATTTATTAAAAGAACTTTTCTCCCAAAAAACAAAACAGCCTTTTTTTTGGGAAGGCAAAGGTAAGCGAATTTGTTAAATTCAAAAATTTTGAACGTCTTTTTTAAAATCAAATTTAAAGGATGGGAAAATCGTGTGGAGAATTGAACAGAGATAAATAAAAAAGGCCCCATTAATGAGGCCTTGAAAAAGTTTTTGTTACGCTGCTAATTTATCTTTTTTTCTTTTTATTTGATTGACCACTGATTCTAGTGCGTCATCAAAAGATTCTTCGAATGATTTGGAACAACATTTTGCAAAGAACTGATGCCTGGGAACATGAACGCTCACTTCGGCAACTTTGTCTTTGATGGTGTGGATTACATTGTCAAGCTTCAGGAAAACGTCTACTTTGATAATCTGCCCATGGAAGGTGTCTAATTTCTTGATTTTCTTGCTAACGTATTCTGTCAGTTTTACGTCTGCATCAAAGTGCACTGCTTGAATTTTTACATTCATAATCAATCGCGTTTTAAAGTGAAACAATAAAAGAAAGAGCTTTTAGAAAACAGAGGGGAACATGTGTGTAGATTCTCTATTTAGCTGCACCTTGAAGTTAATATAGCAGGCTTGTTTTTCCAAATAAAATTTCGCAAAAAATTATTGTGCTGCAATGCATATTTTTTTGACAAAAGCTTAGGCTTTGGGATGTGCTTTCTTATAAACATCTTTGAGCTTCTCAATTGTGTTATGCGTGTAAACTTGCGTGGCGGCAAGGCTTGAATGACCGAGTAATTCTTTAACAGAATTCAGTTCAGCTCCGCTGTTTGTTAAATGAGTTGCAAAAGTGTGACGAAGCACGTGTGGGCTTTTTTTATTTATGGTAGTCACGTGGCCAAGATATTTTTTTACGCAGAGATAAACGTACTTCTGATAAAGCTTTTTGCCTTTGTTATTTACTAATAAATATGTTTCGTCAAACTTTTCAAACTCTTTCCTTTTTTCTTCACGATAATATTTTATCTGCGAGACCATTTGTCCGCTGATTGGAATCACTCTTTCTTTATTGCCTTTTCCTAAAACTTTAATCGAGCGACTACTAAAATCAATCTGGTTTTCTTTGATGTTCACCAGTTCGCTCAGGCGCATGCCTGTATTATAAAAAATTTCTATCAACAATTTATCTGTTTGTCCGTTCCAGGTATCAGGAAACTCAACATGTGAAAGCAATGTTCCCATATCTTTTTGCTCTACGAAAACAGGAAGTCTTTTATTCACCTTCGGGCTGGTGATATTGCTCATTGGTGTTTGCTCCAATTTCTCATTTCGGAGTTGAAATTTGAAGAAAGATTTCAGCACTGAAATTTTCCGATTGATAGAACGCGAACCAATTTTATTTGCTTTCAGAAATGCAAGCCAGCTTCTGATAAATGACGATGAAATTTCTTCAATTGAAATGTTGTTCCCGTATTGCGTTGAAAGAAATTGAAAAAAAGAAATAAGGTCATCATGATAAGAGCGAACGGTATGCTCGGAATATCTTTTTTCGAATTTGAGGTAATCAATAAAAGCCTGGATCAATGATTCCAAAGTAAATTACATTGTGGTTATTCAAAATTATTGAATTTATCTGTAGCATTGTCTGGCAATTTTACATTCTTAGCATAACTCATTTCGAATTTGAAAATTGATTGGTTAAATAATGGAACAAGGCTTGATGATCATCTTCAGGACGACAGACAGAATAATTTTGCGCTTATACGATTAATCGCTGCGTTGATTGTAGTGAAACAGCACTCATTCAGCAGCACAGCCGCAAATTTAGATGACTCGATCATGTCGACGCTCAAACTCAGCGCACTCGGATTACCCAGCTTTTTTTTCATCAGTGGATTATTAGTTTCAGAAAGTCTCAAAAAAAGCAGCTCATGGAAAAATTTTCTTTGGAAAAGGTTTCTACGATTATATCCAGCCGCATGGCTGTCTATTTTGTTTTGTGCTCTTATCCTAGGCCCGTTAGTAACAACATGGCATCTGAAAGATTATTTTTCGAGTGGTTTGTTATATCAATTCCTATCAACTTCTTTTTTAGTGCAGGTAAAATATAATCTGCCCGGTGTTTTTGAAAATTCATTAATGGGCAACTCCTCTGTCAATGCTTCGTTATGGACTGTTTGCCTGGAGCTGAAATTATATATAGGATTACTTTTGTTCTGGCTAATAAAAATTCGGGGGAAAAGATATATTCTCATCTCGCTTATCATCCTGCTTTTTACACTTGGTCAAATATTTCCTTATGAAACAGGTAAGCTTATTTATAATGCAACCGGCAAACATCTAAATAACATTGAAATTACTTGTACGCTCATTTTTTTAACGGGCGTTCTTGCAAATATTTATCAGAAAAAAATAAGCATCAAGAATTATTGGATGTTAATCATCCCATTCTTGCTCCTGATCATTATAAATTTTCAAAACATGAGATTGCTGGTTTTTTTGTTTGTTCCACTGGTTAATCTTTTTGTTGCAACAAAAGGCATCAGTAATTTGAAAAAAATTACGCCTGCAGCAGATCTATCGTACGGGATTTATGTTTTTGCCTATCCGATTCAGCAAGTCGTTGCGAATTACTTACAACCTCAAGGAACATGGATGTTCTTTCTTGAATCATTAATAATTATTATCCCTTTCGCTCTTTTTTCCTGGTATATGGTTGAAAAGAAAGCATTGAATTTTAAAAAGCTTGTGGCATAATTCAGAACACAACTGAATCTTTGAGCACAGGTAAATGCTGATCAAAAAGGGAATTGAAAATTATCCTGAACTGATTCACATTGCTCACAGAATCATAAAAAAGACTATAATTTTTCTGAGGAAGAAAAACAGCATTGAAATTATTATTAGCAGAAACTGATTTATCAGTAGACTCAAAATGCCTGTTGCCATGATCGCTCATAATAATCACTGCCGAATTTTTTTTTCCTTTTTCAAAAATCAGATTCACAAGATCTTTTATTTTATTATTCGTGTAAACCAAATATTGCAGGTAACAACTGTCATCTTTTTTTCTTGGGAGATTGGGGTTAAAATAAGAATACTCAAACTGTTCTTTTCCTGTGCTGTCATATATGTATGGATAATGGGGCATTAATAGATGTCCATAAATAAACCGAGGTTTCTCTATTTTATCGATCGCAATTTCTTTATCCATTAGATCAATAACTTTTGTATTTCCGTCTTTATATTCTTTGTTGAACATTTGCGCAAACCAGGTGCTTTTTTCAGGTGCTTTTACTATCAGATTCCATGATAGGTCTTTCACAACCCTGCTCCAAAGAGTTTTCGCGGTGATCAATCGCAATTTTATCGGCAAATCGCTTACATCAAAAACCGCATTTTTCCCATCCATATCAAATATTGAATAGTTTTTTATTTCATATCCTTCCGATTTCAGAAACCTGACAACATTATTGTTCCTTATGATTTTTGCTCCTAAAGCATAGTCAACCACATCAGGGTCTTTGTGGCCGTTTAACCAGTCCATGTATTTCATGCTCATCATTGATGCCATTGAAACCGGTGTGCAGGCATAATTGCTGGAAGGATCAGTTGCAACAAAAAAGCCTTTCTGTTTAAGAAAAGTGGTGAATCTGTTATTATCGTAATGAAAATAATTTTTTAAAGATCTGTTGCCCCAATATTCGTCAAGAACAATCAGATAAATATCAGGCTTGCTACAGGTATCGCATTTTGACAAACTGTTCGATATTGCTTCAGCATTTTTGTCATCAAGGGTTTTATTACCAAAAAATTGTTTTGTGATAGATGTAAAATCAAAAAGAAGCAGAGCTAAGAGAAGAGCGTTAGCATAATTATTGATTTTCGAAAAGTCTTTCGAGGATTTCTTTATCAAAAAATAAACTATAATAGTCAAAACAAGGAACACCGGAATCAAAATGCTATACTTTGATAAACTAAAAAGCGTGTTTGAATGCTTCAACCGGTCTTGTATTGCTCCAAAAAAAAGATAAAAAGACAGAATGATAGTTGTTACCAAACCTGCTTTTATAACCGAGCGCATTTTTTTTGTAAGAAAAAGCAACAACAGAATTGATACAACCGAGGCACCTAAAAAGAAAACAAGCATCTCTGAAAAAGGGATCAGCCCAACATTCTCGCTGTAGCCATGAGCCAGGAAAAAAAGTGAAATGCCAAAAACATGATAAGGAAAAGAACCGGGCTTTGAGGTTGATTGCTTCATGAAGCTTAAAGATAGAACAACAAATTAAAATCGTTATTAGCACGACGTTACATAAAACAAAAAGCCACACCTGAGGAGTGGCTTCAAAAAGAATTAATTTTTATTCAATCAGGCGTCTATTTGTCCGCTGGAAATTTTTTGCTTATAGATTGCTTTCAGCACTTCGCCTCTGCGCTTAACAGAAGGTTTTGTGTAAGATTGACGTGCTCTCAACTGCACAAGAACTTTAGCTTTTTCAAACTTTTTCTTGTATTTCTTCAGCGCCTTGTCAATGTTTTCGCAATCTTTTGAATCGATAATCAGCATGGTTGTTACCTCCTTAAATAATTTATTGGGCTGCAAAGATAATCGGAATAATTCAAAATCTGAAATCCTATGTTCAAAAACCCGAAATTTGCAGTATTATGTTCACAGGCATTATTGAAAATACCGGCATTGTCAGTAAAGTTATTTCTAAAGGAACTAATAAAACGTTTTGGATCGAATCACCCGTCTCTGCAGAACTAAAAATCGACCAAAGCCTTTCCCATAACGGGGTTTGCCTTACTGTGGAGGAAATAAACGAAGGCACATATCGCGTGACTGCCATCAAAGAAACGCTTAAAAAAGCCAATCTCGGCTCCTGGAAAAAAGGCGACATTATTAACTTGGAAAGGTGCGTTCAAATGAATGGACGGATAGACGGACATATCGTTCAGGGGCATGTTGACACTACAGCTGTTTGCACTTCAATAAAAGATCTCAAGGGCAGTTGGGAGCTTACATTTGAGTTCCCAAAAAAATTCAGCCATCTTGTTATTGAAAAAGGCTCTATCGCGCTGAACGGCATCAGTCTCACTATTTTCAATGTCAGGAAAAAATCTTTCAGCGTTGCCATAATCCCTTATACATTTGAACATACAAACATCAAATCATTAACCAAAGGCAATCAAGTGAATCTGGAATTTGATATGATAGGAAAATATGTGGCGAGACTTGCAGAAGTAAAATGATTGATGTGTTTGATGAATCAAACTAATGTCAAATCCCAAAACCAGTCATATCCCACAATTAGATGGATTAAGAGGCATTGCTATTTTGCTTGTCATCAGTTATCATTATTTCAATTCTTTTAAAATATTTTCTTTTGGCTGGAGCGGCGTTGATTTGTTCTTCGTGCTTTCAGGATTTCTTATTACCGGCAAATTATTGTCTTCGGTTAACCATCAAGGTTATTTCATCAATTTTTACAGGAACAGGATATTGAGGATATTCCCGCTTTATTATACAGTCCTGATAATATTCTATGTAGGGGTTTTATTTTTTGTCAGGCAGGAACATCTAACAAACGTTGCTTTTTATAAAGGGCATTGGAAAAGCTTTTTTCTTTTCATGCAAAACTGGACTTTCCTGAATGATGGTTTTCCAAAAGATAAATATCTCCTCCATTTCTGGTCATTGGCACTGGAAGAACAGTTTTACCTTGTTTGGCCCTTCATTATTTATTTTCTGGCGAACAGAAAAATATTCTCAATGGTTTTGATAATACTCGTGTTGACGGCACTTGCGCTCAGGTGCCTGTTTTTTTTCAGCAATCCATCTTCATCCACTCAGCAATACTTCAGTCTAAACACTTTTTGCAGAATGGATTCATTTGTTGCTGGTGCGCTTGTCTGTTATTTATATTATTCAAAAATAAAAATCAACAGCATCGTGGTAAATCTCGCTATTGCTTTCTCAATCGCAGGAATTGTTTCTTCTATATATATATGGAAGAGTGCATCTTTTTATGAAAACCCATTTCTGCAAACATTGGGATTTAGCCTGATTGCTTTTTTTTATGCAGGGATACTTTACAAACTATTGCAACCTGAAGAAACCATGTTGATTAAAATCCTTTCGGCAAAATGGCTGATATTTTTTGGAAAAATATCTTATGGCTTATATATATTTCATTGGCTTGTATCGATAACTCTTTATCATGTAATTAATAATTGGGGAACTTTGCATTTAACTAACAATCATCTTATAATGAATATCATTTCAACAATCGCATGTATTATATTATCGATTGGTATCAGTGTCATTAGCTTTTATTATTTTGAATCGTATTTTCTGAGCCTAAAGAAAAAAATTGATGCCATTGAATAGTCAAATAAATATTCGAAATGAAAAAAACAACAAGCATAAGCTGGCAATAATCATTGCATGGTCTTTAGTGAATATTTTTTTTCTCATAAAAAACGGAATTGTTGTCACCGGAGAAGCAGAAAAATATATAGGGCAAGCGAATATCTTTCTCGAAACAGGCAAATTAAGTAGCCAGAGTTTGTGGCTTTATTTCACACAAATTGCATTGCTTTCTTTTTGCCTGAAAATGAAAATCAGTTTCGTTTTCGCTCTGATCATTCAGCTCTTTTTCAATTTCATTGCAACATTTTGTTTTTTCGAGTTTTTAAACCTGACTTTTAAGAAAGTACCGATAGCACTAACAGGAACGCTTATCTTATTATTTAACCATCCTTATCAGGAGTTCAATACTTTTCTGCAAACCGAATCACTGTTTTATAGCTTCACGTTAATATTAAGCTGCTATGTATTGAGCATAAAAAAATTATCCCTGAAAAATTTCATAGGAGTTATTCTTTCTCTCGGGGTCATTTCCATTACAAGACCGACGGGACTGCTTTTCATTCCACCTGTTTTTCTATACTTATTTTTAATCCGATTCAAAAGATTTAGTAAGCTCAAAAAATTAATAATCCTTTTAGTATTTGCTTTAATATTTCTTTTTATTATTAATATAGCAATGGAAACTGGTGGCGAATTTGATTTCATTTTGCCTTTTAAGGATGAAGATATTATATGCGGATATCCCTCGATCAATCATGCTGCTTCAATTGACTTTGCTCATAAGGGAAATTCTGTGTTAGGGCTGCTTTATTATATCGTCCACAATTTCGCCCAGTTCATCCGGCTTTCATGGCTAAAAACAACTGCTTTCTTTGGGCTCTATAGAAATTATTTCAGCACCCCGCATAATATTTTTCTGATCATTTATTTTTATTCATTGCACATATTAGCGCTTGCAGGATTAGCATATTGGATAAAAAATTATTTCAATCAAGCAGTTTACCTGCTGTCGATTTTGCTAATAATATGGCTAACGGTGATGCTTACCTGTGATGATTGGCACAATAGGTTTTATCTAAGCATTTCGCCTTACATCATATTGCTAAGCATGGGAGCTTTGCAAAAATTCTTCAAAAAAAATAACTGATTTTACTTCTTTGCTTTTTCCCCAAACATTATAGAAGCTGATAATTTCTCATCAGAAGAATTGCTGCCGGCAATGATTCTGTAAGTGCCTGGATATAGAACCCATGCATGTTTTGCAAGATCCCATTTTCTCAAATCATTCGTTGCGATTTTTAGATCCGCAATATTGCTTTCATTTTTTTTAATGGATAATCTCCTGAATGCTTTCAACTCTTTTAACGGCATCCGCTCACCATCGGGATAACGCACATATATCTGAACCACTTCATCGCCCTCATAACTTCCACTATTTTTCACCTGCACTGAAAATGAAATTGAATCGTTTGCCACTACAGGTTGTTTTGCCCAGGAATATTCAAAATTTGTGTAGCTCATTCCAAAACCAAAAGGATACTGCACTTTTCCATTGTAATAACGATACGTTCTTCCTTTCAAAGAATAATTCTCATAAGAAGGCAAATCGCTGAAAGAATTGTAAAAAGTCACAGGCAAATGGCCTGACGGAGAAACATTCCCAAAAATAATATCAGCAAGCGCATTACCTCCTTCCTCGCCAGGATACCATGCAAAAACAATGGCATCGGCATAAGAAGAAATGCTCGAAACATCAACTGCACTGCCTGCTGTAATCACTGCAATAACCGGAGTTTTTGTGCCTTTGCGCAATGCTTTCATATAAGCAATATGGGAAGCAGGCAAACTTAAATTTTTTCTATCTGCGCCACCTTCTGCAAGAAACGCATCACCTTCTTCTCCTTCATAAACAGGCGTTAGCCCAACCACCGCAATTGTTATATCTGCATTTCCTGCAGCCCAAATTCCACCGAAGCGGGTCGTATCTTTATAATCACAGCCCATGTCATATTCTATTCTTGTTCCCGGACTTATTGCATTCGTAATCCCTTCCACAAAATTGACTGCTTTATCGCTTACTCCATGATAGCTTCCCACCAATGCATCAAGCGATGCGGCATTTGGGCCAACTATCATTATTGCTTTGTAATCTTTTTTGCTAAGTGGCAAAATATTTTTATCATTCTTTAGCAGCACCATGCTTTGCTGTGCCATTTTTCTCGCCATTATGCGATGATAATTATTGGCAACGCTGTCTTCTCCGTAATTAAAATAAGGTGATACATTTCGCGCATCATAAAAACCAAGCTTCATTTGTGTTTTTAATATTTCTGAAAGTGCACGATCAATTTCTTTTTCAGTGATTAATTTTTGATCCAAAGCTTTCATCACATCATCCTGCAAAAGATTGCTGCAGTCAAGATCCACACCTGCTTTGATAGCTGCCGCCGCCACTTCAATACTGTTGCTATACACTTTATGTCTTGCATAAATATCCTGCAACGCATAACAGTCAGTAACAACATGTCCTTTAAATCTCCATTCATTACGAAGAATATTTTGCAACAAAGTATTACTTGTGCAACATGGCTCGCCATTCACGCGATTGTAAGCGCACATCACTGATTCCACATTTGCATCCACCAACTTTTTAAATGCATACAAATATGTTTCCCGTAAATCTTTTTCATCAACAATTGCATTGAAAGTATGCCGCTCGCTTTCAGGGCCGCTGTGCACTGCAAAATGTTTAGCACAAGCGGAAGCTTTCAAATGTAAATTGTCATTTCCCTGAATACCCCTCACAAATGCGGTACCCATTGTTGCAGTGAGAACTGGATCTTCACCATAAGTTTCCTGTCCCCGTCCCCATCTTGGGTCTCTGAAAATATTAATGTTGGGCGACCAGAAAGTGAGACCCATATATTGCAAATGCCTGTCCTGAGAAACGCCAAGATTATATTTCGCCCTGGCTTCTGTCGAAATAATATTCGCACATTCATGCAACAAATCATCATTAAAAGTCGCAGCCATTCCGATTGCTTGCGGAAAGATGGTTGCATTGCCCGCTCTTGCCACGCCATGCAATGCTTCATTCCACCAATTATATGCAGGAATATCAAGACGCGGAATTGCTTTAGCCTGATAACCTAGCAGTGAAATTTTTTCTTCAATGGTCAATTGTCTGATCAAATCTGAAACCCTGTCTTCAATAGATAACGTTGAATTCCTGAACGCAGGAATATTATTTTGAGCTGTCGCAAAAAATGAAAATGCAATTGAAATAATCAGAAGAAGAAAAGCAGTCTTTTGTTTTTGCATAAAAAAATAATGATCTCAAATATAGCTAATGATAAGTTTTATTAACCAAGACTTCAGCTTTCTCATTCAGAATATCTGGCATCATTTTATAATCTTTTCATGAATGAAAAAGAAATGGCTCTTCTTTATAACAATAATCATTGCTGTTTTCGCAGTGGTGATGATCTATTTTAAAACCCGCGGCAACAAAGATTTCGGACCTATTGTGAAAACCAAATTGCAGCAACTTGTGACTGATGGATCTAATGGGCTTTATCATTTGCAATTGGATAGCGTTCATATCGATCTTGTGAAAGGACAAATCAGGCTATCAAATATCATTTTAATGGTTGATTCTTCAAGGCTGAAAGAACTTGATTCGATGAAACATGCACCAAATGATATTTTCAATATTCAATTAAAAGCTTTAACCGTCAGCGGAATCGGGCCTGGCGATATTCTTGACAAAAAGAATATCGATCTTAATGATATCATTATTGAGCATCCTGTTGTGGAATTTTTTCATCATAAAAGAGATTATAATTACACAGAGCCTGACAGCATAAACCTTTACAGGCGCATTCAAAAAAGCATCGGGCATTTTTCTTTGAATGATCTTCAACTAAACGAAGTCAGCTTTTCCTATCATAATTTCGCCAATAAAAATATTGTCACAAGATTCAAAGACATTTCGATCAGCTTAAAAAATATTTTAATTGACTCTTCGACACAATATGATTCAAGCAGGTTTTTATATGCCAAAGATGCGCTGATTCTTCTCCGTGATTATAACATCACCATTTCGAATAATCTTTATGCCTTTCATTTTGATTCTGCTATTTTAAATGCAACTTCACACGAAATGAATTTAAAAGCATTATCCATTAAGCCTAAAGGCAACAAAAATGACTTCAGCAAAAAAGTTCCGTATTATACAGACAGATATGATGTGGACATATCTCATGCTTTCATAAAAAATATTGATTGGTATCGTTTGCTCAATGGAGAAATATTTACTGCGCAACAAATTAAACTGAGCAACGGCATTGTTGAAGTTTTTGCTGACCGCACTCTGCCTCCGTTTCCCAAAAGCAAGGTTGGAAATTATCCGCAACAGCTACTGATGAAAATAAATATGCCTGTTTATATACCTAAAATCGAAACTGACAACATCAAAGTTGTTTATAAAGAATTAAATCCAAAATCAAAAAAAACCGGAGAACTGGTTTTTGATAATATTAATGGCGCTTTCAAAAATGTCACTAATCAAAAAGCAATGTTCAGAAAAAATAATATCCTTGAGTTGAATGCAAGGGCATCATTCATGGACGCAGCTCCGATGCAAGCTATTTTCAAATTCAATCTTTCCGAGTCTGATAAAGGAGCATTTTCTGTTGATGCGGAAATTGACAGCCTTGATGCACGCAAACTGACAAACACTACTGCAGCGCTTGGATTGTTTGAGATAAACAGCGCAAGGATTAATAAATTGATTGCTCACATCAATGGCAATAATTATCAGGCGAAAGGCACGCTTCAACTTATATATGACAGCCTGAAAATAACAGCTCTGAAACCGGAAGACAAAACCGGGAATCTAAAAAAGAGAGGCTTTATCAGTTTTATAGCTAATAATATTATTCTTCAGGAATCAAATACTGTTAAAGATGACAATGCCGACTTGAAAAAAATAAATTATCAAAGAGATATCCATAAATCTTTTTTCAATCTTATCTGGAAAACCATGCTTGATGGAATTAAGAAAACTGTTCAGGGGAAAGATTAAACATTTGATAACGCGCATGTACAACCGAAATGATTGCTGTTACCGCATCAATCGCTGATTTGTTTTATGAAACATATTTACTAATAAATCTTCTTTATCTTTAGGAATATCCATTTCTTCACTGCTAACGAGAAAAGCTATGCCTATTCATTCATTTCGATGCATCATTCTTTCATTGATATCAACAATCAGTTTCGCAAATGCTTTTTCACAGGACCTTTCGTCTTTGTCGAAAATCACTCATGCAAAATCAGGTGCTGTCACTTCTGCTGACCCTAACCCAAACAGCAATGCAGACAGGATCAAATATATTACTCCGGGTGAAACAAAAATTCTTGCCGACATAAAAGGGCCTGCCACAATCAATCATATCTGGCTGACATTTAATGAAGCGAGACCTAATTGGCTGGAAGCTGGCGGGTCTGCTGCGCCAGATGAAATTGTAATCCGCATATATTGGGACGACAGCAAAGAACCTGCTGTGGAATCTCCACTTGGCGATTTTTTTGCGGCAGGCTTCGGGCTTCGCAAAGAAATAAAATCTGTGCCCGTGCAGGTGGAAGGCGGCGATGGATACAATTGTTATTGGCCGATGCCTTTTCATAAGCATGCAGTGATTACTGTCACTAACGAAAGCAAAAAAAATGTTCGCAGCTTTTATTATCATATTGATTTCACGCAGGAGGAACTGCCATCGAATTCAGGATATTTTTGTGCACAATACAGAAATGAATTCCCTGAAAAAACAGGAAAAGATTATCTCATCCTTGACGCGGAAGGTGAAGGTCAATACGTAGGCACCGTCATGTCTGTTCGCTCACGAAGCCCGTTTTGGTTTGGAGAAGGAGATGCAAAATTTTATGTAGACGGAGATAAAAAACCAACCATTCAGGGAACTGGAACTGAAGATTATTTTTTGATGGCATGGGGATTAAATGAAGCGCAGTTCCCTTATTACGGATGCATATACATGAGCAGCGACTTTGAAGATCTTGGTGTTGAATATTGCCTTTATCGTTGGCATGTCGCGGATCCTGTGCATTTCACAAAATCTCTTCGTTTTGAAATAGAACATACAGGATGGATAAGCGCCGATGAAACAGAAAGTGGAAAAGTGGAGCCGCATGTTGAACGCGAAGACGACATGGCAACAGTTGCGTTTTGGTATCAGACAAGTTCGCCAAAAAGGTTCACTAAAATTCCTTCATTAAGTGAAAGGCATTTGCCAAATCTTGACTCAGTGATTGAAGCAAAAACATTTCAAACATCATTGCATCATTCACCGGGAGTAATTGAATTGCAAAAAGGTTATGACTGGACCGGAAATGGGCAACTTTTATTCATGCCCTCAAGCGATGAGCCTCTTCTTGAAACAGAATTCAATGTGAGCAAAGAAGAATACAGAGGGCTGATCCTGCGATTCACCTATGCAGACGATTATGGCATCTATAGAGTTTTTCTGGATGGGAAAAATGTTCAGGAGCCTGAAGATTATATGGCAGGGCAAAAATTGCACGACTTTGATTTTTATTCGAAAGAACAAATAGTGAAAGATATTTATCTCGGAAGTTTTTCGCTGGCAAAAGGCAAGCACACGCTGAAACTTCAATGCATCGGCAGAAACCCAATATCAAAAGGAAATTATCTGGGATTTGATTCCATCCGTTTCAGAGAAAGATGGAACAAGAAAAGAAAATTGCTGAATTAAGTTAAATTATCATTTTCGCAAGAAGTATCAGAAGCAAGCTATTCCGATCTCAAACTGATAACAGGATTTGCCAGCGCTGCTTTGATTGCCTGATAGCTTACTGTTGCTATGGCAATAAATATTGAAACAGTTCCCGTAATCGCAAAAACCCACCAACTGATATCGACGCGATATTCAAAATTCTGCAGCCACGAATGCATGAACCACCAGGCAATCGGAGATGCCACAACAAAAGAAATCAAAACTAATTTCAAAAAATCTTTTGATAAGAGCGTAGCAATTGCTGTTACTGATGCACCAAGCACTTTTCTCACACCAATTTCTTTGATCCTGCTTTCTGCGGTGTATGCTGCGAGTGCAAAAAGGCCTAAGCATGAAATTAAAATGGCAAGCCCTCCAAATAAATTTGCCTGGATACCCATTCTTCTTACATCTTCGAGTTTTTCAGCATCTGCTATATCAACGTAATTTGAGACAAATGGATAATCAGGATTATATTTCTTGAATATATCTTCCATTTTTTTCATGTTGTCGGCTAATCCATTTTTATTGCTCAGCCGCATGGTGAAAACACCAAACCAGTTTTTCGGGCCCTGCATAATGGCTGGATCTACTTTATAAAAAGGCGATCCGGGAATAAAATCTTTTACTACTCCAACGATCGTCCAGTTGCCTTCAGAGTTTTTAATTATTTGACCAATCGGGTTTTTGAACGCCATCAATTTTGCAGCAGATTCATTTAATAACACAGCGGTTGAATCAGTCGGATAAATATTAGTGTTGATCGGGCGGCCTGCAATCAATTTCAATCCCATCGTTTCCAAAAAATCATTATCAGTGTGAAACTCCGAGAAGAAAGGTTTTATATTGGGATTCTTGCCATTCCATGTATAATCATCATTGCCATTCCATGTGTATGTGATAGGAGAATTGCTTCTCGTGACTGCTGTTGCAATGCCGTTGCTCAGCAGCTCATTCTTTATTAACTGATATCTTTTGTTCACATCACCTTTCACGTACACAAATGCCAGGTGGTCTCTGTTATAGCCCGGATCGCGCTCGCGACCATAATTAATTTGCCTGTAAATAATAATGGAACAAATGATGAAAGAAATAGCAAAGCTAAACTGAACAATCACTAAAACTTTCCTGATGTTGACAAGATTATATGCCGTTTTAAAAGTTCCTTTCAGTACAGCAATTGGCCTGTAAGCTGATAAATAAAAAGCAGGATAACTTCCGGCAATAATTCCTGTAATCAAAATGAATGCAACAATTCCCAGCCAAAAAATCGGATTGTCATAAGGAACATAAAGTTTTCTCCAGGTGAGCCAGTTAAAGCCACCAATGCCTAATTGAACAATCACTAATCCGATCAACCCAGCTATCAAAGAGATGATGATGGATTCTCCTAAAAAGCGAATAACGATGGAATATTTTCCTGCGCCAACAACTTTCCTGATACCAACTTCTTTTGCACGCTTGATGCTTCTTGCAGTGCTCAGGTTCATGTAATTGATGCACGCAATCAATAAAATAAATCCGGCGATAATGCTGAACAAACGCACGTTTTCAATTCCGCCACCTGCAATTTTTCCATTTTCAAATCTTGAATAAAGCCTCCACTTGCTGATTGGATGAACAAAAATTTCATTCTTTGCGCCAGTGAGATGTGATTTGATAATATCGCGAAAACGGTCGTTAGCTGTTTTTTCTGTCACGCCCGGTTTCAGCATTACAAAAGTTCTAAAATTGTTATGATCCCATTGAGGATATTCCCAACCCACTTCTTTCATATAACTCCATGGAATCAGATATTCAAAATCAAACGTAGTGTTATTGGGCAAATTTTTTAATACACCTGATATCACAAAATTTGCATTGCTGTCAATCCTCACTACCTTGCCCATAGCATCATCGTTGCCAAATAATTTTTTTGCAAATTTTTCGGTAACGACCATGGATCTCGGCGTGTTCAATGCTGTTTGAATGTTTCCACGCAAAAGAGGAAAGCTGAAAATTTTAAGAAAGCCTGAATCAGTCATCATGCCTTCTCCCTCCAAATGTCTATCTCCTACATTCAGCACAAATGGCCCGATGCCATTTATGCGGGCGACTTCTTCCACCTGCGGGTAATCGTTTTTTAGTGCAGTTGCCATTGGCGAAGGAACACCGGGCCAGCATTCCAATTTCCCCTGAAACATGGCACGGTTCATCATAACATAAATCCTGTCTTTCTTTTCATGAAACTGATCAAAGCTCAATTCATTCTGCACCCATAACAAAATAAGAATGGCGCTCGCCATTCCAATCGCTAAGCCTGATATATTGATAAATGAAAAACTTTTGTATCGAAAAAGATTTCTCCAGATAATTTTGAAATAATTAATTAATACACCGCCGCGATTCAGGAAAGAAAAAAACGGGGAAGGTTTTTGCGCTTGTTTCAATTTTCTGGCATTTTCAATTCTTTGGGCTTCTGCCTGCTTGCGCTCCATGCGCCGTATATGTTGCTGAAAAGCCTGTTCAGCTTCTGCATTATTTGTTTGCGTTGGCTGACTGTCCTCATCCGAAAGCATCTCCATGAAATATTGCGCATCAGGATTTTTTTGCAGAAGATCCTGCAATTCCTTCAGCTCATCAGCAGTTGCCTCACCAGCTATTTTCCTGCTTATCAATCGCCAGATTCGTTCAGAGTTGCTCATATCTCAAGGAGTTGGCCAATCAAAATATTTATACAAATCAACCGCCACTTTTTATAAACCTGAAAAACAGAAATTTATAATTCGATGTCATTAATGAACTGTTCGTTTTTGATACGCACTGTTCGCTTTTGATGACAATTCAACTTATTATTATGATAATGATATGACACGTTTTAATTGCTTTTGTTGCCTGAACATTCATTTTCAGACGTAATTATTTGTTTGATGTTACACTTTGGATTTGTCAAAACGAATATCTCAACAAAAAAAGCCAATCAAATTTATGATTGGCTTTTGAAATTGCTTTATCAAAAAATCAATAAGCTCTCGCAAATAAAACTCTTTGGCTGCTTGGCTTTCCTGTTAATATACACTTGCCATTTTCCTGCGGGTTGTTCAAAGGAATGCAACGGATAGTTGCTTTTGTCTTTTCTTTAATAGCTTCTTCAGTTTCGGCAGTGCCATCCCAATGTGCAGCAATAAAACCGCCTTTTTCATCCAGCAACTTTTCAAATTCATCCCACGAGTCGGTTTTGGTAATGTGCTCATCACGATAAGCAAGCGCCTTATTATAAATGTTCTGATGAATATCGTCGAGGAGCTTCACAATTTTTTCTGTAAGCCCATCCATGCTCATGCTCATTTTTTCTTTGGTGTCTCTTCTCGCCACTTCAACAGTGTTATTTTCGAGATCGCGCAGGCCTATAGCAATCCTTACCGGTACACCTTTCAATTCATACTCCGCAAATTTCCATCCCGGGCGTGCATTGTCGTTATCATCAAATTTAACGCGGATGCCTGTTGCTTTTAATTGCTGTACGAATTCTTTTCCTTTTGCATCCAGCAATTCTTTATTGTCATTTCCTTTATAAATCGGAACGATCACCACCTGGAGCGGCGCAATTTTTGGCGGCATGATCAATCCGTCATCATCGCTATGCGCCATCACCAATGCACCAACAAGCCTTGTGCTCACACCCCAGCTTGTTGCCCACACGTAATCAAGCTTGTTGTCTTTATCAGAAAATTTAACGTCAAAAGCTTTTGCGAAATTTTGCCCGAGAAAATGGGAAGTACCGGCTTGCAGTGCTTTGCCGTCTTGCATCAATGCTTCAATGCAATAAGTATTCACCGAGCCCGCAAACCGCTCGCTTTCAGTTTTTATTCCTTTGATCACAGGCAATGCCATATAATTTTCGACAAACTCAGCATACACATTCAGCATTTGTTCTGCTTCTGCTACTGCTTCTTCAGAAGTGGCATGCGCTGTGTGGCCTTCCTGCCATAAAAATTCTGCAGTGCGAAGAAATAATCTGGTACGCATTTCCCAGCGAACAACATTTGCCCACTGATTAATAAGCAATGGAAGATCGCGATATGATTGGATCCAGTTTTTATATGTGTTCCAGATGATGGCTTCGCTTGTCGGGCGGATAATCAGTTCTTCCTCCAGCTTTGCTTCAGGATCAACAATTAATTTGCTCTTATTGGCAGGGTCGGTTTTTAACCGATAATGTGTTACCACTGCACATTCCTTCGCAAATCCCTCAGCGTTTTTTTCTTCAGCTTCAAATAAGCTTTTTGGAACAAATAAAGGGAAGTATGCATTTTGATGTCCGGTATCTTTAAACATCTTGTCCAGTTGTGCCTGCATGTTTTCCCAAAGCGAAAACCCATAAGGCTTTATGACCATGCAACCACGCACTGCCGAATAATCAGCAAGGCTACCCTTGATTACTAAATCATTATACCATTGAGAATAATCCTGCTGCCTGCTTGTGATTTCTTTGCCCATAATCTTTCATTCAATAAATTTCGGTCATTGATGGCAGTTATTTGCCCAGATTTTTGCCATCTTTCCGGCGCTTCCTGACCTTACACCATTCAAAACATTTTTTGTAACTTACAATTGTCATTTGTTGTAACTTTACAAAAGAGTTGCAAAAGTAGCAACTTCAATTTGAAAATTTAAAAGTCTTTGCCATGAAACTAATACCTGTTTTCTTATTTGCTATAGTGATTGCGATGAGCAGTTGCTCTTCGGCTTACAAGACTGCACAGACTCCTGATGATGTTTATTATTCACCCGGCAGGCAGCAAACTAATGACGAATATTATTCTCCGAATAGCAGGAACAACAATGGCAATAACCAGGGAGAATATTACAATGCTAATCCTAACGATCAATATTTGATGATGAAAGTTCAGGATCCTTCCAGATGGTCAACTTTTGATGATTATGGATATGACAGTTACAGTTATTATCCTTCTTCAGGTTTTAGCATGGGCTATTATGGTGGATATTATTCTCCATGGTCAAGTTATGGTTTGTGGAATCCATATTTTAGTTTTTATAACTGCTACTATGCATGGAATGCATTTTATAACCCATATTACTACTCAGGAAATGTCGTATATGTAGGCGGAAAGACTTCTTCTTATAATAATTACGCAGGCTTGCATCCATTCAATGCTGCTGCATACAGGAATAATACATTTAGCAACTCCAATTCCAGGTCTTATACTGGTGGTGGCAATAGCTTTA
This sequence comes from Puia sp., assembly GCA_035295505.1. Taxonomy (GTDB): domain Bacteria; phylum Bacteroidota; class Bacteroidia; order Chitinophagales; family Chitinophagaceae; genus Puia. Next base: position 71,033 of record DATGIX010000127.1, on the reverse strand, counting down.
ACCGCAACGGAAATAGCTTTAACAATGGAAATGTAAGCAGGCGCACATTTTATAACAACAGCAATCAGAACAATAATAACTTCAATAACAACCGCACTTTCACTCAACCAACAAGATCTTATACTCCGTCAAATTCCTCATTTGGCAGTGGCGGCGGATCTAGAAGCGGAGGTGGTGGTGGATTCAGCAGACCGGGCAAACCTTAATCAAAGAATTTAATTGCAGCAATAAGCTTGCATGCAAATATTTAGTTAAAGGAGGAAATGATTATCAAAAAAGAAATCTTTCCTCCTTTAATTTTATAAAATAATAATTAAAAGAGAGAAAGACTTATGAAAAAAATCGCTCCGCTCTTTTTACTTTTCGCTTCATTAAAATTATCTGCGCAACTTCCGGAAGATGCTTTGCGAACCTCATGGAACGCACCGAGCGGAACTGCCCGTCAGCAAGCCATTGGCGGTGCAATGGGGTCGTTGGGCGGAGAAATTTCAGCAACTTTTGTTAATCCTGCAGGCCTGGGGTTCTACAAAACTTCTGAAATAGTTTTATCGCCGGGCTTTCGCTTCCTAAGTGACAAAAGCAGTTACCGCGGAACCAATGCATCCGGCAATACCGCAAGCAATTTCAACATGGGCACATCTGGTTTTATTTTCAGCGGATCAGTGCACAACAATCATTCGCTTGCAGTGAGCATTGCCGTGAACAGGACTGCAAATTTCAACAGTGATGTTTTATATAAAGGCCAGAACAATTATAGTTCTTATGCTGAGCAATACGCCATTGAGTTTGCCAACTCCGGGCTTTCTATTAATGACGCACTTGGTGGCACACAGGTTTCTTATGGAACAAGAATGGCGCTTTATACCTACCTGATTGACACAGCTACTGTTAATGGCTCTCCTCAGGTGATTGCTCAACCTGTGAAAAATCAGGGCTTCCTGCTAAATCAGCAAAACCAGTTTCACTCACGTGGAGGCATAACCGAAATTGCCATCGGCGTTGCCAATAATTCAAACGATAAATTATATCTCGGCGGCACGTTGGGGTTTCCGATAATGAATTATAAAAGAAATCTCACATTCACAGAAACAGATGCAACCGGAAATGCAAATAATGATTTCGCATCTTCCGTATACTCTGAATCATACTCTACCAAGGGAGGGGGCTTTAATCTGAAATTAGGGATGATATATAAGCTTTCGGATGCATTGCGCGTTGGTGTGGCCATTCACACTCCATCCGTTTTAGTGCTGAAAGATGAAATACATGCGAAGATGATCACCAATACCGAATCTTATGCAGGCACTATCTCCATGTCATCCGATTCATTAGATTATTATACGCAAACCACCGCAAATCAGATAAGCTATGTGCTTATTACTCCATGGCATTTTTTACTTAGTGCTTCCTATTTATTCGGAGCTGGCATTGAAGATGTAGGAAAACAAAAAGGGTTCATTACGGCAGATGTTGAATACGTGACCAACCGCAGCTCGAGATATTCTGAAGGTGGCTATTCTTCTGATGATGCTTCTTTGGATTATGGTCCACTAAATGGTGCTATAAAAGATTCTTACAAAGGAAATTTCAATTTCAAAGTTGGCGGAGAAATGAAATTCAATACTTTTATGGGCAGGCTTGGTTTTGCATATTCAACATCACCTTACAAACAAAGCGCATTGAAAGCCGATCGTATGTATGTAAGTGGCGGGCTTGGTTATCGCAACAAAGGAATGTTCATCGATCTTGCATACATCCAGAATATTATTAATGATGTAAATTTTCCATATCGACTCGCAGATAAGGCAAACACTTTTGCAAACCTCAAAGACAATGGCGGAACAGTGATGGTTACTGTAGGAATGAAATTTTAAGAAGTGACCTGCGATTCATTTTATACTTAGCTACTTTAATTATATTCGTATCGCACAAATCTTCATTCCTGCATGAATCAAATTTTGAAGCTTCTCTGCTTAAAAAATTATGACACGATCATTGCAGCGATTGCAGGTTTTATTATCATCTATGCATTCACAAGACACAGCGGCGTCGGCGTTTCACCTGATTCGGTGGTCTATTTAAGTACAGCAAGAAATTTTCATGATCACGGACTGTTCAATGATTTTGACAACAAGCCTCTTGTAATATTCCCTTTATTATATCCCATTTTTCTAAGCATCGTCATGTTTGTTACCAATCATGACCCATTGGCATTTGCACCGATCTTAAATCCGATTCTTTTTGCTCTTGTTATTTATATTAGTGGAAGAATGATGGAGCGCTTCGTGCATCATTCAAGATGGTATCAGCAAATTGCTCTGTTCACAATCGCATTAAGTCCTTGCTTGCTGGAAATCTATTCGATGCTTTGGTCCGAGAACATCTTCGTTCTCCTGCTTTTGTTTTTCATTATCTTATTAAGCCGATATTTAAAATTCCCTTCGATTAAAAACCTGATCCTGGTTTCAGTCATAACAGGGCTTGCCTGTATTACCCGATATGCTGGTATCACCTTGATTGCGACAGGTGGCGTCATGTTAATTTTATCTTTCAACATGACTTTCCGAAAAAAAATAATTCACGCAATCATATTTACGATTATTGCATCGTCTTTCCTTCTTGCAAACCTGATCCGCAATCATGCACATTCATCAACGCTTACTGGTGACCGTGAAAAAAGCATCACTTCCATTTTTGACAATATTTATTATTTCGGATATGTGCTTTGCGACTGGCTCCCTCTTCCTGAAAACAATTATTTTATTGCGTTTGTAACATCTGCTTCGCTCATTATCATCTTCACTGTTGTTTTTTTCAGAAGGCGAATCGGGAATATCCATTTTGAATCTTATGAAAATATCTCCACTGCTTTTTTTGCGGTGTACGGTTTGTTCATGATATTATCCGCTACATTTTCGCGATATGAGCTTTTCAGCAGCAGGCTTGTTTCTCCGGCTTTCATGCCAATGATCTGGGGAGGCAGTTCCATGATCATGCTTTACAGAGATTCTGTTTCCAAGAAAAACCGGTTATGGGTAACCGTTATTACTTTATTTATTTTTGGCTGCTTTCAGATTAATCAACTAAAAGATGATTTTGAAAATTATGACGGTATCAAAGATGCAGGAGTTCCGGGTTATACAGAAGATCCATGGAACAAAGACTCTGAAATCGTGAATTTCCTGAGAAAGAATTACAAATCATTTCAGCCCGGCTACACGCTTTACTCAAACTCCGATGAAGCTATTTATTTCTACACAGGCTTGCCTTGCGAAATGCTTCCACATAAAATTTCAGAAGAAGAAAAAAAATATTTTCTATGGGCTGGCAAATGCTACTTTATCTGGTTTGATGACACAAGCAACACGGAATTGATGAGCCTTGAAGAAACATTACAATATAAAAACCTGAAGATACTTTACCAATTCAGCAATGGAGCGATTTATATAACCCCTGACAGCACACTGCAAAGCAAAAAGTAATCTGCCTTTTGATTTATTTTATTTGTTCAAAAAATCTCTGAACCAATACCCGGAATTTTTTACTGTGCGCAGTTGTGTTTTAAAATCAACATGAATCAAGCCGAACCTTGCATGATATCCTTCAGCCCATTCAAAATTATCTGTGAGCGTCCATGCAAAATATCCTTTGATGTTTGCGCCATCTTTTTTTGCTTTCAGCATAGCTGAAATATATTGCTGAAAATAATTTGTTCTTTCTTCATCATTAATCACGCCGTCAATTAGTTCATCCTTAAATGAAGCTCCGTTTTCAGTCACGATAATATCCCTGATATTTTTATACGCTGAAAATTTTTTGAGGATGCGATAAAAACTCGTCGCATTAATTTCCCATCCCATGCCCGTTCTTGGCACATTTCTTTTTGCAGCTTTCACTTCAGAGGCCATCAATATCGGAATGAGCGCATTGTATTTTATTACTACTGGAAAATAATTTTGCAAACCAATAAAATCAAAATCGAATTGCAAACGGTCTTTGTATTTCCATGCTTTGTTATAGAGCTCGAGCTTATCTAAGAATTTAAAATCTTCCCGCGGATAATTGCCGCAAAGCAAAGGTTCAACCAGCAATCTGTTGAGCAAAATATCTGCGCGTTTCGCTGCATCAACATCTTCTTGCTTTTCGGTATATGGAATCGCTTCAGAACATGAAAATGTAGTTCCAATGTAAGCATTCGGCACAAGCTTTCTCAAAATTCTTCCTCCTTCTGCCTGCGCAAGCGCTGCATGATGCACGGCAGGCAAAAAATTTCTTAGCCCGATTTTTCCGGGAGCATGTTTTCCAAGCATGTATCCCAGAGATGTGAAACCAAACGGCTCATTGAGAACAATCCAGTTTTTTACTTTGCTGCCATATTCTTCCGCACAAATTGTCACATACCTGCTGAACCATCTCAACATTAAATGGCTCGACCAGCCGCCTTCTTTTTGCAATGCTGCAGGCAGGTCCCAATGATATAACGTAACGAATGGAATTAAATCAAGCTTAAGACATTCATCAATCACGCGGTGATAAAACAAAATTCCTTCTTTATTAATCTTGCCGGCCCCATCAGGCAAAATTCTTGGCCATGCAATAGAAAAACGAAAAACTTTGAAGCCGAGCGCTTTCACCAGAAGCAAATCATCTTTATAACGATGATAAAAATCGCTTGCCACATAAGGATTGTGTCCGCTTTTTACCTTGCCATTTTTTTTTGTGAAAACATCCCAGATAGATTGTCCCCGACCGTAAGAATTATGAGCACCTTCATTCTGCGCAGCCGCCATGGCGACGCCCCATAAAAAATCGTTGCCAAAGTCTGTTGAAGAAAATTCTATTTGAAGGTCAGGCACATCATGAATTAATCAGCAAAATTTGCACGAAACCGTGTTACGACAATATTAAGATTGGGTTATCTTTTTTATTTGTTCCCATTCTGTTGGTGCAAGCCATTGAATATTTTCATCTTTTCGAAACCAGGTCATTTGTCGTTTTGCATAATGCCTGGTGTTTTTTTTGATCAGCTCAACGGCTTCTTCTAAATTAATTTTTCCTTCGAAAAAATCAAACAACTCAGAATAGCCAACGGTTTGTAAAGCGTTCAAATGTCTGTTTTGAAATAAATCTTTTGCTTCGTCGACCAAACCTTTTGAAATCATATCATCCACGCGGTTATTAATATTGCGATGCAATTCTTCTTTCGGTAATTGAAGCCCGATTTTTTTGATATTGAAAGCTCTTTGTTTTTTTTGTTGAGAGCGAAATGAGAAAATTGATCTTCCGGTGCTCAGCTTCACTTCAAGCGCACGCATCATTCGCTGCGGGTTTTGCATTTCACCAGACTGATAAAATTCTACATCATTATTTTTGATTTGCTCCTGTAGCCAATCGATGCCTTCGTTCTGATAATGTTGCTGTATTTCTTTTCTCACAGACAAATCAATTGCTGGCATTTCATCAAGGCCTTCACAAAATGCTTTCACATACAAACCTGTGCCGCCAACCATTACAGCAATATCGTTCTCTTGAAAAATTTCTTCTACCCATCGAATCGAAAGCTGCTCGAACAAAGCTGCGTTCACATCCTCATAAATAGAATGAGAATCGATAAAATAATGATGAACCAATCTCAGTTCGTCGCTGGAAGGTTTTGCAACACCAATATTTAACTCTTTGAAACATTGCCTGGAGTCGGCAGAAATAATTTTTGTGTGGAAATGCCGAGCGACTTGAATAGCGACTGAAGTTTTTCCAACAGCAGTTGGGCCAACAATAATAATAGCAGTTTTATTTTTCAATTTGTGTAAGCTTGTAAAGAACTTAACAAATGATGTTCAAATCAAATTTCATTTTCATCGCCGGCTTCCTCATCAGTTGCTTCTTCTTCACTCTCTTCCACATCATCTGAATCGCCTTCTTCACCAAAGCCTTCCGCGTTTTTTGTAAGGTCGTATTTTTCTTCTACTTCCGCGAGCTTATCTCCCACCAAACCTTTCGTTCCATATTGCGAAGGCCCGATGCCTTCAGATTTTATCACAGCCGGATAATCTTTTTTGAAATCTTCTTCACGGGAAACATTAATCAGTTCCACTAAAAAAGTCCAGTTCTTCGCAAAGTCATACACAAAAATAAATTTCTGGTTAGGGTCTTTTATTTCGGAGCCGATTGTAGTGGGCCCCATCAATAAAGGTTCGGCTTTATATTGTTTGTCGTATTTCTCTTTCGAAATTTCACGCCCGCGCTGCCAGTGGTCATTGCTGCGATAAAAAGTTGATTGATGTTTGCTGTCAAACTCATAAGCTTTCAATATCACATTATTCAAATCCAAAAAAGACTGAGTGTGCCTCGCAGCTACATCACGATAAACGCTATCATCTTCTTCAAGATAAATCCTAAACTTTAAAACAGCCATAATCTAATTTTATGTTTTATTCTTTTTATGGATCACATTATTGGGAACAGCGAACTGCAAATTTATTAAATCAAAAACATTTACCGAACAATTATTAATATCAGTTCACAGGCTGTAAATGTAACTCCTTTGCTTTATGCATCATGAACTCAAAAGCAGCGTCATAATTATTTTCAATTTCACCATCCAGTATCGCTTCGCGAATAGCATTTTTCAAATCACCAACCACTCTTCCCGGACTTAGGCCAAATTTTTCCATAATCATTTCTCCGGTGATGGGCGGCTGCCAGTTTCTGATTTTATCTTTTTCTTCTACTTCAGCTAAACGCATGCGTACCATTTCAAAATTCTCCAGATAGCGTTTCACTTTCTGCTTGTTCTTTGAAGTGATGTCTGCCTCACAAAGCATCATCAGTGAATCAATATCTTCTCCTGCATCAAAGAGCAGGCGACGGATAGCAGAGTCTGTTATATTCTCCTTCGTTAAACTAATCGGGCGCAGATGGAGCTCAACCATTTTCTGCACAAAACGCATTTTCTCATTCATTGGCAGCTTAAAAGCAGCAAATATTTTCGGCACCATCCTCGCTCCCACCACTTCATGACCGTGGAAAGTCCAGCCATGATCCTTTTCAAATTTTTTGGTCGCCGGTTTGGCAATATCGTGCAAAACTGCAGCCCATCTGAGCCACAGATCATCTGTATTTTTTGAAATATTGTCAACCACCTGAAGCGTGTGATAGAAATTATCCTTATGTCCCATCCCATCAATATATTCCGCTCCGGCGAGATCAACCATTTTCGGGAAAATGATATGCAGAAGACCGGATTTATACAGCAAGTCAAAACCAACAGAAGGCTTCGGGCTTAAAACGATTTTATTTATTTCTTCGGTTACTCGTTCCTGTGAAATTATTTTTATCCGTGCGGCATCTTCCTTAATCGCCTGAAAAGTTTTTTCTTCAATTTCAAAGCCAAGCTGAGATGCAAAACGGATCGCACGCATCATGCGCAAAGGATCATCGCTGAAAGTCTGCAAAGCATCTAATGGTGTTTTGATGATTTTATTTTCGAGATCATGCAGGCCATTAAAAGGATCAATCAGGTTTCCATAATCATTTTCATTCAAGCTGATCGCCATGGCGTTGATCGTGAAATCACGGCGCAACTGATCATCTTCTAAAGTTCCGGGAACAACATCAGGCTTGCGTGAATGATAACGGTAACTTTCTTTTCTCGCTCCTACAAATTCAATTTCAAACCCATCAATTTTAATCTGAGCGGTGCCGAAATTTTTAAAAAAAGAAACCAGTGGCTTAGGCTGAAAATGCTCAGCCACTTTATGAGCAAGTTCAATCCCATCTCCCACGCAAACAATATCCGCATCTTTTGTATTTCTTCCAATCAGTTTGTCGCGCACAAAACCGCCAATCAAATAAGCACTGACATTCATCTCTTTTGCAGAGCGTGCAATTTTTTTGAAAACGAACAATTCCTTTTCTGTACAATCGATCATCATGATAGCTACAAATGTAAGAAAGTTGTAAGCTGTCACCTCAAAGCCATATATGATCAATAAAAATCAGGCAGATAAAATTTCAAGCAACTGTTCATCATCTATTTTATATGCGCAGTTAAAATGCCCTTTAGGACAGGCTTTGTAACCATGCAATCCGCAAGGGCGGCAATCGAGCGGCTCTTTTATTTCAATCATGAATTTTTTATCAGACAATGGACCAAAGCCAAATGCAGGGATGGTTGAACAAAACACCGCAGCAACTGGCGCATTCATAGCAGAAGCAAAATGCATCGGCGCAGAATCGTTGGTATAATTCATCAATGCATCTTTCATTAATGCAGCAGATTGAAGAAATGAAAGCTTGCCGCTCAAATTCATCACCAAAAGATTATTGGATGACTTTAAAATTTCTTCACACAAATGATTATCTCCGGGAGCACCGCATAAATAAACAACAAGATCTGAAGGCAGCCTGCTGATAAAGCTGATCCATTTTGATGCAGGATATTGTTTCGTGAACCAAACCGAAGCCGGTGAAATGGTGATGTAGTTTTTTCTCTTGTAGTCAGCAACTTTATCAAAATCATTTTGAGACGGATAAAGTTTCGGCATCACAATTTTATCGTCCGTAAAATCTATGATCAGTTCAAGGTTGCGCTCAATTTCATGTTTGCCATTATTGATTGAATGCGGGATTTTTTTTGTGAACAAAAAACTGAATGGGTTCTTATCAAAACCAATTGTTTCTTTGGCATTTGAAAATGCAGTCAAAAAACCCGTAGCAGCAAACCGTTGCACATTAATGACTTTATCATATTTTTCTTTCCTGACCTGACTTAACAGCTTCAGTAAATTCCGTTGCTTGTTTTTCTTTTTATCCCAGATCAAGACCTGATGAAGGTGGGGGTGGTTCAATAATAAATTTTCATTTCCCTTGCGAAGCAGGAAATCTATTTGCGCTTCAGGATAATGCTGATGCAGCTTTTCAATCAGGCTTGTCGCCAGCACCACATCGCCAATAAATGCTGTTTGTATGATCAGGAATTTTTGCACGCAGCAAATCTAATATATTATTATTGCCACTGAAGCACAGAAACGCAGAGATAGATTTCGCTTCTTATTTTCTTAAAATAGTTGCAGTTCCATCTTTCTCCCATTTGATGATGGATGAAGGCTGCTGAATGCGTATGTCATCTTGTCGATATCCCACTACATAATCCGCTTTGGTTTTTATCTCATCTGAAATATCAGAGAAAATTTGTGGAGATGGCTCACCCGAAATGTTTGCAGAAGTGGAAACGATTGGCTTTCGGAATCTTTTAATAAGATTTTTGCAAAATGGTTCTTTCACTAACCGAATCGCGATGGTTCCGTCTGCATGAACCAGATTTGAAGCAAGTCCAATTGCTCCTTCATAAATCACTGTCGTTGGCTTTTCAGTTGTTTTGAGGAAATCAAAAATGCGCAGGTCTGGATTGCTTGTATATTTCAAAATATCTTTTTCATCAGCAACCAACACGATCATGCTTTTTGATTCATCTCGTCTTTTCAGATCATATATTTTACGGACTGCATCTGCATTGGTAGCATCACATCCTATTCCCCAGATAGTATCTGTCGGGTATAAAATCAAGTTGCCTTCGCGCAGCGAGGTAATACATTTTTCAATATCGCTCTGAAAATCCAATATGAATTGTTTTGAAGGAGCGCAAAATTACATGTAGAAAAATTCCCGCTAAAATTTATATGCAATGCCTGCCTGAAAGAAAAAAGATTCCTTTATTTTCTCTTTATATGTTCTGCTAATGGTTTGATTGGGCAGCTTCGCACTGAATTTGATAGATGCCGGGTTGATGGGAATGGCAAAAACCGGGTTGAGGTTAAATGTAAATTTCTTAATGGAATAATTAATGGGCACGCTCAGCTCATAATCAAGCAACTTAAATCTTCTGGCATTTTCAATTGCAGCATCAATATCTTCTGTGATCCCTCGTTTTTCCAATATTGCTAATAGAAGTTTGTACTTTCTGAACTTGTAATAATTATTATAATAATTCTGAGTGCTTGCATTAGCCATTGCAGACAAAGTAATATCCAGATGGTCGTTAGCTGCATAAAAAGTATGTTCAAGCCCAAAACTTGCTGCATAATCCATTTGTTGGCCAAATAACGCCGTTCCGGTCACAACAGGAGTAATGATTTTCCAGTCATAAGAAAAAGCTGCAGCAACAGATCCTTCAATTTCTGATTCCACATTATAGCTGTTATGATTATAAAAAAATTTGCTCGCACTAATCAGCATGTCAAGATCACCAAACCGGTGAGCATAACCGGCACCGACAGTGAATAAATCAAATCTGTTTTGCCCCGATTTCAGAAGATAAGAAGCCGATGCATTTACAAAAAGCCCCGATTTATTGTAATAAGCCAAAGATGGCGTTAGGTAAGGTGTTGCCAGCGAATCCTTGCGACCGAAATAAACATTGTTGCTCAAATAGCTTAGTTCAACTTTCAGATAAGACTTCTTGCGGTGAAACAAACTATCCAGCCCTCTCGCTAAATCATTTAATGAATCCTGGAAATTCACTGGTATCGAGTCTATGGCTTTCTTATAGGAAGAGTCCTGAGCCTTGCTCTTTTGTGACGTGAGCAGCGCAATGCAAATAACAGAAAAAGTAAAAAAAGCCCTTTTCATGAAGTAGATGTTTAAAATAGGTTTGTTCAATGGTTAATGCCTAAAACTCAAAGCCCACCGTATAACGCCTTCAATAGAATATTCTTTTATGTAAGCAAAAAAATACATTTAATTCTTAAAAGGCTATGGAATGTTTGTTGAAATAGTGGGCATGTGATTGATTTTTCTATAAGGTCAATTTTCGTCGCCTACATTGTTATTTTGTTGTTAACCGCGTCTATAGACAGCATTATTTAGGACACGTTTAATTTTAATGATAAAAAAGTTTTAATATTACAATGGTTGCTAAAAACCTGTCTTCTTGTTTATGAAGAATACCGTCCTTATTATCTTACTTTTTTTATCATCCGTTGCTGTTTCAGCACAAACAAAAGATATTGAGGCTATAAAAAAAATAAATGCTGACTGGCTAAGTTCACTTCTCACAAAAGATACCGCTACTTTAAAAAATATTTTTGCAGACGATATCATATTAATCAATGCACAGGGAATCACTCTTAAGAAAAAAGACATTCTCGATATCATTATGCAGCCAAGCAGAGGATACAAATCAGCAACGATTGACAGCATTATTTCTGCAAAAGTCACAGGCAACATCGGGATTGTTATTGCCAAAACAACCATCGTAAGGATATTAGCCCAACAGGAATCGAGGCTAAAAACATCTGTGATGAATGTGTTTGAAAAAAGAAATGGCAAATGGCTAGTCATCGCTTCTCACAACACATTGCTGGAAGCAAAATAAAATATTATCCTCTCACGTATTGTTCCTCTCATCGCTTCATTAATTTAAGCACGCAGCAATCAACATTTCCTGCACAAACATTATGTTTGCAAAAAATTAAAAATGGAATTGAAACAATTGATTGCAGATGCATGGGCTAACAGAGAATTGCTGAAACAGGATGCTTATTCGAATGCCGTGCGCTCTGTGATTGAAGAAGTGGATAAAGGCAGGCTGCGTGTCGCATTGCCCGGAGAAAAAAGCTGGCAGGTGAATGAATGGGTGAAGCAAGCCATACTCATGTATTTTGCCATTCAGCAAATGCAGACCTGGGATGTTGAGCCTTTTGAATTTTATGATAAAATGCTGCTTAAGAAAAACTATAAAGAACTCGGTGTTCGCGCAGTGCCGCATGCAGTGGCACGCTATGGCGCTTATCTTGGAAAAAATGTGGTGCTGATGCCGAGCTACGTCAACATCGGTGCTTATGTGGATGAGGGAACGATGGTGGACACGTGGGCGACTGTTGGCAGTTGCGCACAGATTGGAAAAGGAGTGCACCTGAGTGGTGGCGTTGGCATCGGAGGCGTGCTCGAGCCATTACAGGCATCGCCGGTGATTATTGAAGATGGATGTTTTATCGGCTCACGCTGCATTGTTGTGGAAGGAGTGGTTGTGGAGAAAGAAGCGGTGCTTGGTGCGAATGTAGTGCTCACTCAATCCACAAAAATTATTGACGTGAGCGGAAGTGAGCCTAAAGAATACAAAGGCAGAGTTCCGGCAAGAAGCGTGGTGATACCCGGCAGCTATATGAAAAAATTTCCTGCGGGCGAATATAATGTGAGCTGTGCACTGATCATCGGTCAGCGCAAACCAAGCACTGATTTAAAAACAAGCCTGAATGATGCATTGAGGGATTTTAATGTTAGCGCTTAGGGTGAATAGTCAATTGTGAATAGTGAATGGTCTTTGATGGATAGTGACTCGCCACTTGTTCCTTGTCTCTTGCGTCTTGTTTCCTGATCCTTATCCCTTGTTTCTTCTTTACTTCTTAATCATTACATTTGCCATCCTAAATTGCCCAGATGGCGAAATTGGTAGACGCACTGCCTTCAGGTGGCAGCGTCCGAAAGGATGTGCAGGTTCGAATCCTGTTCTGGGCACTGAAAACAGCTTGTGATTGATTTCACAGGCTGTTTTTGTTTTTCAAAGTTTTGTGTTAGTTTTTGTAATTGTTCTTGCCGTCATTCTCCCGCCGCAGCGGGGAATATGAAGTTAGACTCAATGCATGTTTGCATTTTTTTCTTTTTGCGTGAGAACGTAATTAAGTCCTCAAGCGAGTCTCCGCTTCGCACATTTAAAATAACAGGGATATATGCGGGACTCCGCCGCAAACCGATCAGCCTCCATATAATCAACGGCGGGTCCTGCAATGGCTTCGGGATAACTTATTTGCTCGTATAGCAGAGACTCGCCTGAGAAATTAATTTTCCACCTTTTATTTATTATTTTTTCGCTTATATTGTTTAGCAATTTTTAATACTCAAGCCTTGAATAATAAACTGTTTTCAAAAGCCAGGAAACGATATCTCTCCGTTATTCTTTTTTGTGCAATGATTCTTTGCCTGTTGCTCATAAACGCAGTGCTAAATCCCGCATTAGCAAAAGGAGGTGAGACGGAACAAAAAATGAGTACAGGAATCTTCACATTTCTCGGAAGGCTTCACCCCATGATTGTTCACTTCCCCATCGCATTATTATATGCTGCATTGCTTTTTGAATTCATTGCATGGAAAAGCAATGCTTCAAAATTTTATGCTGCAACCAAAGTGCTGGTGCTCACAGGCGCAATTTCCGCAATTCTTTCTGTGGTGCTTGGGCTCATATTATCCAAAACAGATAGCTATGGAAGCAATGTATTATCACTCCATCAATGGATCGGCATTGCAACGATGGTGCTTGCTATCATAACTTTTTATTGCTATCAAAAAAGCTCCAGAAAAATTCAGTACATCACATTAATCGCAACTGTGCTGGGAGTAACAGTGGCTGGGCATTACGGTGCTGAATTAACACATGGTGAAGATTTTTTGAGCAGTGCTTTTTCTTCTAAAGGTGATGCTGAAATAGCAAGTACGGGTGATGATGATAATATCCCTGATTTTATTTTCGCCAATCAAAAAGGCCCGTTGTCTGAATCGCAATTGCAGGACCTCAACATACAGGTGCGCACCATTCTGGCTCATCATTGCTATAGTTGTCACGGCCCCGTTAAAATGAAAGGCGACCTGCGTTTGGATTCAAGAGATAATATATTCAAAGGAGGAAAAAACGGTTCGATATTCACTCCGGGCAAACCGGAAAAAAGCGAATTGATCAGGCGCGTGAGCCTTCCTGGCACTGATAAAGATGTGATGCCATCAAAAGGCCAAAGGCTCACAGAAAAAGAAATCCAAACACTTTCTTTCTGGATCAGACAAGGAGCACCCTGGCCAAAAGGGCCTGAAAAAAGTTTGTACCGCGTGGCGGAATTGGAACCACGCATGCCGGAAATTCCTGCTGAATCAGGAGATATGAAAGCGCCGATCGATCGATTTGTGAATGCTTATTTTGACAAGCATAAAATCAAATGGAATAATCCGGTGAGCGATCAGTTATACATCCGAAGAGTTTATCTTGATCTCATTGGCCTTCTCCCCTCGCCTGATAGCGTGGATGCTTTTGTGCGTGATACTCGGGCTGATAAAAAAGAAATCCTCGTTAGTAATTTATTAAATCGCAACGATGATTATGCGCAGCACTGGCTCACTTTCTGGAATGATGCATTGCGCAATGATTATACCGGAACAGGCTACATCACAGGCGGCCGTTCAGATATTACCAAATGGCTCTACACTTCTCTGCAAACAAATAAACCTTATAATAATTTTGTGGAAGAATTGATCAGTCCCGATAGCCCATCGTTGGGTTTTATCAGAGGCATTGAATGGAGAGGAGTAGTAAATGCAAGTCAGCGAACAGAAATGCAGGCAGCGCAAAATATATCTCAGGTTTTTATGGGACTGAATTTGAAATGCGCTTCTTGCCATGATAGTTTTATCAGCGACTGGAAGCTTGATCAGTCGTATGCATTTGCAAATATTTTTTCTGACAGCCTGATGGAAATTAACCGATGCGATAAGCCCACAGGAAAAATTGCAGGAAGGCAGGTTCTCTTTAAACAACTCGGCGAAATCAATCCGATGGCAAGCAAGCAGGAGCGATTGAAAGAACTCGCAAAATTGCTGATTCAGCCGAGAGACGGAAGATTATACCGCACATTAGTGAACCGCATCTGGGCAGAGCTGATGGGACGTGGAATTGTTGAACCGGTTGATATGATGGACAACGCTCCATGGAGCCAGGATTTATTAGACTGGCTTGCTTCAGATTTTGTGGCAAATGGTTATGATATTAAAAAACTGATCTATCAAATCGTGACTTCAAAAACTTATCAGTTGCCTTCAGTAGCAGTGAAAGATGCAGGTCTGATCAATTCACCGGGATTTAAATTCACAGGCATGCTGCGCAAAAGATTAACAGCCGAACAATTTGCAGATGCAGTTAGTGAAAGCATTCAGCCTGTGTATGATGATAGCATGATTGTTTATAATTTATTACCAAAAGATATTAAAGGAAAGATGCCTTTTCCGAGAGCATCATTGGTGAAGAATGATCCTTTTCTCACAGCACTTGGCCGGCCTAATCGCGAGACAGTGACCACAAGCCGAAGCTCACAGGCAAATTTGTTGCAAGCATTAGAACTCACCAACGGCGCACAATTCAACAATGTGATGAAACGTGGAGCGGAAAAATGGATAAAAAAATATCCTGATCCAAAAACAATGATACAATCCATATATCGCAACACATTAGGGCGTTTGCCAACTGAAAAAGAAGAACAGACAGCGAGGCTTGCATTGGGAAATGTTCCGACAGATGCTGCTGTGCAGGATTTCATTTGGGCAATGGCATTGCATCCTGAATTTCAATTGGTGTATTAAAATATCGATGTGAGAAAATAAAAACCAATAAGATTGATTTAACTTTAATAACGATACACTTTGTGATCTCATGAATAAAAATTGGAACCGGAGAGATTTTCTCAAAAATTCAAGCGCTGCAACATTAGCAGCTTTGACGGCAGGTGCGCCTTTTGCGAGCATGCTGAGCGGATGTGGCAAAGGATCTAAACTTGGAAATGGAACTGCCGACACTGTTATCCTTTTATGGATGGCAGGGGGCATGGCGCATACAGAAACTTTCGATCCCAAAGCTTATCAGCCTTATGAAAAAGGAATGGAAAGTAAAAGAGTGCTGAGCACATTTCCATCTTTTCCAACTTCGCTTGATGGTATTCGTTTTTCAGAAGGATTGCAATCCATCGGCAGTGTGATGGATAAAGGCACATTGATCAGATCTTATGTCGCTGCAGACATGGGATTTATTTTGCACTCAAGACATCAATATCATTGGCACACTTGTTACGAACCTCCGCAAACAGTTGCAGCTCCGCATATCGGAGCATGGATTGCTAATCAGTTAGGGCCAAAAAATCCGGTGATCCCTGCATTCATAGATATTGGTCAACGTTTTAGTGTTGGTGAAGCTGAAGAATTGAAAGCATTTCACACTGCAGGTTTTTTAGGTAATGAATTTGGACCTTTCATGATTCCAGATCCTTCACAAGGATTGGAATGCGCACGCCCACCTGTTGGTATGGATGCTAAACGTTTTGAGCACCGCAATCAGTTATATGATTCCCTTATCAGCGAAAGCCCTATCGGAGAATTCGGCAGTGATTATCAGAAAGAATCTTTGAGACGTTCGATGGAGCAAGCTTATATGCTGCTCAATTCGCCTGAAGCAAAGGCTTTTGACCTAAGCCAGGAGCCAAAAGAAGTCTATGATATTTATAATACAGGCCGCTTTGGATTAGGCTGCCTGCTTGCACGAAGGCTTACGGAAAAAGGTGCTCGATTTATCAGCGTCACTACAGAGTATGAACCTTTTCTCGGTTTTGATACGCACGAAAACGGACATACACGAATGGTCAATATGAAGAAAATGATTGATGGGCCTGTATCACAATTAATAAAAGATTTAGACAAGAGCGGCCATTTAGATAAAACCATGATTATCCTCGCCAGTGAATTCAGCAGAGATATGATGGTAGAAGGCAGGCCCGGAGCAACGGTAAAAGAACAAGTTGAACAACCCAATCTCATATCTGATCTGAAATTTTATGGCATGCATCGCCACTTCACGGATGGATGCTCCATACTCATGTTTGGTGGTGGCATCAGGAAAGGGTTTGTATATGGAAAAACAGCAGATGAGCGTCCATGCAAAACCATTGAGTCGCCTGTTAAGATTGATCAGATACATCAAACCATCTATCATGCATTAGGCATTCCGGAAGACACACAATATGAAGTAGAAAAAAGACCATTCTACACCACACCAGATGGAAAAGGCCAGCGTATTAGGGAGATTGTAACAGCATAAGCATTCCATTTTTCGCAAATTTTTTATCTTTTGCAAACTGTTTTCCGGCAGCTCAAATTTTTGTCAGCATTTTTTTGATGAATTCTTTTTCAGCCTGAAAATTGGTGATCGAAAGAGCTTTCGCCAAATGCACTTCACTTTTATCCTGTTCACCTTCTGTTAAATATAATTTGCCCAGTGCCGCATGCAATAAATAGGATTGCGCTAAAAAAGTTTTTTCCAGATCGTGAAGAATACCAAATGCCTGCTGCTTTTGTGAATCATAATACAATGCAATGGCATAATTCAATTCAATGAAAGGGTTGATCTGCTCTTGCAATAGGTTTTTGTACAGCTGTGCAATGGTTGCCCAATCCGTTTCAGCAAAACTTTTTGATTGGCAATGCAGGTAGGCAATCGCAGCCTCATAATGATAGGGAGAAATATTTTCACTTTTGGATTGATCAAAATAATAATTGCCCAAAGCAATCAGATCCCGGTTCCATAAAGTTCTATCCTGTTCTTCTAAATCTGACAATTCACCGGATGGCGTAAACCTCGTACCAAGTCTTGAAGCATTGAACAATAAGAGCGCATATAAAGCAGCAGTATCAGCATTACAGATATGATTGTCCAGTAAAGATTTTGTCATGATCAGGCTCTCTTCGCATAATTCTTCCCGGATTATTTCTTTTCCGCTGCTTGCCTTGTAACCTTCGTTAAACAAAAGGTAGATGATCTTATGAACAACAGTCAATCTTGTTTTGAGTTGTTGTGGCGTTGGCTCTTTCAAAAAAATGTTTTCCATTCTTATCCGCTGCTTTGCTCTCGCCAATATTTTGTCAACGCCATCAACCGTGATGCCCAATGCCTTTGCAATAGATTCGTTTTTAAAATTGATCACATATTTCAATGTGATCACTACCTGCATTTTTGCAGACAGCCGCGGGTGCGCACATGCAAACAGCAACTGCATTTTTCTGTCATCAAAAATGTTTTCATCAGCTTCTGCTTGCTCATCAATTGCATGTTCATCTTCGAAAGGATTTTTAAATGATTGATTCTTTTTAAGCGCATTAATAGCATTGTTCCTGCATACTGTATATATCCATCCTGCTGGATTATCGGGAATGCCATTTTTTTTCCAGGAAGAAAGTGCGGCACAAAAAGCATCCTGCACCAGATCTTCAGCAGTTTCAATATCAATATCTCTTGAAAACTGAAGCATGGCTGTTACCATTTTTCCAAAATGGCTTTTGTATAATCTGTCAGTTGCCTGTTGTTCTTGGTTCATCTCCAATTTCTCTTATGTCTTTTACTCCCATGAGTGGGCGCACTTCAATAGCCATATTTCCGCTTTGCACCAATGGGCAGCTTTGTGCTATAGAAACAGCATCGTTCAAATCCCTTGCTTCGATTGTCATCGTACCACTGATGCCTTCCTTCGCTTCGATAAACGGACCATCGGAAAGAACATGATCCCGGGTCACATAACATCCTTTAATATGCAAGGCGTCGCCATCTATGTATTGTTTTTTTTGTACCAAAGATTTCACCCATTTATCCATTTCACGTATTCCATCATATCGTTCTTCTTCGCTCCACTGTCTGAGTTTTCTAAGATCTTCGCGAATGATGAGCAGGAATTTTTCCATGATAATTTTATTGATAGCTAAACTTATTACAAGTTAGTACAGGTTTCAGAGTCTGGGCAAAATTTTTATTTAAACCCTTTTGTGCTGCCCGGATATCCTACTCCCGGCCCAAAAAAACATTCAATAGATTTTATCTTGCCATTACTGAAAGTATAATACTCAGTGTTGCGGACAATCTTGTTATCAGTGGTGGTGATATTATAAATAGCAAAAGCACAATCGCCCTGAACAATTATTTTAGAGAATTCCACTTTTTGAAAAAACTTAGATGTGCCGAAACATTTCTCTTTGTAAGCTGACTTGGAAATGTGATCATCGCCTGCGGGGCTGGTGAATGTAAAATCATCACTAAACTGATCGGCCACCATGTTCCAGTCTTTTTTTTCAAATCCAAGAAGATAAGTCCTGATAAGCTTTTCAGCATTTTGCGCTTTGGAAGAAAACGACATGCTGCAAATGAAAGCAAACAATAGAATGTGTTTCATAAACAATTTTAGGGGAAGACAAATGAGTTTTGCATTTCCGTACAAAAATTGATTTTTTTGTTCGCTATCCTCAAAAAGCATACAAAAAATTATTCTTGCTGTCACTTTCCGATGCAAAACTTACTGAAAATATAATCCAACTGATCTTCGTTCGTTATTTCACCGGTGATCTCTCCGAGATAATACAAACATTGCCTGATATCAGGCGCGATCAGGTCGCCGGAAAGTTTTTCGTCAAGCCCTTTTTTGATATCGCTCAATGATTGCGAAATTTTTTGAAGCGCATGCAAATGTCTTTCGTTGGTTATAACGGTGTCGCCTACCTGAATTTTATCTTTCAAAACAGTTTCAACCAAATGCTCTTTGAGCGTTTCTATATTCTTCTGCGATTTTGCAGCAATAAGAACTACCTCTGCAAGATTGTTGAATTTACTTTTGATTGTTTGCTCATCAAGCAAATCAATTTTATTAGCAACTAGCAGAAATATTTTGTTTTGCTTTTGCAGTTCATTTTTTTGGTGCACCACTTCATCCACATTTTCTGTGGCATCAAAAAGATAAACAACAATATCTGCCATCTGAATTTTTGCAAGGCTTCTTTCTATGCCGATGCTTTCAATCGCATCTCCTGCGTGCTCCCTGATACCGGCAGTATCTATCAATCTAAAAAGAATGCCATCAATATTGATTACTTCTTCAATCGTATCTCTCGTCGTTCCTGCAATTTCACTCACAATGGCTCTTTCATCATTCAGCAGTGCGTTCAGCAATGTTGATTTGCCTGAATTTGGTTTTCCTACAATAGCCACCTGAATTCCATTCTTGATCACATTGCCGAGGCTGAAAGAATTGATCAGTTGATTGACTGATTGAGTTGCTTCAGTTATCAGATCGTAAAATTTTCTTCTATCGGCAAATTCAACATCTTCCTGAGAAAAATCCAGTTCAAGTTCTATCAATGCCGAAAAGCTCAACAGTTTCTCGCGCAAGGTTCTAAGGATTTCAGAAAAACCACCACGCATATTATGCAATGCTGTTTTATGTGACGCATGGCTATTACTGGCAATCAGATCAGCAACTGCTTCCGCCTGTGTGAGATCAAGCTTGCCATTCAAAAAAGCGCGTTGCGTAAATTCTCCGGGCTTTGCAAGCCTCGCTCCATTTTTTAAAACAGATTGAATAATCTTTTCCTGCACAAATGGTGAACCGTGGCAGGAAATTTCAATCACGTCTTCTCCTGTATATGACTTCGGGTTTTTGAAAATAGAAATCACCACTTCATCAATGATCACATGATCGTCTTTTAAATTTCCAACATGCAATGTGTGAGAAGGCTGTTGCGATATTTTTTTTGAAGGAAATAATTCGTCAATAATCTCAAATGTTTTTTTTCCGCTGATCCTGATCACGCCAATAGCACCAACACCTGGTGGTGTAGCCAACGCAACAATGGTATCATCCCAGCCAATCAGTTTTCCCAACATGGAATCAAGATTTTTTCAAACCTACACTAAAAACAATAAATAAAAAATCCTCTCCGAAACAGAGAGGATTTTAGATATTTCATGCATGCTTATTGTGATGCAAGCTTAAAAACAATTGGCTGCCTTTTATACGATTTTACAGAGCGCCCATTCTGAATAGCCGGTGTCCATTTGCCGCTTCTGGTGATCACTCGGATCGCTTCTTCTCTCAGCCCACCTTCTGTTGGCCCGCTCACTGCCTGAACATCGCTGATCTTTCCTTCTTTGTCAACGATGAACTGAACAGTCACCACACCTTGAATTTCTCCATTAATGGCTTCTTCAGGATAATTGAGTGTTTTATTAAGATAGCGAGCCCATGCTTCTGTTCCACCAGGATACGAAGATTCAATCTCCACTTTTTTAAACACCTCATCTTCCTCTCTATCATCTTTTGTAGGCGCTGCTACCACTCCTTTGCTAATATCAACCGGAGGCGTAAGACCATCGTCTGTTTCTCCATGTTGATTGATGTTGCTAATTTTTGCATCCACCAGCTCTTTTTGTTCAGGGGGTTTTTCATTTTCATCCACTTCAGTTTTGACAATGACTGGAGCTGTGAATTGTCTCATCTCAACTCTTGGTGGATCAATTTTTGGAGGCGGTGGTGGTGGTTCAGCTTTGTGGTCATCTTCCGCCTTTGATAATATTACGTCATCAACTGTTGGGGGAACAGGTTTCATTCTTGCGCTGAATGTGCCGGCAAGCAAATAGCTGGTAAATAAAAGAGCCAGCAATGAAATCATCACAGCAATTGCAATGCTCAGCCTTTTATTGTAAGTCTTGCGAAGGTTGTATGCGCCATACTCTTTGTTTCTTCCTTCGAAGATGATGTCAAGAACATCTGCTTGTAAAATTTTTTTCGCATCCATAGTTGTAGTTTTTTTTCTAAGACACCGAATAAAAATATTTCCATAATTTTTTTGATGAAGGAAAAACGACTAAAATATATTTTACGCAAGGCAGAATGGAAAACTTCACGCAGAGACAGGGAATATGTGAGCAATGGGGAGATGGCAATATGATAAACAAAGACCAATCTATGCGCGCTGTTCAAGCAATTCATTAAATCACATCAATCACAGTTCTGACAGTTTGCACGCAGAGGCGCAGAATGCGTTGAGCAATATGGTAAACAAAAAATATTCTTTTGCAGTCTAATCATGCAAATCATTAAATCACACAAATCATAGTTCAGACAGGAAATAAAAAAATCCCCTCTGAAAAACAGAGAGGATTTGAAATTATTTGCAAATAAAAAACTACTGGGAATCTAACTTGAAAACAATCGGCTGTTTTTTATAAGACTTCACCTGGCGGCCATTTTGCACTGCAGGAGTCCATTTACCGCTTTTCTTGATCACACGAACAGCTTCATCTCTCAGGCCACCGTCTGTGGGTCCGCTCACTGCCTGAACATCACTTACATTTCCTTCCTTGTCAACAATGAACTGAACAGTTACTGTTCCCTGAATTTCATTATTGATTGCTTCGTCAGGATAATGCAAAGTTTTGTTTAGGTAACGAGCCCATGCATCAGTTCCCCCCGGATAAGAAGATTCGATTTCAACTTTTGTAAAAGTCTTATCATAGTCTTCCTCATCTTTTTTCGGAGCTTCTACAACACCTTTGCCCTGGTCAACAGGAGCCGCAAGACCTTCGTCTTTCACACCTTCCTGATTGACTGTACCGATTTTGGTGTCTTCCAGTTTTTCCTGTTCAGGTGGCTTTTCTTCTTCTTTCACTTTTTCATCAGGGACAATCTTTGGCGGAGTGAATTTTGCCATCTCCACTTTGGGTGGTTCCACTTTTGGAGGTGGGGGTGGTGGCGGCTCATTTTTCTTTTCTTCTTTCACATCCTCAAGTTGCACGTCCTGCACAACCATTGCTTGCTTTTTTGGGCCATTGCCTATAGCGCCTGCAAGAAAATAGCCGCCCAGCAACAGCACCAATAAGGCCACTACAGAAATCATTGCAATACCTATTCTTTTATTATAGGTCTTGCGCAGATCATAAGCGCCATATTCTTTGTTCCTTCCCTCGAATATGATATCGAGTATGTCGGCGTTCAAAATTTTATTTACATCCATTTTCGGAGTTTTTTTAATAAGGACTCAAAAAGAGCAAAATTCCATAGAATTTCGCCTGTTTATTTAATGCCATTGGCTTTTTCTGTAGCCTGAATTATCTGATACTCAGGGGCACTGATATCAACCAATGCAAAGCGCTTTATTTCGTCAATGGTCATTTCATCCAGAATATTCACTGTGTTCTTATAGGTTGCATCCTGAGTTGGTTTCAAAACAACTACGAAATCTTTTGGGTCCGTTCTTCTTTTTTTATCAAGAATAACATCACGGATTGCTTTGAAATTGGAAGTTTGCACCTTTGTAGGATCATCGCCTTCGTAATAATATACCTGATCATTTTTGCCAAGCATGATAGTGAGAACAGCGGAAAGTTTTACTTTATTCTGCTCCTCAGGCTTGTCCACATCTTTTGGCAGGAACAGCTTCATGGCTGTTGGCTGGCTCATGGTAGTGGTAAAAATAAAGAATGTTATCAGAAGAAACCCTAAGTCAACCATCGGCGTGAGATCCACGCGGGTTGACATTTTCTTGCCTTTTTTTACGCCGGGCCCTTTTTTGTGTCCGCCACCCGACGATGTATCCATTTCTGCCATAACATCATTTTTTTAGTTGATAATAAATTACTCTACAATCATCCTTCTTTCTTAGCCCCGGACATATTTGCCTTATATAGCTCCGTTCCCGGAGGTACGGCTACCGGATTGGTGATCATCTGGAATTTCATCTGATCGTTCTTTTTAAATGCATCAGTGACGCCTTTGAAAGAAGGATATTTTGCAGCATCATCACCTTTCAGTAAAAGATTCATATGCGTTCCCTGAAAAGCAGCAGTTGCCGCATGAACCCATTCAATCATTTCATTATTGTTGCTGTCAAGAACCGGGATCCCGGGAAGTTTTATCCCTTTAAGCTCGTCTGCGGATTTGCCTAAATAAGATTTCAACTGTGAAAATGGAACACCGATATAAGCCGAAGGGTTCTTGGAAAAATTTTGTTTTTCAGCGGCTGTCAGGCCAAGATTCTTGGAAGTATTCACTTCATCGATAATATCAGCCTTCTGAGCTGAATTGTTATCAGAAACAGAGAAATATACTTTGCCATCTTTATCGATAGTAACTAACACAACATCCTTTTCCGGAGCCACCTTTGAAGAAACCGAATTCGGGGTTTCAACAGTCAAAGTTTCAGGCGGCTTGAATTTTGTGGCAAGGATAAAGAATGATAATAACAGGAATGCCACATCGCACATCGCTGTCATATCAATGTTCGTGCTCTTGCGTGGTAATTTCGCTCTTCCCATTGTTTAAATATTTTTATTAAGATTCATGAATTCAATTATTCCACAAATAAGTTGCAGAACATTGGGCTTATTTATATAATGAAGCGAAGCTTTGTGTTAATGTAAAGCCGCTTTCATCAATGCCATAAGTGATGCCATCAATCTTAGTAGTGAAAATATTATACATGATGATAGAAATAGCTGAAGTTCCGATACCAAGTGCTGTGTTGTACAAAGCCTCAGAAATACCTTCAGAAAGCTTCTGAGCAGCTTCACCACCACCGCTATCGCCCAATGCTGAGAATGATTTGATCATACCAAGCACCGTTCCTAACAGACCCATCAAAGTAGCAACAGATGCAATGGTTGAAAGGAATACCAGGTTTTTTTCAAGCATCGGAAGTTCAAGCGCAGTCGCTTCTTCCACTTCTTTCTGGATAGCCAGCACTTTTTGGTCGGTATCAAGCTCTGTGTTGCTGATCATTTCTTTGTATTTGCGAAGACCTGCTTTCATCACATTGCCTACGCTGCCTTTTTGTTTGTCGCACTCGCTGATGGCTGCGTCCACATTTTTGTTGGCAAGATTGTATTGCACTTTGCGGATGAACTCAGCAATATTGCCTGTGCCTGTTGCTTTGCTGATAGTGAGCAGGCGCTCGATCACGAACGTGATTACAGTCAACAATGCACCAATCAGAATTGGAACGATGATACCACCTTTGTACATACGTGCAATGCCGCCAATCGGGCCTTGCTGGTCGGGCCAGAAACCACCGCTTTTATCAGGATGCGAGAAGTTGCTGTCTGAACCAATAATGAAACGCCAGATAATGTAACCGGCGATAACGCAAAGCAACGGAGCTAGCCAGGAAATAGAGTTGCCTTTTTTCTTAGGTTGAACGGAGGTCGAGCTTTTAACAGCAGCCGTTGCAGTTGGTTTTGTTTCAGCCATGATCGTTTGTTTTTAGTTTTTAAAAAAATGAAGTATGAGATTGCAAATAAATAACTCTACAATTCTAATGAAAAAAACTTTTCAATATATAAAACGGGTAACAAATTTTTTCAGGGACACACAAGTTAAGAAATTTATTGAATCCCAAAAATCAAAATAATCTTAATGTCCCATTGATACTGGATTCGAAGGCATCTGTGTAAATCTAAGATAATTTATATTTCCATTCTTTATCTTCATCCCTTAATAAAAATTTTTTATGAACCATTTCAAACGTTTGCGCTTTCTATGCTTGTTTTTACTATTGATTTATTCATCAACATTTCTTATCGCACAGGAAAAAAAACCAACCACAGCAACAGCAGGAACACTTCCTGCAACTGTCACGCCTCCTGCACCTCCGAAGAGCGGGCCTAAACCTTATAAAGAAATTATTACCGACAAAGCAAAAACCACAAAAGGATTATTTACAATCCATAAAGTAGAAGACAAATGGTATTTCGAAATCCCTGATTCATTGTTTGGTAGAGAGATTCTCGCTATCACACGTACTGCAAAAACGGCAACCGGTGCAGGTTATGGTGGTGAAGAAGCAAATGAACAAGTGCTTCGTTTCGAGAAAGGACCGGACAATAAAATTTTTATCCGTGTTGCATTTTATGTGAATGTTGCTTCAGATACATTACCAATTTATCAGGCAGTAAAAAATTCAAATGTTGAACCGATTGCTGCGGCATTTGATGTTAAAGCATTGGGCAAAGACAGCACAGGCGTAGTGATCGATGTGACCGATTTTTTTAAAGGCGATAATCAGGTAGTTTCTCTTTCTCCATCTGAAAAAAGAGCTTATAATTTAAGCGCTCCTTCATCAGACAGAAGCTATATCAATTATATAAAAACATTTCCACTGAACACCGAAGTAAGAGTAACGCGCACTTATTCTGCATCGACTCCACCTTCGGGCCTTTCACTGTTTCCATCCGCAAGCCTCAGAGCTGCTGCTGAAGCAGGTGCAGTTACTTTAGAAATGAACACATCCATGGTCATTCTCCCAAAAACTCCTTACAGGCGCAGGTTCTACGACGAGCGTGTTTCGTATTTTTCAGATGGCTATACAAATTATGGGCTTGATGCACAAAAATCTCAATCAGAAAGATTCATTACCAGATGGAGGCTTGAGCCAAAGCCGGAAGATGTAGAAAAAATGAAACGCGGAGAATTGGTAGAACCACAAAAACCAATTGTATATTATATAGATCCTGCGACTCCGGTTAAGTGGAGAAAATATTTAAAGCTTGGTATTGAAGATTGGCAAAAAGCATTTGAAAAAGCCGGTTTTAAAAACGCCATCATTGCAAAAGACTGGCCTGAGAACGACAGTACGATGAGCCTTGAAGATGCGCGGTTTTCTGTGATCAGATATTTTGCATCCGATATTGAAAATGCTTATGGCCCAGAGGTGCATGATCCCCGAAGCGGTGAAATTCTGGAAAGCCATATCGGATGGTATCACAACATTATGAACCTGCTGCGTGACTGGTATCTTATTCAGACCGGGGCAGTCGACCCGCGTGCTCGCAAAATAAAATTTGATGATTCATTGATGGGCCAATTGATCCGTTTTGTATCCTCGCACGAAGTTGGACATACATTGGGCCTTCCTCACAACATGGGCTCATCATCAGGAACGCCTGTTGAAAAATTGCGCGATAAAGCCTGGGTGGAAGCAAACGGACACACATCTTCTATCATGGATTATGCACGCTTCAATTACGTAGCACAACCTGAAGATAATATCGGCCCTGCAGGATTATATCCGCGCATCGGTGATTATGACAAATGGGCTATTGAATGGGGCTATAAAATAATTGCAGACAAAGATGAAAAGCAGGAAAGAGAAATTTTGAATGACTGGACAAAGGCTCACGCTTCAGACCCGAGATACCGTTTTCTTCGCCAAAGATTTTTCCCTACCGACCCAAGAGCACAAACAGAAGATATCGGAGATAATTCGATGAAAGCAAGTGAATATGGGATTAAAAACCTGAAACGGATTCTTCCCAACTTATCTCAATGGAGTTTTGAACCCGGGGAGCCTTTTGAAAACTTAGATGAATTGTATGGACAAGTAATTGCACAGTTAAGAAGATATATGGGCCACGTTACTGCAAACATCGGTGGAATTTACGAAGACCCGAAAACTTATGACCAGCAGGGTGAAGTATTCACGCCCGTTCCAAAGAATTTGCAAAAAGATGCAGTTGCATTCTTAAATAAAAATGCTTTTGAAACACCGCAATGGCTGCTCGATTGGAAGCAGTTGAAAAAATTCAATCAGGATCAGGTGGTGGAAGAAATCAGAGCATTTCAACAAAGCACACTGAGTTCGGTTTTCGATCCGGGTCGCCTGGAAAGAATTTCAGAATCAAGTGCACAACTTGGCAAAGATGCTTATGGCACTGATGATTTATTTGATGACTTGCGCAAAGGGATCTGGAGCGAAGTGTATGCACGTAAGCCCATTGAAATCTATCGCCGCAATCTGCAAAAAGCATTTGTTGAAAATCTTGGAAACATCATCAGCGGACAGCAATTTGGGTTTTCATTTTCAGGCGCATCAAGAAGAGTATCGAGCTATTATGGCATCACGAATGTGAATGTGAAAGTATCAGATATTCTTTCTGTTGCTAAAGGAACATTAAGAACATTGAAAGCTGATATCACGGCAGCATTGCCTTCAGTGCAGGACAAAATGACCAGATATCATTTGCAGGATGTAGTGGAAAGAATCAATCTGATATTGAATCCTAAGGGAAATTAGAAATAAGGAACATAAAATAAGAAATGAGAAAGTGATGAACTTTCTCATTTCTTATTACTAATTTCTAATTCTTTATTTCGAAAACAGATACCCTTCACCGTTACTCGTACCTCAGTGCTTCAATCGGATTCAATCTTGAAGCTTTATACGCAGGATATAACCCGGCAAGCAGCCCTGTGGCGAAACATAATAAAACACCCAGGATCACCCAAAAATATGGAAGGACAAATCCAGTGTTTAGTACCAGCGAAAATCCATTACCCACAATAACTCCGAGAATAATCCCAAAAACAGCTCCAAACAAACTGATAATAATTGATTCGAATAGAAATTGAATCCTGATATTTTTATTATGACCTCCAATTGCTTTTACCAATCCAATTTCTTTTGTGCGTTCACTAACGGAAACAAGCATAATATTCATTAAGCCGACTGCAGCTCCAATTAATGTAAGTATTCCAACCACAACAGCACTTAATGTAATAAATCCAAGATTGCGCAAAAGCATTTCTACAATGCTGTCGCTTTTGTCGATGATAAAATTATTGTCTTCTGTTGTAGCAAGTTTTCTGATTGGCCTGAAAACACCTTCTGATTCTCCAATGGCTGCATCTACAAATTTCACATCAGGCACTTTCACTGCAAGCGTGAAAGAAGAATTGCTGTTTGAATTAAAAAACTGACGAACATTATTATAAGAAGTGAGCACGGTATTATCCCAGCTTCTTCCAAATGTAGAGCCTTTCGATTCAAGCACCCCGATGACACGATAAGGAATATTGTTGATCTTGATAATTTTCTCCAACGGCCGTTCAACATTATCTCCAAAAAATTTTGTCTGGATATCACTCCCAATAATGCAAACATTTCTTCCGGATTTCACATCAAGCGGGCTGAGGTCACGGCCAGAAGCAATTTTGTACCCATTCAATTCAGGATAGTTTTCATCACCACCATAAATCCTTACAGTTGGTGTTGTTTTTTTATTCCCCAGAGAAACAACTGCGTCACCAGTGCCCGGATAGCTGAGGCTGATTTTTGCCGGATAATGAAATCTTGTTTTAAAATCTTCAGCTTGCTCTTTTGTTATTGGTTTACCAACGTTCGATTTCTTTTGTTTTTTCTGCCCTTTCTTTTCTTGTCCAACATAATCACGGTTACCGCCCATGTGAACCTGGTATTCCTTAAAATGAATGATGAATCCATTAGCTCCCATTGCAGAAAAGCTTTCTGTAAATTTTTGCTTCATCGCATCAATGGCTGTATTGATTCCGACAAGCGCCATGATGCCAAAAGCAATGATAGCAACGGTGATGCCTGTACGTAATTTATTTGCCCTTACGGTATTGAACGCGAGAGAAAACACATCTCTTATTTTCATGATGCCTAAATTGTGATGTTAATCATTTCAGGAAATAATAATCGCAGAATCTTTAAAGAACACTGATTTTGCTATGCCTAAATTAAACAATCCTTCTTGAACAACAGAAGCTTTTGTATAAGCGGAAACATGTAAAGGCTAATTAAAAATAGATCACATATAGCTGATTGATCAGCCATTGAGGGAAAATGCCAAGCAATATAATAGCGACTGCAACAATGACCAACAGCCCTTTAAATATTGGCGATGCTTCTATTTCCTGTTGTGACCCGTCTTTAAAATACATGGCTTGTATCACGCGGAAATAATAATAAACACTTACTGCAGCGCACAGAACTGCAAATATCACAAGCCATAAAAATTTCCCTGTTTGTATAGCGGCTGCAAGCATATAATATTTTGCAAAAAAACCTGCGGTCAACGGAATGCCTGCCAGCGAAAGCAAAAAGATAGTGTTCACTGCCGCAAGAAGCGGTTGCTGTTTTGCAAGCCCGTTAAAACCATCAAAACTATGGTCCTTCATTTTTATGAGAATGGCAAAGATTCCGATCGTAGCAAGACTGTAAGCAGCAGTATACAAAATAATTCCTTCTTGTGCCATTGCTTTCAGGCTTAATATGGCAAACAGCATAAACCCAACCTGCGCAATACTTGAATAAGCAAGCATCCTTTTCACGCTTTGCTGGAACACTGCTGTTATATTTCCAATAAACAAAGTAGCTGCAGTAATCAGTGCGATCACAAGCTCCCATTGTGGCTGCGCATTCTCAAAAGAATTTTTGAACAGTTTTATGAATGCAATAAATGCTGCACCTTTCACAACTGTCGCCATGAACGAAGTGAAAACGGTGGGTGAACCATCATACACATCCGGCGTCCAGAAATGGAATGGTGCTGCTGAAACTTTAAAAGAAAGAGATATGATAAGCAACAATAATCCCACAATAAATATGGGAGATACAGTTGTTTTGCCAAGATTGATATCATCAATAAAAAATGAACCCGATTTGCTGGCACCATATAAAAATGCAATTCCCAAAAGCATAATCCCTGTCGAGAATGAGCCCATCAAAAAATATTTCAGGGCAGCCTCATTGCTTTTCAGGTTTTGTTTGCTGCTTCCTGTGAGTATATAAAGCGGGATCGACAAAATTTCGATACCAATAAAAAGCATCAGCAAATTATTATAAGAAGTTACAAGACTGACACCACACAGCACAAAAAAGATAAGCGCAAAATATTCACCGCTATTATGGCCAACGTTTTCAATATCTTTCGCAGACAACAAAAAATAAATCAAAGTACAAGCAAACGCAATGGCATTGAACAACAAACCAAACACACTGAAAACAATCATATTCTTTGTATCAATATGCAACAAAGGGTTTCCCTGAGCAGAAAGATCAAGAATGTCAAAAATGAGCAGCAGTGCAGCACCCGCAATGGCGAGATAGCGCACCAATGTTTTATTATTGGAAAAAGCTCCAGCAAGCATCATCACAACACCCCAAATTGCCGATAAAATAATTGCGTTCATATCTTCGTATATCTTTCTCTGAAATATTATTTGTAACTCATTTTCGTGAGAATGGTTTCCACAGTTGTTTTCGTTAGTTCAAGCGCTGGCTGCGGATAAACACCCACCACCAAAATAATAATCACAAGTGCTGCAAGGACTAATTTCTCATTCCAGTTAATATCAGTTGCTTTATCTGTCAATGAATTTGTGTTGCCAAAAAAAACTTTCTGGATCATATTCAACATATACACTGCTGAAAGTATGATGCTGATGCCTGCCACAACAGTGAACACCACATTGTAAGTTGTTGCTGTGGAAGTATAAATGCCGCTGAACATCAAAAACTCTCCTACGAAAGCGTTGGTGAGCGGCAGGGCGACATTCGCCAATGAAACGATTACTAACAAAATCGCAAGTGCAGGAGCTTTTTGCGCAAGGCCACCAAGCTCAGAAATTTTTCTGGTGCCAAGTTGTCTTTCAATCAAATCAACCACTATCCAGAGCGCTATGATATTAATTCCATGATTGAACATTTGAATCATCACACCTTGCAAACCTGTTTCTGTAGTCGCAAAAACAGCTAGGCACATTAATCCGATATGCGCAATAGAAGAATAAGCAACCAATCTTTTTAAATCGTCCTGTTGAATCGCTATCAGCGATGCGTATATCATGCCGATGATACAAAGTCCCGAAGCTGTATCGCCCCAAAGCCACGTGCCGCCCGCAACCACAGGTGCAAGCCAGCGGATCAACCCGAATAATCCCATTTTCACCATCACTCCACTAAGCACCATTGTGACTGCTGTTGGTGATTGTTCGTAAGCATCAGGCTGCCAGGTATGAAATGGAAAAATCGGCATCTTAATCGCAAAGGCAATAAAGAAAAGCCAGAAGAGCCAGCTTTGTGCCTGCACAGGTATTACTGTCCTTAAACTATAAAATGATGCTAATGAAAATGAATGTGTACTTGTGTGAGAATAGAGATAGATAATGCCGACCAGCATTAATAGTGAGCCCACAAATGTGTAAATGAAAAATTTGAATGTGGCCTGAATTCTTTTTTCTCCTCCCCAGATAGAGCTGAGAAAATAAACAGGTATCAGTGCAAGTTCCCAGAAAAAATAAAACAATAATGCATCCATCGCAACAAACACGCCCATTAATCCTGCCTGCGAAAGCAACATCAGTGCATAAAAATTTCCTGCATTTTTATACTCCTTATTATATGTAGCGATAAAAATAACAGGGAAAGAAATTGCAGTGAGCAATGCTAATATTTGCGACATACCGTCCAGTTCGACTGTAAAACGACTGCCAAGCGAAGGAAGCCACTCTGCATCAAAATGCAAAGCAGCAGAAGTTTTGCTTACCGTTAAGCCATAAACAGCAATTGCCAGCGTTGCAAGCGACACAAACAGTGACCAGTTTTTTGCACTGGTGCTGTTCTTAATAAAAAAGCCTGCGAGACCGCTCAACAAAGGAATCACTATTAATAAAACTGGAATCATGCTTATGAATTCAATTCGTTCTTTCTTAAATTATTTCTTGATAAAAATCTCCACTAAAAATAAAATTACCATACCAATCACCATCATCAAAACATAGCCGCCTACCTGGCCACTTTGCAATAATCTGATTTGCCTGCTGCTATACTGAACAGCTCTGCCAAAACCATTTACAATCCAGTCAATCACAGATTTTTCAACTACTTCATTCAGGAATTTGCCAAACTCATCCAGTGGTTTTACAATTATCTTATTATACAATTCATCAACATACCATTTGTTGGCCAGCACTTTTCCAAAACCTGTCGCTTCCTGCAAATCCGGGTCTTTGCTGAACTTGCTCCATGCATACACAACACCAACAATCGCAACTCCAACTGAGATAGCCATCAACGTTAGTTCCATGCTTGCGCTTGCGGCGTGAGATTCATGAATCTGTTCAGAGCTTGCAAATATTGGCGATAAGAAATGATGAAGCCAGTGTGAATCTTTTGCGAACACTTCAGGCACTCCGAGAAAACCTGCCACCACAGCGAGTATAGCAAGGATAATCAACGGTATTGTTATTGCTGAAGGGCTTTCATGCAAACGATGTTCCTGATCATCCGTTCCGCGAAATTTACCAAGAAAAGTGGTTGCATATAAACGGAACATATAAAATGCAGTCATGAATGCAGTGATGGCACCAATCACATAATACACTATATTTTTTTCGTATGCTGCTGCAAGTATTTCATCTTTTGAAAAGAAACCAGAGAAGGGTGGAATTCCTGCAATTGCAAGACATGCTAATAAAAAAGTAAAATGAGTAACCGGCATATATTTTTTCAATCCACCCATTTTGCGAATGTCTTGTTCGTGCATGGCATGAATAACAGAACCTGCACCAAGAAATAATAATGCTTTAAAGAATGCATGTGTCATCACATGAAAAACAGCGCCGGTATATGCGCCAACACCTAATCCCAAAAACATATATCCAAGCTGGCTCACTGTAGAATAAGCCAATACTTTTTTTATATCATTTTGTTTAAGTGCAATGCTTGCTGCAAAAATGGCTGTTGCCAGTCCGACAATCGCAACAACGGTTTGTGTGGTTGGTGCAAGCGTGTACATGATATTGCTTCTTGCGATCATATAAATACCTGCTGTCACCATCGTTGCTGCATGTATCAATGCAGACACTGGCGTTGGACCAGCCATCGCATCCGGAAGCCAGGTGTATAAAGGTATTTGCGCAGATTTACCAGTCGCGCCCACAAATAATAACAATGTAATCCCAGTTAAAACTGCTGTAGAAGCATCTGGCGCTTTGGAAAATACCTCTGCAAAATTCACTGAACCAAATTTGCTGATCATCCAGAACACAGCGATTAAAAAACCCAAATCACCAATGCGGTTCATGATGAACGCTTTCTTCGCTGCATTTCCGTATTCAATATTTTTGAACCAGTATCCAATCAATAAATAAGAACATAAACCCACACCTTCCCAGCCGATGAACATAATCACATAATTTGCGCCAAGCACAAGAATGAGCATGGAGAACACAAATAAATTCAGGTAAGAAAAATATCTCGCGAAATGTTCATTCTCTTCATCATGCATATATGAAGTGGAATAAACATGAATGAGAAAACCAACGCCTGTTATTATCAACAAAAATAAAATGGAAAGCTGATCGACCTGAAATGCAAATGGGATTTTTAATGAACCTACATGAATGAAATTAAAAAGATTCACGACTTCTGTTTCAAATCCTTCTTTCTTCACTTCAAAAAATATCAATAGGCTCACCACGAAAGAAGCGAGCACGCTGCCGCAACCGATAATGCCGGTGAGTGATTTGGAAAGACCTTTCCGCAACAATCCATTCAGCAGAAATCCTATCAAAGGAAACAACGGAACGAGATAAACTAATTTGCTCATGCCAGATGCCTTAAGAGTTTTAGTGTTTCAACCTGTTCAAAAAATTCACGTCAACAGAATGTGTGTTCCTATACATCATCACGATGATCGCTAACCCAACGCTCACCTCTGCTGCTGCAACTACCATTATAAAGAAAACAAAAATTTGCCCGTTAATGCCTGCATTCACGTCACTAACCGCTAATGCTACATGATGCATTTTCGAAAATGCAACCAATAATAAATTCACTGCGTTTAGCATCAGCTCAACGCACATAAAAATAATAATCGCGTTCCTGCGCGTGAGCACACCTGCAACGCCAATACAGAAAAGTGCTACTGAAAGAAATATGTAATAGTTAATCGGCATAGCTATTAAAGTTTTTAAGAATCAAGAAACAAGGTTCAAGCCTGAGCTTCTTGTTTCTTGTTCCTTGCTTCTTATTTTATTCTTTCTTCCCAATCACCACTGCTCCTACCATCGCACTTAAAAAGAGAACGCTGCTTATTTCAAATGGAATCACATAATCATGAAACAACGACATTCCAAGATTACTTATTAATCCGATATCGCCGCCATTCACTTGCGCCATCTGGTTTTTCAAATCTGCATTTTTTAATGCGGCAACAAACACCAATAATAATGCGCCGCCCGCAATCACACCTGCAATCTTCAGCCATCTGTTTTTTTGAGGCTCTGTGTCTGAATTCAAATTCATTAACATGATGACAAACAAAAACAGCACCATGATAGCTCCGGCATATACAATCAGATTAACGATTGCAAGAAACTGTGCGTTCAACAAAATATAATGACCAGAAATCGCAAAGAAAACAGCGATCAGCCAAAGCACACTGTGCACGGGATTTTTGCTGGCAACCACCATGATAGCACTGAAAATTGCCAGCAAACTTAGAAACCAAAATAAAATTTGTGTAGGACTCATTAGCAATTACGATATACAATTTTGGATTTACGATTCTTCATTACTAATTAATAATTTCTTATTTATCCCCTCTCGCTTTCGCGTATTCCTCCGGTTGCGTTTTCGGGTCTGGTATTAATAATTCTTCTTTGCCATAAATAAACTTGTCTCTGCTGTAATTTGATGGCGTAAAAGTTTCTGACAAGTAAATCGCGTCTTTCGGGCAAGCTTCTTCGCACAATCCACAGAAAATGCAGCGCAGCATATTAATCTCATATTTGGCTGCATATTTTTCTTCGCGATATAAATTTTCTTCATTCGGCAAACGCTCTGCAGCTTCCATTGTAATCGCTTCAGCCGGACAAGCTACTGCGCACAATCCGCAAGCGGTGCATCTTTCACGACCTTCTTCATCGCGGTTCAGCACATGCAGCCCACGGAACACGGGACTGAATGGTCTTGTCTTCTCAGGATAATTTACTGTGGGCCTTTTTTTGAACATGTGCCCGAATGTAATTGACATGCCCTTCGCAATACCGGGAATAAAAGTTTTTTCCCACAGCGTCATCGGCTTGCGCTCCACTTGTTTTGCTCTGTTTGTTAACGATTGCATTTCGTTGCCCGCTTATTAAAGGTTTGCAAAAATATTTTTCTCAACTCAACCTGCCAACTAAATTTCATCGTGAATGGTGAATCGTCAATCGTGAAAATTCAACTTCCTGTAATTCACTACTTTTTTTTATGCACCAAGCGACATTGCTACTATTGAACATCCTTGCAGCTTGTCCGCCGCGGCGGATCGCGCTCTTGTACTTTGTATTTTCTATTCGGCAATGTGCCACTCTCTAACAAACAGGTTCTTTCACTTATTAGAAATGTAGCCCATACTGTTTGTACAGCACAAAAAATCCGGTTGCCAGCATATTAATCAAAGCCAATGGTATCAATACTTTCCAGCCAAGCTTCATCAATTGGTCATACCGGAAACGCGGTATCGTCCAGCGCACCCACATAAAAAAGAAAATGAAAATGGCAATCTTAATAAAGAAAACACCGCCCTGTAAAATTGCAAGCCAATTTTGTCCCCAGTGCTGTCCTAAAGAAATATCATTCACGAAAGGAATATCATAACCACCAAAAAATAAAGTTGCCATAACAGCACTGCTGATGAACATATTCACGTATTCAGCAAATAAATAAAACCCAAGCTTCATCGAAGAATATTCCTGATGATATCCAAAGTTCAATTCGCTTTCAGCTTCTGATAAATCAAATGGAGTTCTGTTACATTCTGCAAATGCACAAATCAAGAATATAAAAAAACCAAGAGGCTGATAAAAAATATTCCACCAATGGTCTTGCTGCTGCTCAACAATTGTTTTCAAACTTAATGAACCTGTCAGCATTAATAATGCAATCAGCGATAACCCCATCGCCAGTTCATACGAAATAATTTGTGATGCACCACGGATGGCAGCAAGCAAAGAAAATTTATTATTCGAAGCCCAACCCCCAATCATAATTCCATAAACGCCCATGCTCACCACACCGAAAATATAGAGCATGCCGATATTGATATCAGCAATCTGTAGCTGAACAATTCTTCCATTAATATCCAAATGGCTGCTCCAGGGAACAACAGCACTTGTCATCATCGCTGTGAGCATTGCTAATCCCGGGCCAAGCACAAACAAAAACCTGTTTGAAAGATTTGGAATGATTTCTTCTTTCATGAATAATTTTAAGCCATCTGCTGCAGGTTGCAAAAGCCCAAATATTCCTGCGCGGTTAGGCCCGCGCCTGTCCTGCATAATTGCAGCAACTTTGCGTTCCATCCATGTTTCATACATTGCCACAAGCAATGATAAGCCAATGATGGAAGCAATCAGAATGCTTTTTTCAAAAACTAATATCCAATCGATAGCTAATAACATGTACGATTTATTTTAATTACTAATTAATAATTATTAATTAATAATTCATCAACTATTTAGTCTCTATGAAATCTGTGGAGTGTGCCGGTCCTTCAATTTTCGACAAATCTCTTCCGGGCTCGTTCACTTCACTCACTTTATGGATGTCCATAAATAATCTCGGCTTTCTTCCATCGAGCACGTCATATAAAACTTCCTGTGGTTTTTGAACGCCCACATAATGCCCTTGCGCAATCACCGAGTGACGATTTATTTTTGTCGGGCCTTCAATCACCCAATCACTTGTTTTCTTTTTTTCGAAACGGCATTCATTGCAAATCCAATCCTGCACTTCGCCCCATTGATCTTTGCGTGCAGTCACACGAAACACTTCATCACCGCGATACCATAATACCACTTTACCACAGCATTTTGGATTGCTGCATTCGCGATGCGCATCTTCCGGTTTCAAAAACCAAACACGATTTTTAAATCTAAAAGTTTTATCAGTCAATGCGCCCACCGGACAAACATCAATCACATTTCCGATGAATTCATTATCCAAAGATTTTTGAATGTATGTCGCAATCTCTGCATGGTCACCTCGGTCTAAAATTCCATGCACTCTTTTTTCAGTGAGCTGGTCTGCGGTATATACGCAACGGAAACACATAATGCAACGCGTCATGTGTAATTGAATATAAGGACCGATATCGTGTTTCTCAAAAGTCCTGCGCGGAAATTCATAACGCGTTCCTTCTTTGCCATGCTCGTAGCTCAAATCCTGCAAATGACATTCACCAGCCTGGTCACAAATCGGGCAATCCAGTGGATGATTGATTAATAAAAATTCAACCACGCCATTTCTTGCATCAATCACTTTTTCACTCGTGATATTTTTTACAATCATTCCATCCATCACATTGGTGCGGCAACTTGCAACCAATTTTGGCATTGGTCTCGGGTCGGCAGTTGAACCTGCAGCTACTTCCACCAGACAGGTGCGGCACTTGCCACCACTGCCTTTGAGCTTGGTGTAATAACACATTGCAGGAGGGGCAACATCGCCGCCAATCCTTCGCGCAGCCTGCAGGATAGAAGTCCCAGGCTCCACTTCAATGGTGATGTTGTCGATAGTTACTTTAAATAATTTAATCGGGTCAGGCATTCTTCAATTCGTTTATATCAATTTGATAATTCTTTTCTTTCAAAATTGTGAGCCAGTTTTTTAGTTTCTTTACGCTCGTATTGTTTACCTTATTATTAATCTCAGCAAACAATGATTTTAATTTACGATTGTTAATACTTGATGTTGATTTTGCTTCTCGTCTGAAAATATCCAAATCATTCAATTCAAAATCACTCAAATCAATCTGCTCTTCTTCACAAATTTTCATTATCCATTTTTCAAGTGCCGGACAAAGTTGAATAACATAATGATGTTTTTGTTTATCAGTGTGTCTCCACAAAATCAAAGTATCTTTTATTTCATCAATTATTGAAAATTGGCTCAAATATCCAATTTGTTTTTTATCCTTATCAATAATCCCAACTGCAAACTTATCTTTTAATGCGCCACTTTTCATTTCATCTTCAACCTTAAAACAATTGTGTTTATGATTGTATCCTCTTTCCGTTGGCACAAGCATTTCAATCAATAATGTGTCTGCGAAACATTCAGGCATTATTGACTTGTCCATGTTTCAAATAGCTTTCTATATTAAAAAACAAATCAACGCCGTATTCTCTCACTTCTTTTAAATCGTCCGGACTTAAATGGTGAATTTTTGTCTCTCCATCTTTATAATCTACCAAATAAACTGAAAGCTCATTTTCAGCTTCAAGAATCAATTCATCCAAAACATAAGGGCTATGTGTTGTGATAAAAAATTGGTTTGTTTTATCAAAAATCACATCTGTAGTAAATTTTCTGATATAAGGCGGAAACATGTGCGCCTCAGGTTCTTCGAATAGTAAGATTCGTTCTTGGTTACTTAATATCGCTGCTTTATGAAAAATAAGTCTTTGTAAAGTATCAGCAACTAACTCATACGGAACTGTAAATACACCTAAATCCGTTTTTTTTAAGATTGTGAATTGTTGAATTCTTGAATCATAAACAAAATCCAAATCATAATTTAAAAACAACTCCCTCGCATTTTCATTAAGTTTCTTATTAGTTTGTAAAATAGCAAAAACATTGCCCCCGAAAGGATATTCTAATGACGAGTACCCTTTCGGCAAAACTTCTGATGATTTCTTAAATTCATATTTCTTAATTACAAAATCATCGGCAATACTTGTTGTATTTTGTGGGATGTTTGAAGTAGTTCGTGATAATTTGAAATTCTTGTATTCAATTGTATTCAAAACAAAAGATGGATTTCTTCTTTCAGTGTCATTTCTAAAAAAATCACTACTATCGTTTGTCTGAAATACCAATCTTAGGAAATCACTCAAATATTCTCCCAAAATCCTGTATTTGTTATTCAGAGTAACTGTTATTAAGTTCTGAATATATCCGTTGAAGAAAATCGTTGGGTCTTCTTTTAATCTAATTAAATCTGTAATAGGAGTTTGCTGATTTAATCCGAACAAACTTAATGCCTCCAAAATATTGCTCTTCCCAACATTCGGATAACCAATAAAAACATTAATCCTTTTACAATCATCAATTGTTTGATGACGTATGGATTTGAAATTCTTAATTTCTATGTTCTTTATCGGATTCATTATCCTTTGTCTCTTTGTATTCTTTGTCCCGCTGTGTTAAACAAACTATGCTGTTGCTACATGTAACGGTTCTGCATAATTAGCCAGTCCATAGTTCCTGTTCAGGCACTCAACCGGATTATTGATATGCCATTCAAACTCATCTCTGAAATGCCTGATTGCTGCCGCAACAGGCCAGGCGGCTGCATCGCCCAACGGGCAAATCGTATTTCCTTCAATCCTCCTCTGAATATCCCAAAGCAAATCGATATCGCTCATTTTTCCTTTTCCGTATTCAATATTCTTCAGAATTTTTTCCATCCATCCTGTTCCTTCTCTGCATGGAGAACATTGACCACAACTTTCATGGCGATAAAATCTTGCTAATGTCATTGTGTGGCGAACAACGCACTGGTCTTCATCGAGCACAATAAAACCGCCGCTGCCCATCATAGAACCTTTCGCAAACCCGCCATCAGAAAGGCTTTCATAGTTCATCATTCTGGTATCGCCTTTCACTGTCTTCAATAATAGATTAGCAGGAAGAATCGGAACTGATGAGCCGCCGGGAATACAAGCCTTCAATCTTTTCCCATTCGGGATACCGCCACAATATTCATCGCTGTAAATAAAATCTTCTACAGAAATCGTCATATCAATTTCATACACGCCGGGCTTATTAATATTTCCACAAGCAGAAATTAATTTTGTGCCTGTTGATTTTCCAACGCCAATCTTCGCATACTCTTCACCGGTAATATTAATAATCGGAACGATTGCTGCCAATGTTTCTACATTATTAACCACAGTCGGTCTGTCCCATGCGCCTTTAACTGCAGGGAATGGTGGCTTGATGCGCGGGTTGCCGCGTTTTCCTTCGAGTGATTCAATCAATGCAGTTTCTTCTCCGCAGATATAAGCACCTGCACCACGATGAACATAAATCTCACAATCAAATCCGCTACCTAAAATATTTTTTCCAAGAAATCCATTATTCTTTGCTTCAGCAATGGCTTGTTCAAGAATATCAACAATCCATGCATATTCACCACGGATATAGATATAGGTAGTATTGCTTCCTAGCGCATAAGATGAAACAATCAATCCTTCAATCAGCAAATGCGGAATGAATTCCATCAGATATCTGTCCTTGAAAGTTCCCGGCTCACTTTCATCTGCATTGCAAACCAAATGGCGCGGAACGCCTTCAGGTTTTGCAATAAAACTCCATTTCATTCCTGTTGGAAAACCAGCTCCACCACGACCGCGCAATCCACTTTTCTTTACTTCATCTGTAACCTGATCGGGGGTCATCGTCTTCAAAGCCTTTTCCACACTGCGATAGCCGCCTTCACGGCGATACACATCATAGAACCTGATGCCTTCAACTTTATCTTTTTCTAATAATAATTTTCTTCCCACTCTTAATTATTAATTGCTAATTATTAATTTCTACTTTTTCTCCGTGCAATTCAACATCCAGTTCACGCCAAATTTATCCTGGAACATTCCGAATAAATCTCCCCAAAATTGTTTTGCCAATGGCATTGTCACTGTTCCACCTGCTGATAGCTTTTCAAAAATTTCATGCGTCTTCGCTTCATCATCCAATCCAATCGACAACTGGATATTTCCCTTCGTTGAAAAATCATGTCCTTTCATCGTGTCTGAAATCATGATGATGTTATCACCGAACACAATTCTTGCATGCATTATCCTGTTTTTCTCATCGTCGCCACTTGGCATCGGGCTTTCACCAAAACGAGTGAGCATCGCAATCTCGCCGCCAAGCGCATCTTTATAAAAATTTACTGCTTCCTCAGCATTGCCATCAAAATTCAGATAAGGGTTCAATTTCATATTGCAAGTTTTAAATTAATTATTTATTGCTGCATTCTGTCTGCACTCGTTGATAATCGCATCTACTTTTTCTTTTGTCAAATGTTCTCGGTACGTTTTTCCTAACTGCATCATCGGCGCATAACCGCAAGCACCAAGGCATTCAACAGTCTTCAAAGTGAACAATCCATCAGCAGTTGTTTCGCCGACATTGATGTTCAATTTCTGTTTGATATAATCAATGATATTATCACTTCCGCGCAACATGCAGGGCCCGGTCTGGCAAACTTCGAACATATATTTGCCGATTGGTTTCAGATTATACATCGAATAAAAAGTCGCCACTTCATACACTTCAATCGGTTCAATTTTTAATAATGAAGCAACATAATCCATCGTATCTGCACTGAGCCAATTGCCAAATTCTTCTTGAGCCAAGTGCAAAACCGGAAGCAATGCGCTTTTCTGTTTGCCTTCCGGATAGCGGGCAACTATCTCGTTGAACTTTTTTAATTTTTCCTGCGAAAATTCCATCTCTATTTTTTAATAATACTGAATTTTTTCCATTCGCATATTTGCACATTTTCCAATTCGCACATTCATCACGCATCCATCTCTCCCGCAATCAAATTCAAACTGCTCATCACAATAATTGCATCGCTCAACATGCTTCCTTTTGTCAATTCAGAATATGCCTGATAATAAATAAAGCAAGGTCTTCTGAAATGCAATCTGTATGGCGTTCTCCCGCCATCACTGATTAAATAAAATCCAAGTTCACCATTCCCGCCTTCCACACTTTGATAAACTTCGCCGGGTGGGATTTCTGTTTCGCCCATCACAATTTTGAAGTGCCATATCAGCGCTTCCATTTTTGTGTACACATCTTTTTTGGAAGGCAGATAATATTCAGGCGCATCGGCATGATAAATTTCTGCATCAGCGCCTTTAAATTCTTTTACTTTATTATAAGCATCATTAATAATTTTTAATGACTGCCACATTTCCTGATTGCGCACTAAAAACCGGTCGTAGCAATCTCCCGTTTTCCCAATCGGGATTTCAAATTCAAAATCTTCATAGCTGCTATAGGGCGTATGAACACGAACATCATAATCAACACCTGCAGCACGCAGGTTCGGACCGGTAAACCCATAATTTAATGCGCGTTCGCCGCTAATAGGACCTGCACCAATGGTGCGTTCCATAAAAATGCGGTTGCGGCTGAAAAGATTTTCAAATTCTTTCAGCACAGCCGGATATTCATTCAAAAATTTTTCTAATTTTTCAAAAGCAGTGTTTGTGAAATTTCTTTCAAAGCCACCGATTCTTCCCATGTTTGTTGTGAGACGAGAGCCGCACACTTCTTCATAAATTTCATAAATCAATTCGCGGTATTGCATCACATACAGAAATCCAGTATATGCACCGGAATCGACACCAACCACAGAATTGCAAATCAGATGGTCTGAAATTCTTGCAAGCTCCATAATAATGATGCGCAGGTAATCTACACGCTTTGGCGTTTTCACACCGAGCAATTTTTCGCACGTGAGATGCCATCCCATATTATTAATTGGAGAAGAACAAT
Organism: Puia sp.; assembly: GCA_035295505.1. Lineage (GTDB taxonomy): Bacteria > Bacteroidota > Bacteroidia > Chitinophagales > Chitinophagaceae > Puia. The sequence goes on along the minus strand of DATGIX010000127.1, from coordinate 28,052 downwards.
AGTTTAACCTGTCAGTAAGCGTGGTGATTTGATAAAGCGGCCTTCTTTCTGCAAGTTTTTCAAATGCGCGGTGAATGTATCCAACGGTTTGCTCTGCTGAAACAATTCTTTCTCCATCCAGTTCCAGAATATTTTGGAACACGCCGTGCGTCGCAGGATGCGTTGGCCCAAGATTCAATGTAGTAGTTTGCCTTTCCACAGAACCTTCCGGCAGTTTGATATGCTTTTCTTTCGGATGAAGTATTTCTGACATTTTAAATTTACGATTTGTGATGTACGATGTACGATTTTTTCAGTTCATACATTCACTATAAATTATTTGTTCCTGGTTTTTAAATCTTATTAATCCGATTAATCTCAAAAATCCCCGTTCTGACATTTATCTTCCAAACATCGCGTCATCTTTATCAATCCTCGTCTGGTCTTCTAATGGATAATGTTTCAGCATCGGGAAATAATCCATTTCATCCACATTCAATATTCTTTTCAAATTCGGATGACCAACGAAATTCACTCCGTAAAAATCATAAGTTTCTCTTTCCATCCAGTTGGCTGAAGAATATAATTGCGTGGCTGTAAATATATCGGGCGTATTAATATCCGTAAATACTTTGAAACGAATGCGAATGTTATCGACAAGATTATGCAAGTGATAAACAACAGCCAGTTCTTTTCCAACTTTATCAGGATAATGAACGGCAGTAAGGTCTGTTAAAAATTGAAAGCGCAATTCTTCATCATCAAATAAATACTGCATCACTTTCAGGTTCATATCTTTTGGCGCTTCGAAAGTGAGCATGCCATAAGGCTCTTCAAAATTGGAGAGCTGATCACCAAATTTTTCTGTTAATCTTGCTTTGACTGTTTCGTTAGTTAAACTCATTTTGAAAATTGCTCAATGTGAAAATTACTCAATAGCTCAATTGAGGAATCGAGCCATTTTCTCATTTTCAAATTATTGAATTCCGTAACTTTCTAATAATGATTTATATCTCTCCCCATTTCTTCTTCTCAAACTTTCCTGCCCCACCAGGTCCTGAATTTTGATGAAGCCATCCAAAATCGCTTCGGGCCTCGGCGGACAGCCCGGGACATACACATCCACCGGAACAACCTGATCAATTCCCTGCAGCACAGAATAGGTATCAAAAATCCCTCCACTTGATGCACAAGCGCCGACAGCCATCACCCATCTTGGCTCTGCCATTTGGAGATAAACCTGTTTTACAATCGGCCCCATTTTTTTGGCGATGGTCCCCATCACCATTAATAAATCACATTGGCGTGGAGAAAACCCGAGTCGCTCTGCGCCAAATCTTGCCAGATCATAATGCGAAGCCATTGTTGCCATAAACTCAATGCCGCAGCAAGAAGTTGCGAATGGCATCGGCCACATGGAATTCTTTCTTGCAAGCCCAACCACTTTATCGAGCGAGGTCGCAAAAAAACCTTCGCCAGCATGGCCTTCAGGCATGTCAACCATGCTGATGCTGTCTTTTGTATCAGCAGGAATGGGATGAATATTAAATCGAACCGGACGAGGCATAATTTTTTGATTTGAAAATTTAACAATTGCTCAATGTGAAAATGCTTTAATAAAAACAAATTCTGAAACTTAATGTTCTCTCATTTCGCACATTTCCGAATTTTCACATTTGCTCATTAATCTTCCCAGGTCAGCGCACCTTTTTTAATGATGTATATGAAGCCAACAAGGAAAAACGCTACAAATAAAAGAACTGCAGAAAATCCTGCCCACCCCAATGCTTTAAAATTAATGGCATAAGGATAGAAGAAGATCACTTCCACATCAAACAGCACAAACAATATCGCAACTAAAAAATATTTAACGGCCATTGGCTGGCGTGCATTGCCAACAGCATCGATACCACTTTCAAAATTTTCGAGCTTGTCTGAAGTTTTTCTTTTTGGCCCTAATAAATGCGTTACGCCGAGGACCAAAGCCACAAAACCGATAGCGAACAAAAACTGTATGCCGATGGGGAGATAACCTGATGCACTATTTGCTGTAACAGAAACGGGATTTGCCTGCAAAAGAAAAATATCCATTTTCTTGATATTGCTTCGTTGGCAAAAATAAGGCAGCACTTTCAATTTACAATTGATAAAAAATAAATAGTCAAAATAAAAATCCCCTTGTTGATTTGATTCAACAAGGGGATTTCATATCCATCAAATTTCTTTATAAATTAATTGCCGGGTTTTGCTCCTCGTGGTCTTTGTGCCGGTTGCCTTGGCGGAGGCGCAGTCAATATTTTTTGGAATTGCAGAGCAGTTGCATTGGTTGGGTCGACTTCCAAAATTTTGTTGATATATCCTAATGCAGCTTGCTTATCTTTTTTAATATCGTTTGAATATCCTGCTAAATAAAAATAAGCTTCAATAGTCTGAGATTTATATTTTGCAGAATCCGGGCTGCTTCTCGCGAACTGAGCAAGTTTCTCAGAAGCATCGACTGCTAATCCACCTGAACTAATTGAATCATCTTGAGCACGCTTGCTTCTCATGCACCATAAGTAACCGAAAATCTCATTCGGGTATTTTGATTCATATGCACCGCAGAAAATACTATCCGAAGTTTTGTATTCACCTGCCTGATAATTAGCAATACCCCAATTGTATAAATCAGCATTTGAAGGGTCTTTCTTCATCCCATATATTACGCCCTGCCAATATGCGTAACCCTTTTTAAGGCCCGCACTTTTTGAAACAGTCGCCGCTTTTTTTGCAAGGTCCAGTTGCTCGTCCTTTACAGTATCATGCGCTATAGCTTGCTTAAAGATATCAGTAGCTTTTTCTTCATTGCCCGGGAATTTGGTCAAGACTTCACCGTATACCGAATAATCCATTGGCAGAAAATCTTCCGGTTTCTGTTTAGTAAAATATTGATCCCAATAATTTTTTGCGTTTACTGAGTCGCTCTGATCTCCGTAGCAATAAGCAATCAGCTTATAATATCTCGGATCAGCTTTATCACCCAAAGAAGAAATTTTTGCTTGTGATTGAGAAATACAATCCTGATATTTTTTGGCAGCATATAAAAAGCTGATGCGGTCATATTCATCAGATGGTTTTGGATCCGTCACGGCAAAATATTTGTCCCAATAACCGATGGCTTTGTTCACGTCGCTATGAAAATACCAGTAATAGAATAATTCATAATAAGCCGGACCATAAGAAGGATCCATTTGCGTTGCTTTTTCGAAAGCGGGCAAAAAATATTCAGTGTTCCTTTGTGTGAGATATATTTTACCGATCCTGTATTCAGCACCTGCAAGTTTTGGATCCAATTCCATAGCTTTCTGATAGCTTGAAACTGCATTGCCGCCATCTATTAACAGCTTTCTGTAAACATCACCGAGGATAACATAAGTTTCCGGATTGTTGAAGTTTTTTGTTTGTGTGGCAAGATTTAATTTTTCTATGGCATAAGCAGCATCGCCAGCTTTCGCATCTGCATTTGCCTCACCGATCGCATTTAATACATTCACATCTTTGCCTTTTGTTAAGCTGATCGCAGTTTCAAAATGCTGTTTGGCATCTGCAGTTTTGCCTTCACGCAGTTCTATATTGCCTATCCCGGCTAGCAATAAAGGTGCGCTGCCATTTGTTTGAAGTGCCTTTTGGTAAAGCGCTTTTGCAGCAACGGAATCTTTTACTCCGGATGTGTTTGAAGCTGTCAATAAAGTTTGCCCCAGCCAATATGTAGCATTGATATCATTTGGGTTGGCTGCCAAAATTTTTTCAAATGTTTCTTTCGCGCTCTTGAAACGCTCATAATACAAGAATTTTTTTCCCTGATCTACAGATTGGGCATTCAATGCGTTGCTTACCAGAACGACAGATGCCAATAAACCAAAACGGATTTTCTTCATAGTAAACCTTGTTTTTGTTAGATGTGTAAATGTATTAAAATCTGATATTAATTTGAGATTTTACTATCACGTATTTCAAACGACATTTTCCCAGGCACCAGGTACGCTCTTCTGAATATCAATTGTCCACGCTCAAGTTGCAGGAAATTCACGAAATTATTTCCTATTCCCCTGAAATTTTCTTTCAGCACATAATACAGGCCTCTGGTCAAAGGATATCTTTTAAGAGCAATATTTGCCTGATAAGGCTGCACGTAAGTTTCTCCCAAACAGCTTGTGCACTGAACTGCAGCGATTTTAACTTTTTGCAAAAAGCCCAATTGCTCGGGGTCGTCCTGATTTCCTATCCAGCTCACACCAATAAAACCAATTGCGTTTTCATTGTTCGACACAAAATTGATAACTGCTTCGCTTGATTTTGCTGCTACCACATTTTTGCCAAGTTTTTGTCCTCGCAACACTGAATCAATCACAAACCTCACAGTGCTTGTAGCTGAGACACCGTCCATCACTATTTGTTTATTAGCAGTTGTGCCATTTAACAATGATTGAACATCTTTCATTGAAAGAATAGTGTCTTTGGATCTGTTGTTGACAATAATGGCAATAGCATCGTAGGCGAGTAGTCCGTAAATAGGTACGTAATGTATCGAATCCTGATAAAAATGTTCCTCTTCTTTGTTCAGCCCTCTCGTCACGATAATCATGCGGGTGCTGTCCTTCGCAAGGTCGCGGAAACAATCAGCTTCGGATTTGTAATATACATTAATCTTAGCATCGGGGAATGAAGATTCGAAAACTTTTATTTCGGAATCTATCACCGGCTTGAAAGATTCATCCACACTTATGTTGATAGTGCCATTAGTTGGCGTTTCCTGTTTTATATTGGAAGAATTATTAGCGCAGGAAATCAACTGCATTGATAATATCAGCAGACAAGCAATGCAAATATTTATATATTTATTCCGGGAAGAAATGAAGCTCATTAATTAAAATAATTTTTCTTGTAGCCGCGGTATGCCCGCCAGCCGCCATACACCATACATAGCACTGCAAAAAAATAACGGTAAAAATTTTCAACATTAAAATTAAAACCAAGCTGTTTGGAGAACATGAAAAAAATACCAAGCAAAAAAATCAAAAAGCCCATTCCATAATCCATGATGGCACGCATCATCATGTAACCTTTTGTTCTCTTGTCTGGCGCATCATTCTGCATGTACCGAAATTTTTGTGCTGAGCAAATTACAGAAATATGATTAATAAAATTCTACAGATTATATTTTGCCACAGATTACACAGAAAAACACAGAAGATTCATATCTGTGAAAATCCGAGCAATCTGTGGTAAGTATATTCAATTTTCATCGGGTACTTGAAAAATAACCGGCAACTTAAAATATACAGCTACATTTTTTCCACTCTGCATGCCCGGTTTCCATAGCGGCATTTTCTTCATCACGCGCATTACTTCATTATCAAAATCATTGCCGCCGCTTTTTTCAAATTCAACGCCTGTTACTTTTCCATCTTTATCAACTATGAACCTGACGAGCGTTGCAATTTTCGTTCCTGCTTCAGCGCTTGCAGGCATCCTTAAGTTTTTTAAAAGAAATCGTATCAAAGCATCTTGTCCACCGGGAAACTGGGGCATAAAATCAGGATGTTCAATGACCACGTCTTTTTCCGCAGCAGGCGGAGCTTCAGTAACATTCGTTTTCCCATTTCCTTCTGAGGATGGCTGAACAATATCGACAGACAAATCGCCCGGTTTCGTTTCGATACCAATTTTATTTACATCCAATTGGTCAACAGTTGGCGGAGGATTGGTTGCAGCTCTATCCGGAACAATCAGGCATCTCGTATTCTGAAAAGTCGCGACCTGATGATGTTGGATTTGGGGTTGAGGAATGGGTGGTTGAACAAGATCAACTTGAACTAATGAAACTGTATCATTCAATGAACTGATAGCTCTCACTATTTTTCCATGACTGATATTATTTAACCAATAAAAAATGAAAACAAAAATTGACAAGGATGAAAAAATAATCAGCATAGCTTTTTTCAATCTTCTGTTATAATGGCTTCTCAATTCATAAGCGCCGTATTCTTTGTTGCGGTTGTCGAAAATAATATCAAGCACATCTGCCTGTAAAATCATTTCAGGTTTCATTGTAGTAGTTTTTGATGTGAAGAAATGACGAGATGAACTTGCGCAATTCAGTAATGAGATGCGGGGTTTAAGAAATTCCATAAAATGTTGAAGGCACAAGAAACAAGGGACAAGGCTTTTGATGCAAGTTGCATCTTGAACGCTTGCACCTTGATTCTTGTGTCTTGTGTCTTGTTTCTTGTACCTTAACTCTTGTTCCTTACTTTTGCGCCATGAAAATTTTAATGGTCTGCCTCGGCAATATCTGCCGAAGCCCTTTGGCAGAAGGCATTTTGGAAGATAAGATTAAAAAATCCGGATTGGATTGGACAGTGGATAGCGCCGGGACAAACGGATATCATGTAGGCGAAGCGCCGCACGAGCTTTCACAAAAAGTGGCACTGCAACATGGCATCGATATCAACAAACAAAGAGCGAGAAAATTCACAGCCGAAGACTTTAACAATTTCGATAAGATTTATGCGATGGCTGATGATGTGATGGATGAAATGAGAAGGATTGCAGGGAAAAAATTCGATGCATCCAAAGTTGATTTATTAATGAATGAATTGTATCCCGGAAAAGATATGGACGTGCCCGACCCATGGTCAGGACCGGAATCAGGATATCACCAGGTATATAAAATGATTGATGAAGCGACGGAAAAAATGATTGAGAAATCCACAGTATCGAATACGCAGCAATTAAAATAATCACCCGACCATCATCGGTCAACGACGAACGAAAAACGACAATGCCCAAAACATCCATACCACAAGGCACAAGAGATTTTGGTGCGGAAACAGTCCGCAAGCGGAATTATATTTTCAATACCATCCGTGAAGTATTTGAGCTATACGGTTTTCAGCCATTGGAAACTCCTGCAATGGAGAACTTAGAAACATTAATGGGGAAATATGGTGAGGAAGGAGATAAATTAATCTTTAGAATTCTTGATTCTGGTCAGTCGTTTTCAATTGATTTTTTTTATTCGTTATTTGATGGAATTAAAAATTATTTCGAAAATAATAGAAACGAATTGGCAGAAATTAAGACTGATTTGATAGAAGGACAACCTGGAGTGTTTGCAATGTTAGCAAAAAATCTATTGACAAATGAAACTTTAGGCAACACCTATTTATCAAAACTAAAAAATGAATCTTCAGAAAAAGCACTCCGTTACGATTTGACCATTCCATTTGCTCGTTATGTTGCGATGAATCATGGACAACTAATGTTCCCATATAAACGCTATCAGATGCAGCCTGTGTGGCGTGCAGACAGACCGCAGAAGGGTCGTTACAGAGAATTTTATCAGTGCGATGCAGATTTGGTTGGAAGCAATTCTTTGTTAAGTGATGTGGAGTTTGCAAATATTTATGCTGATGTTTTTAAAAGATTGAAGATTGATGTTGAAATAAAAATCAATAACAGAAAAATATTAACCGCACTTGCTGAAACTTGCGGAAGCATTGATAAATTGACAGACATCACCGTTGCCATTGACAAACTTGATAAAATCGGGATTGAAAAAGTAAAAGAAGAATTATTACAAAGAGGATTGAATGAAGAGCAAATAGCTGTTGTCGAAAAATATCTTTCGATTGAAGGTACTAATGTCGAAAGGTTGAATGAGCTGAAAAAATTGATTGGCGAAAATGAAACAGGCAAAACAGGAATCGAAGAACTTGAATTTGTTATGGATTCATTCACCATTCACCATTCACCATTCACTATTGACTTCACTCTCGCTCGCGGCTTGAACTATTATACCGGAATTATTTTCGAAGTGAAAGCAAAAAATGTTTCCATTGGTTCCATCGGTGGCGGCGGTCGTTATGATGACTTAACAGGATTATTCGGCGTTCCAAATATTCCAGGCGTTGGTATTTCATTTGGCGTTGACAGGATTTATGATGTGATGGAAGAACTGAAATTATTTCCCGAAACAATTTATGTCGGCACAAAAGTTTTGTTCTTCAATTTGGGTGATGAAGAAAGCAAAGTTGCATTTGGCTTAATGCAGCAATTAAGAAGCAATTATATTTCCTGCGAATTATATCACGAGCAGGCAAAGTTTGACAAGCAATTCAAATACGCTGATAAGAAAAACATTCCCTTCGCAGTGATTATTGGCAATAAAGAATTGGAAGAAAAAACTTGCAACATCAAAAATTTAAAAACAGGAAAGCAGGAAACAATTGAGCAATCTAAATTGCCTAATTACAGCTTCTCTTAAAAATATTCAGGTTTAATAAACTCAAAGGTTTTCGTCATTTCGAACGACGCCAGCAAGAATTTGCTATATCGTCATGTAACGGCGCAGTGAGAAATCTGACTGAAAATTTGAAAGCAGATTTCTCATCCCGCACAAATTTTCTTTAAATATTAAATCGCAAATGCGGGATTCGAAATGACGATGATAAGTTTTACTCTTCTTATTAATCAATGTTCTGATAAATCACTGCCGTTCCCTGCCCCACCCCGACACACATCGTTACCAATCCATATTTTGATCCGCGCCTTTTCATTTCATGCAATAATGTTGTTGATATTCTTGCTCCACTGCAACCAAGCGGATGACCGATGGCAATCGAACCGCCATTCACATTCACTTTTTCCAAATCCAATCCCAAATCATGGATGCATGCAATGGATTGCGATGCAAATGCTTCATTCAGTTCAATCAAACCCAAATCATTTACGGTTATGCCTGCCCGTTGCAATGCTTTTTGTGTGGCAGGAACAGGACCGATTCCCATAATCGAAGGGTCAACTCCGGCAACTGCCATGGAAACAATTTTTCCTAATGGTCGCAAATTAAATTTTGTGACGGCTTCTTCGCTTGCTAATAATAATGCTGCAGCACCATCATTAATACCAGACGAATTTCCTGCAGTCACCGTTCCTTCTTTTTCAAACGCCGGTTTCAGTGCAGCCAATTTTTCCATCGATGTTTTGCGCGGATGTTCATCTTTCTCAAAAAATATTTTCTCATCTTTTCCACCTAATATTTCAACAGCAGCAATTTCATTTTTCCATTTATCTTTTTCTAATGCAGCAAAATATTTCTCCTGGCTTGCCAATGCAAATTCATCCTGCGCATGACGGGAAATGCCCCATTGCTTCGCCACATTCTCCGCCGTTTCTCCCATGGAATAGGGATAATATTTGTCTGATAATTTTTTATTCGCAAACCTCCATCCAATCGTAGAATCAAAAATTTCTGCATTGCGGTTGAATGCATGTGAAGATTTGGCCATCACGAAAGGCGCTCTGGTCATGCTTTCTACGCCACCTGCGATATAGAGCTCGCCTTCATCACACATCACAGCACGTGCTGCGTCCATAATCGCCTGCATGCCACTTGCGCACAAACGGTTCACCGTGTTGCCTGCGACCGTAACCGGCAATCCCGCCAGCAGCGCAGCCATTCTCGCCACATTGCGATTGTCTTCTCCTGCCTGATTTGCATCGCCCACAATCACATCTTCAATCGCATTCCCATCAATTCCCGGATTGCGCAACAATAATGATTTGATGACATGCGCCAGCAAATCATCGGGGCGGATAGAGCTCAACGCGCCACCATATTTCCCAATCGGTGTTCGTACTGCATCAATAACATAACAAGTTTTCATAATAAAATATTTCGTAAAGATACAAGGAACAAGAGACAAGGAACAAGGGGCAAGATTCAAGAAGCAAGGGACAAGAAGGAAATTGAGAATAAGGCTTGTGCCTTGATTCTTGAGCCTTGTTCCTTTCTTCTTGAAACTTGTGCCTTCCCACTTCATTCTTATCTTTGCCGCTTCATGAAAACAGCGCAAAAAAATATCAGGCATTTGAGCCAGCAACAGGTTGACGAGTATTTTGAAAATATCGGGGAAAAAAAATTCCGTGCAAAACAAGTCTGGGAATGGCTTTGGTTGAAACATGCGCATAGTTTCGATGCGATGACCAACCTGAGCAAAGAGCTGAGAGCAAAATTATCAGATGAATTTTCGTTGCCGGCATTAACAGTGGATGCGACACAATACAGCGCTGACGGAACTATCAAAAGCCGCTTTAAAACTTTTGATGGACATTTAATCGAAGGAGTTCTAATTCCTACCGAAGAAAGAAAAACAGCTTGCGTTTCTTCTCAAATCGGTTGCTCTCTTAGTTGCAAATTTTGCGCAACGGGTTATATGGACAGAAAGCGCAATCTTGATTTTGATGAGATTTATGATGAAGTAGTTTTGATTAATCAGCAATCGGAAAGAGTGCATGAAAAAAAATTATCGAATATTGTTTTCATGGGCATGGGCGAGCCTTTGCTGAATTATAAAAATGTGCTGAAAGCGATTGAAAGAATTTCTTCTCCTGACGGATTGGGCATGAGCCCGAGGCGCATTACGGTTTCTACTGCAGGTGTTGCAAAAATGATTAAGCAGCTCGGCGATGATAAAGTGAAGTTCAAACTCGCGTTATCTCTTCATGCGGCAAACGACCAGAAACGGCATGAGATTATGCCGATTAATGATACGAATAATATCAAGTCACTGATTGAAGCACTGAATTATTTCTATAAGCAAACAGAAAACGAAATCACTTTTGAATATATTCTTTTCAAAGATTTTAACGACTCACTCAAAGATGCAGATGAACTCATAAAAATTTATCGCCAGGTTCCTGCCGACCTTGTTAATATCATTGAATATAATCCCATCGATGCCGCGAAATTTCAAAAGCCGGATGAAGAAACGGTGAACCTGTTTATGAAACATCTGGAAAAAAATAAAGTAAATGCACGATTAAGGCGCAGCCGTGGAAAAGACATTGATGCCGCTTGTGGTCAGTTGGCTAATAAAGAGTGAATGGTCAATAGTGAAAGCTGAATTTATTAATCATTAGTTATTTAGCATTCACTATTCACCATTGACCATTCACTATTGACTATTCACCCCTCGACATTTCGGCGAACTCCTGAATTTCATAGGTAATTGCTTTAACCCTAGGTTAAACATTACCGTATTATTCTTGTCTCAATGGGGCAAAATAAATAACAATGAAAAAATTATCCGCATTAATAGCGCTCGTCTTTTTAGGATGGGCAGCTAAAGCGCAATCTACCGATAACAACATTTCTTCAGACACTTCACATCGCCACCACGCTTATCACAATTGGTCAAACCATGATGGTCACGACAGTTCACATAGAAAAGATTTTCGTGGCTTCGACAGAAATCGCGGAGAAGCAATGAACCGCTTCGATAATCGCGAAGGTTATGGAAGAAACCGTTTTCGTTCATTCCGTAATCATCGCGGATTTGGGAATGAAATGGCGAGATTACATTTTAGCCCTGAGCAAAGAAAACAAATGCAGGATATCAATAAAGAATATCGCAAAAAGCAATCGGATTTATATAAGAATGATAATATGACATTAGGTCAATACAAATCACAGTTGGTTTCATTGCAGAAAGAAAAGAAAAATAAACTTCAATCTCTTTTGACGCCTGAACAAAAAAATCAAATAGCTGAGTCAAGAAAAAAGAGAGATGAAAATATGCAGGTGATGGCAGCAGCTCGTTTGGAAAGAATGAAAATCAGATTGAATCTGACGGATGCACAAGCAGCTTCTATAAAAGCACAAGCACTAAATACAAGAGCGCAGATAAAATCAATTCGTGAAAATGACAACCTGATGCGCGAACAAAAAATGGAACAGATTAAAACGGTGATGACAAAAGAAAAGGAAGCATTTAAATCTATACTCACACCAGAACAAATCAATAAAATGCAGGAATTGAGAAAAGACCATTCAGAAAAAAGATTTAGCAGGTAGTAGTTTTCAAGGTTACAGGGACAAAAGCGAATCTCAGTGAGGTTCGCTTTTTTGTTTTAGCTTCGCATCTCATTACTGTTGTAAAACAGCAAACATTATGAAAAGAAAAACAGACAACTTCAGCAAATTCTTCGAGAAGAAAAGCAACAGCGCTATCAAAGAAAAAATCAAACAGGATAAAAAAGCCGAGAAAAAAGAAAGAAGAGAAGCCATTGAAAGGCATTTTGAAGAAAAGAGAAACAAAAAGCAGTTGGCAGTTGGCAGTTCACAGTCGCCGCTTAATAGTCGTAAGCCAATAGTCGAAGGTCAGCCTGTTCAGAACCACAAACCACAAACCACAAACCACAAACAAGAACAACTTCCTCTCAACAAATATATTTCCCACAGCGGTGTTTGCTCGCGCAGAGATGCGGCAGAATTAATCAAACAGGGAAAAGTGCAGGTGAATGGGAAAGTGATTACTGAACCCGGAACAAAAGTTACTGCAACTGATTTGGTGAAAGTGAGCGGCAAAAAAATTACCATCTCAAAAAATCTCGTTTACATACTTCTTAATAAACCGAAAGATTATATCACTACCACAGAAGACCCGCAGGGAAGAAAAACAGTGCTGCAACTTATCAGAAGCGCCACTACCGAAAGAGTTTTTCCTGTCGGAAGATTGGATAGAAATACTTCAGGCGTTTTATTATTAACAAATGACGGTGACCTTTCTCAAAAACTTGCGCATCCAAAACATGAAATCAAAAAAGTGTATCATGTTGTTTTGGATAAAGTATTTTCAAAAAATGATTTTGATGCAGTTGTTTCCGGCGTTCAATTAGAAGACGGGATTGCTACTGTAGATGCAATCGCTTATACTGACGCGAATGACAGAACTCAGGTCGGGCTTGAGATTCACAGTGGCAAGAACAGGATTGTGCGCCGCATTTTTGAACATTTGGGTTATGATGTGAAAGGGCTTGACAGAGTGATGTATGCCGGTCTCACTAAAAAAAATGTACAGCGCGGCAAATGGCGCTTTCTTTCTGAAAAAGAAATCCGCATTCTGAAGTATCTCAATTCTTCCATCAAATAATTTTCTGCTTGCAAAAAAATAAACCTGAAATTATTTTCGAGAACGATGATTTTATCGTGCTCGACAAACCAGCCGGATTTTTAAGTATTCCAGACAGAGAAGGCAAAGAAATTTCTTTGAAAAAAATATTGCAAGATAAATACGAGCGCATATTCACGGTTCATCGTCTCGATAGAGACACCAGCGGCTTGATTGTATTTGCGAAAAATGAAACAACTCATAAATATCTTTCTCAATTATTCGAAGAAAGGGCAGTTGAAAAAATTTACAGCGGAATTGTTGCAGGAAATATCACTGAAAAAAAAGGAAGCATTGATGCACCGATTGCAGAGAACACACACAAGCAAGGTGTGATGCTGATTCATAAAAGAGGAAAGCAATCATTAACGGATTATGAAGTGCTCGAAGAATTCGGTTCATATTCATTCGTTCAATTTCAAATCCATTCCGGCAGAACGCATCAGATACGTGTGCACATGCAACATATCGGTCACCCGATTGCATGCGATGATGTGTATGGAAATGGTGAGCCCGTTCTTCTTTCTTCCATTAAAAAAAAGTTCAAGCTTTCCAAATCAGAAGAAACGGAGAGACCGATATTAAACAGGCTGGCGCTACATTCCAGCCGATTAAGTTTTGTAGATGCGAAAGGAAATGCACATCATTTTGAAGCAGCCTTGCCGAAAGATATGAGTGCATTATTAAATCAGCTTCGTAAGTGGAGACACTAATTGACGCTCACTCTAATTATCAATTAATAATTATTAATTAATAATTCCACCCAAGTTGTAGATTTGAAAAACAAATTGCTATTATGAAATATTTCTTGCGTAGTTCGCTCATCATCATTTTATTTATTGTGTCCACATCTATGTTCATGCAAAAAACAACGCATATTGTTTTCTTTGGTGATTCCATCACACAAGCCGGTGTTCAGCCAAATGGATATATCACCAAAATCGGAGAAGCCCTTACTCAAAAAGGTTTGGCAGCTCAATACGTTTTAACTGGTGCAGGAATCGGCGGCAATAAAGTCTATGATTTGTATTTAAGAATGGATGATGATGTGCTTGCAAAAAATCCTGATGTGGTAGTGATTTGGGTTGGCGTGAATGATGTCTGGCACAAATCAATGTTCGGCACAGGAACAGATGCTGATAAATTTGAAAAATTTTATGTTGCGATTATTAATAAGCTGCAGGCAAAAAAAATACGTGTTGTTCTTTGCACGCCTGCGACCATCGGAGAAAAAAGTGATTACACTAACCAACAGGATGGCGATTTGAATAAATATTCACAAATCATTCGAGACATCGCCAAAAATTATCATTGCGATGTTGTTGATTTAAGGTCAATATTTCATGCTTATGAGTTGCAGAATAATCCTTCCAATAAAGACAGAGGAATATTAACCAACGATGGGGTTCATCTGAATGACCAGGGAAATCAATTCGTAGCTGATGAAATGATGAAAGTACTTCTGAAATAAATGCCATAAAAAAGTGAGCTGCCAATGGTTAATGAGAAAACGCTATTGGGCAACTCACAATAATTTTAAACAATCATCTTTTAAACAGTCAGAACGCTGTTCCAGCCTGTAACGCCATCTGGCTCGCGAAGTTGATTCTCGATGTCTTCCATCCACATTTTGTCATCAATTAAAAATTTGTAGTGGTACTTCCCTCTTGGCAACATCGGGATTTCAATTTTCCAGCTCCCGTCTTTTTCGCATTTCATTTCCAGTTCGTCTTTTGCCCAGTGGTTGAAAGTTCCGGCGAGAGAAATGTGCTGAGCCGCGCCAAGCTCAATGTGGAACTCGATTGTTTTTTTTCTCTTGTTGAGATAAGGCGATTGATGTTGTAGTTTCATAAGACCTCCTTTTTTGAATTATTAATTAGTATTCAGCGGGTAGGGAGGGCTTTCAGGGATGAAAAGCAAATTTGAATTCAGGTAACTTTTACCTTATTGGTACTTCACAAAAGGTACGATGAAAAAAACGAATTTCAAAGCAGTTAACAATAATAAAACAATAGATGAACGCAATTAATATGCGTTTTCCAAATCATTAACACAAAAAGCAACGCTTAAATGTGAGAATAGATTTTTCTTTTTTTAGTAATTATTCATAACGAAGCGCTTCGATTGGATCAAGCCTCGAAGCTTTTTGCGCAGGATAATAGCCGAAGAAAACATCTGCAAATGCACAGATTAAGAGCAATAAAAGATGATTCAAAAACCAATGTGAACCATTTTAATGGTATTGATATGATTTTCACAGTAGCGATACCAAGCACCGCACTGAGCAAAAAACTAATTTGGGGTTTAATAAACCTGATAATTAATCATTAAGTGCTTATAAATTAAGTGGGTTGTTATACTAATATTTCATCATCAGGGAAAGAAGTTTTTTATCCAGTTTATGTCCATGCCAATCTTCATAAGCAACATCACTTCGATTGGAGTCAAGAACACCAAAATCGCCCAAAAAATTCCACAGACAAAATCCGATGCCGTTTGAAGAAAGTATATCAAGCACATCATTGAACCACGCCAAAAAAACATCATGAGGCGTTTTGTTCCAGCAGCCGCATTCACCGCAATGTACGCCCACACCTTGTTTGCTCAAGTCAATCCATGGCTTGTAATATTCTTCAAGCATTTGCCTGCTGAAATATTTATTACCAACCTGACCAGGCCATTTCGGCAATTCCATATGCTCAGGATCCTTATTTGCCCACGGCGCTTTATAATGTGAAATAGCACCAGGAAAATATCCACGACAGCTTTGTGCAATATTCAAATCTTTTATTTCAGGAATGATGGTGTTGCCGACATTATTGCCATCAGCAATCACCAGATGCTCCGGGTTTTCATTTCGGATAGCTTCTGCTGCTGCCTTTGCAACTTTGCGATATATATCACCCGGAACAGGGCCTGATCTTGAATGCTGATCATTCATATCTTCCCGCATGCTCGGCTCATTCACTAAATCAAAACTTATTTTTTTGGAAGAAATATTTTTAAATCTTTTCGCCCAAAAAGCCCAATGGTAATAAAATGCTTTTTGCGCTTCCTCATCTCTCCACAAATTAAATGGCTCATTAAAACCAGCATTGATGCAATATCCCGGCGCACGATGAAGATTGAGGCTGACATGAAGATTATGTTTGTGTGCCATCATCACCAAATTCTCGATGTGCGATACTGCCTTTTCATCAATCTTATAAACATCGTCAGGGCCGATATTTTTTGTTCTGTCAAAATCAAGATAACAAGGATATGCGATGGGAATCCTGACAAAATCAAATCCCCAATCCTGCATCCATTGCAAATGTTCATTTATTGTTTCATGTTTTGAAGGAAGTGCATTCGGAGAAAAAAAATCAGTAAGATTGAACCCTTTCCATTTGGGTAAAATATTTTTTTCTGAAGATGAAACAATGTTTGTTTTTCTAGTAAGCACCAATCCTGCAGCGGCAATCGCTGAATTTTTTACAAATATTCTTCTGTTCATTTTTTATCAGTATATATTTCCCTGCTCAATTTTAAATTTGTTATTGTCGGAGTAATTAATTTTTTGGAATGAGTTGCTCAGGTCGTTATTCACAAAAAATCTCAGATCAGTGCAACGTGTTGCATTCAAAAACAAATCAGTTCCTTTTGCAGCGGCAGATCGAAAAACCTCAATGCCATTTCCATCAGTCAATTGAATTGCTGCTCCTTTATTCTTCGCTTGTCTCCCCGTAAAGCCGTCAATAGAAATATTATTAAAACTTTCAAACTCCAAAGCGCCAGTATAAAACTCCGGCACTTTTTCATCCCAACTGATTTTCACATTCCGCATTTTTACATCATTCACATAACGCCCAAAAATGGCAGGCACATCATGCTTGAATAAATTTGTTGAAAAATTATTAGTAGGCTGCAAATCAAAATTACCACCAAAGTTTTCCGTTTGAGGTCCTGTTGATAAATGAACATTAATATTTTCAAGCGTTACATCATCTATGCTGCTGTTTGCATCCATTCCATAAAAAACAATGCCTGCTTCTGCATGCGTTACAGTGATGTCTGAAAAAATAACACGCTTTACTTTGCCAACTTTAACCGTTCCTGTTTGTGGCATAGTTGAAACACTGATCGGTTCTCCTTTTCCCCACCAGCAACCAGTCAGCAATTTTGTGCTGATAGTAATATGAGAGAACTTCAATTGCTCAATCGTATTGCTATCCCTGCACTGCACTAATATGCCGCGATTTGAATCATGAATTAAAATATTATCGAAGCTCACGTCTCTGATGTTGTTCATTCCATAGCCAACTCTTATTCCTGCCGATGAAGATGCAATCACACAATTTGACACAACGACATGCTGCGCTTCATGTGTTTTATTTCCAAAACGGTATGATTGATTTCCTGGTTTTTCTGTATAGCCGCCTGTGCCTGTTTCATCTCCAAATCCGGTTACGATAATCCCGTCATCGCCACAACTAATATCGCAGTTGCTGATAACAACATTTCGTGAAGTAGTACAGTGTATGCCATCATTATTCGGGATGAGGCGATTGTTTAAAATCATTAACGAAGTGATGATGACATCTTCGCATTCGCCAATCCTAATCGTCCAGTTAGGTGCTTCAGTAAGATACAATCCATCCATCCGAACATTACTGGAATGCTTGATCGTTATCATCATGTCTGGGCGTGGTTTTGGTTTGATCGGACCATCGGAGATACCGGTAAAATTATGCATGAAACGATCGCCTTGCCTTAACAGTTTAGGATCATAATCTATAAATGTATGCAATTGCCCTGCTTCCATAAATGCAATGGCATTACCATTCACTTCACCTCCTCCTGTTATTGAAATATTTTCTGCATCAGTTGCATAGATCAATCCATAAACAATTCCGGATTGAATGTAATCCTGAAGATTAGGGCTTCCTTTTAGCACAGCTCCTTTTTCGAGATGAAACTCAACATTGCTTTTTAAAAAAATAGTTCCTGACAAAAAAATCCCGGAAGGCACCAGCACCGTTCCCCCGCCTGCACGATTGCAATCATCTATTGCTTTTTGTATGGAAGATGTGTTGATAGTTTGCCCGTCAGGCTTTGCTCCGTATTTCAAAATATTAAAAACCTCTGCATGGCAGAATTGTGCAGATAGCAATCCGCAGGAAAATAAAAAAAATAATTTCATAAAAGATGATTAATTGAAAGATCAGATCTGAGATTCTATTTTTTTTAGCCACTTCATTTAAATATTTCAATGAAGTTTTGTTTGACAGCCTGTTGATTTTTATGCGGACAAGGTTTTTATTTTTCCTGAATGCAAGCAAATAGAATTTTTTTTCATCGTGTGATAAAAAGCTTCGTCACCAAGGTTTTTGATTTTATGCAAGCCTTGCATTTGCTGATTGCCTTGCAACATACTCGTATATGCTTTATGAGCACCTGAAAACGTCTTTGTAAACCTCAAAAAGATAATACATGTTTTCAATCTTATCAGGCGGAGCAGCACTCCATTCTTTGTTACAAGAGAATCCACATCTCTGGTAACAGATCTTCCCTTTATCTTTTCAGCATCAAAAACAGAAATACATCCAATAGCTTTTGTGAAATCATCGGTATCAGATTTTCTTTCCGCAACAATCTGTTTCTTAAAATGATTAATGCCTGCTGCTCCATCATTTTGCAAAACAACAAGCATTCATAAAACAAATAAAGATGTTCCTCTCATATCACATCATTATTGCCAAGCTAAATGAAATTAAATGCCATTTTTTAATTTCATGTTCACCGGATCCCAATAAATAATTTTTTTCTCGAAATAGCTGTCGTTTGCTGCAAGGCAGGGCGCTGCAGCACGGAAACCAAATACCGCGTCTTCCACAATAGGTTTTCCGGTACGCACTCCCTCAAAGAAATTGGTAAAATGATCAACATGTTCATCATAACCATCGGGTTCTTTAAAAACCGTTGGTGCCGGGCTGCTTTCTTTCTGATCTTCAGGAGAATATTTTTCATTATATTTTTTCATGAGCTCATCCTGCATGGCTTTTGGATATGTGTTCCATGCATCCCAGCCGCCAATGCCGGGAGCTTTTGACATTTTGTGATGAGAAATAGTAAAGCCATTGCCTCCGGTGTCCATCACTCCTTCAGAACCAAAAAATTTCACGCTTCCTGCCTCGCCATGCCCGCTGATGAAATTAACTCGCAACATTAATTGAAATGCAGCATGCTCTGGTGTTTCAGGGTAATGCATCACACCAGTCATTACATCAGGCACATCTCGGCCATCTTTCCAATAGGCGAGCTGACCTGTAGCATAAATTTTTTCCGGGCCTTTGGAACCAGTAATCACGTGAACGCCGGAAAGAAGGTGAACAAACAAATCTCCTGCAACGCCGGTTCCAAAATCTCTGTAGTTGCGCCACCAGAAAAATTTTTTTGCATCGTAAGGCTGCTTTGGCATCATTGAAATATAGCGATCCCAGTCAACAGTTGAAGGCGATCCATCAGTAGGCATTGTATATTGCCATGCACCCAATGCACTCTGGCGGTCAAAATTTGCTTCAATGCAATTCAATTGACCAATTTCGCCTGACTTATATAATTCTTTTGCTTTTGCATAAGCAATGCTGCTGACGCGCTGGCTTCCCACCTGCAATATTTTTTTTGTGCGTTGCTGTGCATCAATCACATCGTGTCCCTGACTGATTTTGTGAACCATCGGCTTTTCGCAATACACTGCTTTGCCTTTGTTCATCGCATCAATTGAAATGCGCGAATGCCATAAATCAGTAGTTGCGATGATGACTGCATCAATATCTTTTCTCTCTAAAATTTCACGATAATCCTGTGTAGTGAAAATATCTTTCCCATACACTTCTTTTGCACGCTCAAGCCTGCCTTTATATAGATCACAGGCTGCCACCATCTGCACGCCAGGAACTTTAACTGCCGTTGCAATATCATTGTAGCCCATGATGCCCATTCCAATCACTGCCACATTCACTTTATCGTTCGATGTAATTTTCTTTTCATACTGAAGAATCCTCTGTTCAGCTTTTTCTGCACGGGCAAAAGAATAAAAAGGATTTGAAGAAAGCAGCAAGCTGCCTGTTCCTAGTTGGCGCAAAAATTTCCTGCGGGAAGAATGGCTGTTAGACATGGCAATAATTTTGAATGAAAAATAATTTATATAACGCTACCAAATAATCGTATCAATTTACGAACAAAACAATTACACAATGAAGTGAATTAAAAAATTATCGTCTTACAAAAATTCACTACTAAATCTTCAATAAATCATCAACTTTTTAAACCGATAGCCTCTTTTTATATGCTATCTGTTGTTCTTCTTATAGAGATGCTGCCTATTCAAAAATAACTTTCTTCAAATAATACATATCAGGATCGATTTCCGGCAATGTTGCGCTTGTTATTTCCACTCCTTTTTTATCAACTATTAGTTTCTGAGTTCCGCTGCTCGTAGAAATATCCAAAGGAAGCGGCATGTCAATATTTGTTAGCTGAACAAGATATTTATCCATCTTCGTTCGCTGCACATGCACCTCTAATTTATTTACGGTGCGCAAATAAAAGTCGAATAAAGGTTTTAAATTTTTCCCTGAAGCTGTGCTGAAAAATTGTTCAACATCATCCGTGGTGACCAGATTATCATAAGTATATTTCGGGCTCGTTGCAAATTGTTTCAATGCCGGGAAAAAAACAGAATCTCCAAGCACATAGCGAAGCGTGTGCATGAAAAAAGCCCCTTTTGAATAAATGTCACCGATATATGCAGCCTCTTCATCCAGATCTTTTCCCTGTACAACCGGTTTTTCATTTTTAATTCCCAATGCACCTTTCTTGAAATAATTGATATAGGCTCTTTCACCTTCCAACTCGAGTGTATATAATCCATCGCCAAAACTACCTATGCCTTCATGAACCCAGTAATCAGCCCAGTCTTTCGCAGTAATTTTATTTGCCCACCATTCATGCCCGAATTCATGGTGCAATAACCAATCATAATCCTGCCCACCGATTTTTGTGTAGCGAAATTTATTTCCATAAGCATTCATCGTTTGATGCTCCATTCCAAGATGCGGTGTTTCTGCAATCGCAATTTTTTCTTTCACCCATGGATATTCGCCAAAATATTTTTCCTGCTCACGAACTGTCGTCTCAAAAACATCAAGATGATGCTCAGCTTTACTGGCATGCTCTTCCAGCACATAAAATTGCATCGGCACTTTGTTGCCGTTGATTGTTGTGTAAGTCCGGCTTACCACTTTATATTTTCCGATATTAAAAAGTATCGAGTAATTATTAATCGTGTAATTGGTTTTCCAGTGATAGGTTGATTTGTTTCCTTTATTCATCACTTTTTGCAACAAGCCCGGACCTGCAACCACCAAGCCTTTCGGAACAGTGATGATTAAATCAACACCTTCATTTGGCTCGTCGGAAGGATGGTCTTTGCATGGAAAATATAACTTGCCTCCGCTCGCAGCTTCAGTGATGGCCACCCATGCATTTCCTGAAGAATCTGTTGCCCACGTAAACCCATCATCCCATGGCGGGCGAATAGCGACATGAGGATTGCCGTTATATTCTACCTTCACTGAAACATGCCCTACAGGTATTGAAGATGGCAGGTTAATAGTGATTGAATTATTTTTATAAACGAACGCCGCTTTCTTTCCATTCACCAAAACATTTTGCACATTAAACGAATCCAGTAAATCAAAAAGCAAAGTGTTGGTTGGCTGAGACAAATTGAAATCAATGATTGTGTAACCGCCAATAAATTTTTTCGCGATGTCAACATCCAGTGCAATCGTATAATGACGAACGTCCATAATCGCCTGTTCGGGTTTTAGTTTTCCACCTGAAGTGAAGGTTGATTGGGAATGCGCTAAGCAGGTTGTAAAAACCAGGCATAGCAAAAAAGCCTTGTGCATAAGGGAGTTAATTTGTTTAAATGTACTGAAAGAACAGGTCGCCAAAAAAAATTTTGCACCCGACAAATAAATGTTAATTTGACACGAATTTCTGCTATATGAAAAATGACGCTTTTGTGATTGGAGTTGATTATGGCACCGATTCTGTTCGGTCTGTTATCATTGATGCTGCAAATGGCAATGAAATTGCCGCGTCTGTTTTTTATTATCCCCGATGGAAAGATGGTCTTTATTGCAACCCATCGCAAAATCAATTTCGCCAGCATCCTTTGGATTATGTGGAAGGATTAGAAACAACCATCAAAAAATGTCTTCAACAAGCTGGAGAAACAGTTTCTAAAAACATAAAAGCGATATCTGTTGATACGACCGGCTCATCGCCTGTTGCTGTGGATGAAAGCGGAACGCCACTCGCATTAACATCCGGTTTTGAACAAAACCCAAATGCGATGTTTGTGCTCTGGAAAGACCACACAGCAACAAAAGAAGCTACTGAAATAAATGCGCATGCTGAGAAATTTGACATCAATTATCTGCAGTTTGTCGGAGGCATTTATTCTTCAGAATGGTTTTGGGCAAAATTATTATATATATTAAGAGCAGATTCTTCGGTTAGGCATGCCTGTTATTCCTGGGTGGAGCATTGTGATTGGATCCCGTTTTTATTAACCGGTGGGAAGAAAGCGTCCGAAATGAAACGAGGCGTTTGCAGCGCTGGTCACAAAGCCTTGTGGGCTGCTGAATTTGGTGGATTGCCACCTGATGAATTCTTTTCTTCATTGGATGGATTGCTGAAAGGGTTTACTTCAAGATTATTTTCAGAAACTTTTAGTGCAGATAAATCCGCTGGAATCATCAGCAAAGAATGGGCGCAAAGATTAGGCCTGCAAAACGATGTTGTGATTGGCATCGGTGCTTTTGATGCGCACATGGGTGCTGTTGGCGGACAAATTGAAGCTTATCATTTGAGTAAAGTGATGGGCACATCAACATGCGACATGCTGGTTGCGCCATTACATGAAGTGAGCGGGAAATTGGTGAAAGGGATTTGCGGGCAAGTACCGGGTTCAGTCATTCCCGGCATGATGGGAATGGAAGCAGGACAATCAGCTTTTGGTGATGCGTATGCATGGTTTAAAAAAGTATTGATATGGCCGATGGAGAATATTTTAAGCAGCTCCTCACTAATAGATGCAGCAACTTTAAAAAATATTATTGACGAATCAACAGAAAAAATAATTCCTGAATTGAGCAGGCTTGCATCACAATTGCCAACCGACGAAAAATCAGAGCTTGCTGTTGATTGGCTGAATGGAAGAAGAACGCCGGATGCCAATCAATTACTAAAAGGAGCAATCACAGGATTAAATTTAGGAAGTGATGCACCGAGAATTTTCAGAGCGATTGTTGAATCGACTTGCTTCGGGGCAAAAGCAATTGTCGACAGATTTAATGACGAAGGCATTCCTGTGAAAGGATTAATTGGATTAGGAGGTGTTGCAAAAAAATCTCCATTCATTATGCAGATGATGGCTGACGTGATGAACATGCCGATTCGCATTCATAAATCAGAACAGACTTGTGCAGTCGGCGCAGCGATGTTTGCAGCAACAGCAGCAGGCATCTATAAAAAAGTGGAAGATGCCATGAATGCAATGGGCTCAGGATTTGACGCAGAATACAAACCGAACAAAGCTAACGTGGATGTATATGCGAAAAGATTTGAGAAATATGCGCAGTTAGGCAGCTTTGTTGAATCAGGAATTAATAATTGATAATTAGTAATTAATAATGCTTCAAATGGTAATTTCAAGACTGAACTTATCACTTACACCTTACCACTAATAACTTATTTATGCCCAATCCATATAAACATATTCAGGAAGAAGCTTATGAAGCCAACATGCAATTGCCGAAACTCAATCTCGTGATTTTTACATTTGGCAATGTGAGCGCGGCTGACAGAAATCTGGGCGTGTTTGCAATCAAGCCAAGCGGCGTCCCTTATGATGAATTGTCTCCCGCAAAAATGGTGATTGTTGATTTTGACGGCAATACAGTGAAAGGAAAATTGCGCCCTTCATCCGATACGAAAACACATGCTGTTCTTTATAAGCACTGGGAAAAAATTAACGGCATCGCACATACGCATTCATTGTATGCAACGGCATGGGCGCAATCGTTGAGAGATATTCCGATTTACGGAACAACACATGCAGACCATAACACGATTGATATTCCTTGTGCTGCTCCAATGAATGACGAAATGATTCAGGGCGATTATGAATACCAAACAGGTTTTCAGATTATGGATTGCCTGAAAGAAAAAAATTTAAGCTACGAAGAAATTGAAATGATTTTGGTTGGAAGCCACGCTCCTTTCACCTGGGGAAAGAATGCTGACAAAGCCGTTTATAATAGTGCCGTGCTGGAAGCAATTGCGCACATGGCATTTGTGACTGAGCACGTAAAGCCAATGGCACCGAAATTAAAAGATGCTTTGATAAAAAAACATTTCGAAAGAAAGCATGGAGGCAACAGCTATTATGGGCAATGAGCAGAGTTGAGAGTTAGGAGTTATGAGTCGAAAACAATTTGTGAATTTGAAAATTTGCGAATGTGCGGATTGAATGAGAAAGTTGAGAGAATGATATGTGAGGAAGTTGGAAATAATTGTTGTTACCGATTGTGAAACTGAAGTCCAATAGAATATCTACAGTACAAGAGCCCGCCACGGCGGGACGATGCTCAATAGAATTACCAAACTCTGTAACAAAAAATAAAAATGACAAATCTTAAGCAACTTGAAATCTGGTTCGTGACCGGAAGCCAGCATTTGTATGGTGAAGAAACACTGAAGCAAGTAGCGCAGCATTCGCAGGTGATTGCAGATGTGCTGCACAAATCGCCGCAAATGCCCGTGAGCATTGTGTTTAAGCCGACAGTGAAAACAACGGAAGAAATTTATAATGTTTGTGCAGATGCGAATGTTACAAAAAATTGCATTGGCATCATTGCGTGGATGCATACATTTTCTCCGGCGAAAATGTGGATTGGCGGATTGAAAATTTTGAACAAACCATTATTGCATTTGCATACACAATTCAATCGCGATATTCCATGGAGCGAGATTGATATGGATTTTATGAACCTGAACCAATCTGCACACGGCGACCGTGAATTTGGTTTTATGGTGAGCAGGATGCGCAAAAATAGAAAAGTGGTTGTCGGTCATTGGCAGGATGACGAAACGATTAATGCCGTGAGCAGTTGGGCAAGAGTAGCTGCTGGCTGGCACGATTGGCAAGGTGCAAAATTTGTTCGATTCGGTGATAATATGAGATATGTTGCCGTGACGGATGGCGACAAAGTGGAAGCTGAATATAAATTCGGTTATTCTGTGAACACACACGGCATCGGTGATTTGGTTAAAGTGATTAATGCAGTGAGCGATTCTTCAGTTGACACATTGGCAAAAGAATATGAAGACAAATACAAAGTTGTCGATGCATTAAAAAAAGGAAATGAAAAACATGCGTCATTAAGAGAAGCTGCAAAAATTGAAATTGGTATCAAAGCATTTTTGGAAGATGGAAATTTCAAAGGCTTCACGGATACGTTTGAAGATTTACATGGAATGGTTCAATTGCCCGGTATTGCTGCGCAACGATTAATGGCTGCGGGTTACGGCTTTGCAGGAGAAGGCGATTGGAAAACAGCAGCGCTCGTCCGCGCCATGAAGACAATGGCAACCGGATTGCATGGCGGCAATTCTTTCATGGAAGATTATACCTATCATTTCGACCCAAATAATCAGCTCGTGCTTGGCTCACACATGCTTGAAATCTGCGAGAGTATTGCTGATGGAAAACCTTCTTGTGAAGTTCATCCGCTTGGCATTGGCGGAAAAGCAGACCCAGTGCGCCTTGTGTTTAATGCGGCTGCTGGTCCTGCGTTGAATGCATCATTGATTGATTTGGGTAATCGTTTTCGGTTACTCGTGAACGAGGTTGTTGCTGTAGCTCCTGTTCAAAGTTTACCTAAGCTTCCTGTGGCAAGAGTGTTGTGGAAGCCTTATCCGGATATGAAACGCGGCTGTCAGGCATGGATATTGGCAGGCGGTGCGCACCATACTTGCTACAGTCAAAATATTTCTGCCGAGCAATTACAGGATTTCGCAGAAATGGCAGGCATTGAGTTTGTTTTAATAGGGAAGAATACTGATATTTATCAATTCAAGAATGAGCTGAGATGGAATGATGTGTATTATCAAATAAACAGATAATTCTTGTAGCAAACCTAACAGGTTTTGAAAACCTGTCAGGTTTGCTAGAATTTCGAAAATCAAATTCATAATAAACCCAACGATTGCTTATGCACAACCAACTGAATTCAAGAGATTACATTGTCTTCTTTATTTATTTCGTCATCGTTGCTTCCTATGGATATTGGGTTTACCAACGCAAAAGAAAAAAGGTTGCAGACACACATGATTTCTTTTTGGCTGAAGGCTCGCTCACGTGGTGGGCAATCGGCGCATCATTGATCGCTTCAAATATTTCTGCAGAACAATTCATCGGAATGAGCGGCAACGGATTTTTTGTCGGCATTGCTGTTTCAGCATACGAATGGATTGCAGCAATTGCACTTATTATAGTTGCTGTTTTCTTCATGCCCATTTATTTGAAGAATAAAATTTTCACGATGCCGCAGTTTTTAAAAATGCGGTACAATGAAACGGTGGGACTAATCATGACTATTTTCTGGCTCTTACTTTATGTGCTCGTTAATATTACATCGATAATGTATTTAGGTGCGCTTGCTATTAACAACCTAACAGGCGGTCAGCATTTGCATGCAATCATGATTGCGCTTTCAATATTTGCTATTGTTATTACATTAGGCGGCATGAAAGTGATTGGTTATACTGATGTGATACAAGTGTTGGTATTGATTATCGGTGGTCTTGCTACAACTTATATTGCATTAACAATGGTGAGTGAAAAATTTGGTCTCGGTAAAGATGCGCTCGCAGGCTTTAATCAATTGCTTAAAGATGCGCCCGACCATTTTCACATGATATTTTCAAAACCAGATGCAACCACTCCGCAAAACGATATCAATAAATATTTAATCCTGCCCGGCATTGCTATGTATTTTGCGGGTCAATGGGTGGTGAACCTGAATTATTGGGGATGCAATCAATACATCACGCAACGTGCATTAGGCGCTAATCTGCAAACAGCACGCACAGGAATTTTATTTGCAGCATTATTAAAATTAATGATGCCGGTTATCGTGATGCTTCCGGGGATTGCCGCTTATGTGTTATACAAAAACGGAAGCCTGCAAACAGAAATGTCTCTCGGTGGAAAATTTAATCCTGATAACGCATACTCATCCGTATTACAATTTTTGCCAAATGGTTTTAAAGGATTATCTATCGCTGCATTAACTGCAGCAATTGTTGCATCGCTTGCGGGAAAGGCAAACAGTATTTCGACCATTTTCACACTTGATATTTATAAAAAATATATCAGTAAAAACTCAAGTGAAAAACAAATGGTGTGGGTGGGAAGAATTGCGATTTTAGCTGCCATGTTTTTTTCTATTGCATTCACCTGGGATGATTTGCTTCACATCAGTAGTGAAGGCGGTTTCACTTACATTCAAAAATATACAGGATATATCAGCCCGGGGATTTTCGCAATGTTCATATTCGGTATGTTCTGGAAACGGACAACAGGCTCCGCAGCGATTGTAGGCTTGATTACCGGATTGGTAGTAGCCATCATCTTCAATGATTTCGCGACGCAATGGTTTGGTCATGAAACAATTTTCTATACCGCTTTCAAAACACAAAGGCTTGTGCATGGAGTCATGACAGATGTCTGGGAAGTGCCATTCCTTATCAGCATGGGCTGGTCATTCTTCTTCACAGCTTTAGCAATGATTGGTGTGAGCCTTGCAGGACCGAAAGTGAATCCGAAAGCATTTGCATTGGATGCTGAAATGTTTAAATTAAAACCATCCAGCGTAGTGCTTATCATTTTGATCCTGCTGATATTATTGGGATTGTATGTGAAATTCTGGTAAATAATTTTCACACAAAGACAACAAA
>DATGIX010000126.1:0-8860 GCA_035295505.1 Puia sp. | reverse complement strand
TTTATTTCTTTCATCAATTTGTCAGGTCTTACGATTGGGCTGACTTGCTGCCTTCTCATTCTCGCGTATATTATAAATGAGCTGAGCTACGATAAATACAATAAAAATGCTGACAATATTTATCGTGTCACGAGAAGTTTTAACAATCAGGATGGTGTGGTATCATTGAACCTCAGCACAATTGCTCCTGCTTTTGGCCCTTATCTGCTTACTGATTTCCCCGACATACAAAAAATGACAAGGGTATATCCACAGGGGGCTACCGCTATACATTATGGTGATAAAATTTTTAATGAACCTGATGTGTATTGTGCTGATGAAAATTTTTTCTCTGTCTTCACACAAAAGATGGTGGTAGGCAATCCGAAAACTGCGCTTGCAGAACCATTTTCCATTATACTTACTGAAGAAGCAGCTAAAAAATATTTTGGCAATGAAGACCCGATGAACAAAACATTGCGATTAATGAATTTGTTCAACCTGAAAGTAACTGGCATCTACAAACGATTTCCTGAAAATTCTTTTATGCATCCTGAAGTGCTGATGTCATTCAGCACTTTGAATGACACGGCTGTGTATGGAGCAGAAAATTTACGCACAAGCTGGGGCAACAATTCTTTCTTCACATTTATACAGATGCCTGAAAAATATCCGATGCAAAATATGGAGAAACAATTTCCGGCATTTGTTGACAGGCACATGCCACATTCAAATTATAATGGAAAAAATCCTTCGCTATTCACAAAACTTGGCTTGCAAAAATTGACAGATATTCATCTGAAATCGCACACCGATTATGAAGCTGAAGCAAATGGCGATATGAGCAGGGTTTATATTTTCGGCAGCATCGCACTTTTTATTTTATTAATCGCCTGCATTAATTACATGAACCTTTCCACTGCACGCTCTGCATTGCGAGCAAGAGAAATCGGCATCCGAAAAGTAATAGGTGCCAGAAAAAAAGAACTTGTTTCGCAATTCCTCAGCGAATCAGTTCTCATTTGCTGGTTTGCTCTCATCATCGCACTGTTGCTCACATGGCTTGCATTGCCATGGCTCAATAAAACTTTAGGGCAGCATATTTTTATTTCATCGCTATTCAAATGGCAGATATTAATCCCGTTATTTCTTTCGCCGTTTATCGTTGGAATTCTTTCAGGAATTTATCCTGCGTTGTTTATGTCTTCATTTCAACCTATAAAAACATTGAAAGGATTATTCAAATCGAGCGGAGGGATTTCTTTCAGGAAAGTTTTGGTGGTCACACAATTTGCTATCAGCATTGTGCTCATCATCACCACTGCAATTGTTTTTCAGCAATTAAGTTTCATGCAAAAAAAATCGCTCGGCTTTAATAAAGACCAAGTGCTTATTATTCCTAATAATGTTGATATCGATAAAAATTATATAGCCTTTCGAAATGAATTGTTGCGCAACTCTTCGTTTAAAGATGTTTCACGTTCATCACGTGTGCCATCGATAAGATTGCTTGATAATATGGGCGCTTCCACATTATCGGGAGATTCAATGCGACCAACTAATACAGACATAAAATATGTCGCGGTTGACTATGATTTCATACCTACCTATGGAATACAGATTGCAAGCGGAAGAAATTTTTCAAGAGATTTTGGTACAGACACTTCAGGCTATGTGCTCAATGAAGCCGCTGTGAAAGCACTTGGTTGGAACGCTCAAAATGCCATTGGCAAAGATTTTAAATATGGTAATCAAAAAGGAAAAATAATTGGCGTGGTGAATGATTTTCATTTTGAATCTATGCATCAGCAAATTGTTCCGTTGGTGATGTTGATGTTTCCGCCATCTATTAACCAATTCAACTTTGTGTCAGTAAAAATTGCTGGAGGTAGCATTCAATCTGCGCTTAACCATCTCGAAACAACATGGAGAAGATTATTAGCCGATGAGCCTTATGAATTCAATTTTTTGGATGAAAAATTCGGCAAGCTATATGAAAGCGAACAAAAGCAAGGGACAATTTTTGTAGTATTTGCCTGCATTGCCATTTTTATCGCAAGCCTGGGCTTGTTCGGTTTGTCTGCATTCACCATCACTCAACGTGTAAAAGAAATCGGTGTGCGCAAAGTGCTTGGCGCAAGTGTAGGAAGTATAGTGATGCTACTGTCAAAAGAATTTCTGAAGTTGGTGCTTATCGCATCAATCATAGCATTCCTGGTAGCAAGCATCACTATGTATAACTGGCTAAACGATTTTGCATATCGAATCAATATCTATTTTCAATGGTGGGTGTTTTTGCTGGCAGGAGTTCTTGCAGCTATGATTGCATTGGTGACTGTGAGCTTTCAGGCAATTAAAGCTGCAACGGCAAATCCGGTGAAGTCACTCCGAACAGAATAGGCTTTGCTTTGAAAGTCATTAATTCTTTTAAAGAAAGAACTTTTATTTGCTAAATCATTTAATCCTATTAATGCACAGAATCTATTATTAGTAATATTCTACCTGAGTAAATTCAATATCGCTATCAAGTTTTAATGATGTTTTTTAATTCCACAAATGATGATATGCCATAAATTTCTCTCGTATCAACCCACTCAATGCCATTGTTAGGGATATAGCTAATAATCCCTGTTATAAAATTATACTGTTCATCGAATTTCTTGAGGTTGATTAGCCAATCCATAGGCAATTTTTTGAGCCTTACTATCTCTTGAAAGTCATTTGAAAGTTTGTTTACCCTATCTCCTTTTTGTACTAATAATAGCAGCCCAATGTCTATAGTTTTTGCGACTTGCAAATAACCTGCAAGTTGTGAATAATCTTTAAGGCTTAATTGATGTAAGTATTTAGCTTCAATTAATATTAGTCTTGCTTTATGGTTTTCACAAACAGCAAAAACAATATCAACTTTTAATTTGGGGATGTATGAATTTTCTGGTTTAATAATAATTCCTGATTGAAGTTCTAAGTCCTTAACAAGTACATCTAAAGTGTTATTGCATGAGTAGTAAATTTTAAAATCACTACCTAAGTATGAACTTAAATATTGAGTAAATTTTTTTGAGAATTCTTCGTAGTAACTAATTTCATTCATCCTATTGAATATTTACATTTAATCCTTTTACAGTGATTTTCCTTTTAATCATTTCTTGGTTTAGCTTGTTTGAAACAGAAGAACAAATAAAAGCTCTTTGATTGGAAGTATTTACAACCAATAATGGGCTATTGAAGCCACTGCCAATAGTTGAAACCCAAACAATATTTTCAGAGCATCTGTTTAAAATCTTACTCATCGAGCCAATATGCCTTTTGCCATTTAAAGATGTTGCAAATAAGTATGCGATGCCTTGGTCTAATCCACCAAAGTCAACAAATGTTTCATCTTCAAGCAGCTTGCTTATTTTAAGTTTTTTCTTTGATATTTCTTTGTCAGGAAAATATGTTGATTGAATTTTCTCAAATGCTTTTTGCAATTCTTTTCTCGAACCTTTTGATAATCGAGGGAAGAAATTTATAAGACTGTTTTTCTCTTTAATTAATTTCTCGATTTCTTCTTTTGGTGCATGAGGACAATTCAAAACTGCACAGAAATGATGATAATGGAAAAATATTTTACTTCTTACTTCGATAGGAAGTTCTGAAGAATTTTGGTCGCTGTGAACTGTTATTGGGCTTGGTTTACGTAGTTTTCTTAAGTAGCAAGGAATTTGTTCTTCTTTTTTCTGCTTCTTTTCAATTGTAGTTACGTCAATTGATTTTGCCTGCAACGCAAATGAATGTTGTGCTAAAAAGGATTTCACAAGAAACCTAATTTTAAACCCTTTCTTCCAACCTTTATAGTCAGGGTCAGATGCAGCATGTTGATTTGGATGATTGTATAAAATTTGGTCAGTGATAGAGCCCAAATCAGTAAGCCATGAACACAATTGAACAACGAACTTGAAATTTTTTGTACTGCCGGGAATTTCGACTGATACAACGGGTGCATCATACGTAAAACGCCTGTGAGAAAGCGTAAGACTTGCTCTTGTATCAAAGATGCCTGAAAGAAAACTTTCAACACTTATTCCTGTAAGTTTAGTTTTTGCAATTGCTAAATCAACTGTTGATAATAGAAAGCCACCAATAGGTAAATTAAGGTCTTGCAAATCTTTTATTAATGGTGAAATGTCTGCACCTGCAATTGGTGTAATTAACCATCTGCTATTGCCAATTTCGTAAGTAACATCAAAATTGTAAGTAGTGTTAAAGCGTTGGCGAATATTGGTAAGAATATCAGTCGCAATAATATTCATTCGCTTTGGATCCATTCCCCACTTTTTAAAAGGAAGGTCAATAACAAAAGTATTTGTGTCAACTTTACCACCACCAACTAACAGTCCTAATAAATATGCTTTAATGTGATTGATATTACCCATTGTCTATGTGCTTGGTTAAGGCTTTTGCAATTACCCAACCAAATATAGGCGGAACTGCGTTTCCGATTACTTTGTATGCGTTCGCAATAGTTTTGTAAGGGAAAGTGAAATCGTCAGGGAATGATTGTATTCTTGCAGCTTCACGAATTGTAAACCGCCTGTTTTCAAAAGGGTGGGTAATGCCACAATTTTCCGGTTGGGCAGAAGCTGTAATTGTTCCGTTTATTTCACCGAGAGCAAACCTTCTGTAAAAATTGGGTGCTCTGTATTTTTGTGGGTTATCCCAAATTTTCAAAAACCTTTCCGACATATCTTTTGGGTTCATGTTTTTCCATGACCTTCCGGTTGTAATGGAATTTGAAATTTTATGTAATGGAATTCTCTTTTTGAATTTTTGAAGTGCTTCTTTACCATCAAGGCAGGCTCCAATTTTGTCAACCATATATTGACCGCCTGGTGAATACTTCCAAAAATCTTTGTATTGTGGTGCGTCTTTTGGTATATCACATAGGACTGAACCTAAATACAAGTCATAAGGATTTTCTTTTTCATTAGGAAGGTTATACTCTGCAACTACTTGGTCTAAAAGAGAAAAGTCAAAGTAACCAATGTCTTTGCGTATGCCAACAATTATTAACCGTTGTCTGTTTGAAGGCACACCATAATCACAAGTCTTAAATAATTTATAGTTCGTTTTAAAACCGAGTTTTTCTGTTCTTTTAACTATTTCATCAGGAATACTTGTTCCGTTGTCCATTTTTGAAGAAAGAATTCCTTTCACATTTTCAAATACAAATCCAATCGGTGGATTTTTTCTTTTGAGAGCTTGCTTTAAAAGGTTTTCACATTCTTCAAATAAATTACCTCTTTCATCATTGATGCCTTTTCTTAAACCAGCATTTGAAAAAGGCTGACAAGGAAAGCCGGCAACTAAAAAATCAAAATCAGGAATATTGTTTATGTCAATATTTTTTATATCATCTTTTACCAAAGAATGTTTTCCGAAAAATGATTTGTTGGAATTATAAACCAACTCTGCGGCAGGGTCAATATCGTTTGCAAATTCAATTTTGAATTTATTTTTTTCAAAGTATCTATCTCTAAAATTAAAGCCGCCTGTAAATCCTAAATCTAAACCGCCGCAACCGCTAAAAAGCGATACAACTTTGTATGTCCTTTTTGCAGAAGTTGTTGCATTACTTTTTTTTGTTTTAAAATCAATCAGTATCTGCGGTTCTTCAACTACCGACAATTCTGAATTTTCGTTATACGATTTATACATGAGTTAGATTTTTAGCTTTCCTTGTTTTGTTGATTTTAATCGCAGGTATTTTACTTTTTCTTCGGCTAATTGAAATAATTCTGTCGAGTTATCCTCTTTATATATGAGGGTTGCGATTTTTTCGCTGTAAAACTCTTTGTCTAATTTTTTTCTGTCTAACTGAAAGACCCTTGCAAGCTTTGGTAGGATTTCCTCTGGAACGCTTCTTTTATTGTTCTCAATTTTGGATAAAGTCGATTGGTCTATGTCCAGTGCTGCAGCAAGTTTTGTCAATGTCAAACTATTGTCAACCCTAAGTTTGTGTATATACTCTCCAAATGTTTCTTTCATAGTCTTGAAATTTTCACCTTGACAATTTTGTCAAATTTAGCAGCCTTTTTGGAATTCCCAAAATTTTTAGCTAAGCCATTTTTACGGACTTACAAATGGTTGTAACATTTTTACTTAAAATGCGTCATAACAAGACACGTATAGTTTATTCCCTACTGAAGACTCTAAGTAAAGTTATTCAGCACAGAAACTATCAGAAAAAACTGAGAGCTTCTGTGCATGCACTTTTTATGAAATCGCTTATTCATCATCATTCATCTCAAATTCAACACCATGCTAAAAAATTATCTGAAAATCGCCTGGAGAAATTTGCGCAGGAACAAGACTTTCTCTTTCATCAATATCATCGGGCTTGCTATCGGCTTGTCTTGCTTCTTGTTGATTTCGCTATATGTTTTGGATGAATTGAGCTTTGATAAATTCTATAAAAATTCCGACAGGATTTATCGCCTGAATGCGCATATCAGGTTTGGCGGAACGGATTTGAATTTTCCATTCTCTTCAGACATGATGGGTCAAATGTTGAAAAAAGACTATCCGCAAATAGAAGATTACGCACGTGTTTACAATTCCAGCGGCAGCAAATTGGTGAAAAAAGGAAATGATTTCATCAATGAACAGAAAGTATGTCATGCCGATTCCACTTTCTTCCGGATTTTTGAATTGCCCGTGATTGCTGGCGATGTGAAAAATGCATTGAATGAACCGAATACTGTTGTGATTACTGAGAAAATTGCAAAGAAATATTTTGGTTCAACAGATGCGGTTGGGAAAGTGATTGAGACAAATGACAATAATAAAACTTTATATAAAGTAAACGCAATTATCAAAGACGTTCCGCACAATTCGCATTTCAATTTTGATTTCTATTTCTCTATGAAAAATGTGGATTATAATTGGGGGCAATTCCTCAGCCATAATTTCCATACTTATCTTCTTTTAAAACCCGGCGTTAGTCAAAAAACGGTTGAGAACAAATTCACAGAATATATTGACAAGTATTGCCTGCCCGAAGCCAAGCAGTTTATGAAGATAAATACGATGGAGGATTTCAAAAAAGCAGGCAATAGTTTGGAGTATGATATGACGCCACTCACAAAACTTCATTTGTATTCTAATTTGCAATATGAATTTTTGCCTGGTGGCAATATTCAATACGTTTATATTTTTTCTGCCGTGGCTCTGTTGATTTTAGTGATTGCATGTATCAATTTCATGAATCTCACAACTGCCCGTTCAGCAAACAGAGCCAAAGAAGTAGGCATCAGAAAAGTGTTGGGCACAGAGAAGAAAGAACTCATTACACAATTTCTGGTTGAATGCACATTGATGGTTACGCTATCATTATTGATTGCCATTGGTATTGCTTATCTCGTTCTTCCTTTGTTCAACAGCGTAGCATCAAAGTCAATGGGGTTATCAAACCTCTTCTCTCCTATCATTTTGCCGTTATTGATTGCTTTGCCTTTTGTTGTAGGATTATTAGCTGGAAGTTATCCTGCATTTTATCTGTCTTCTTTCAAGCCTATCGAAGTGCTGAAAGGAAAATTGAAAATGGGCAGCAAAAGTGGTGGGTTAAGAAATTTTTTGGTGGGCTTTCAATTTTTCATTTCTATTTTTTTGATTATTGCGACAATTGTTATCTATCGCCAGCTTCATTTTATACAAACAAAAAATCTTGGTTTTAGCAAAGACCAGGTGCTGATGATTGACGGCGCTTATGTGCTGAAAAATAATTTAAAGCCTTTTAAGGATGAGGTACTTCAATTACCCGGAGTTTCCAGTGGAAGTGTTAGTGGTTTTTTACCTGTGACCAGCACTAACAGAAGTGATAATACATTTTCCACCAGTCAAATAATGGATGCAAAAAATGGTTTTGATATGCAGACATGGGCTGTTGATTATGATT
The DNA here is from genome assembly GCA_035295505.1 of Puia sp. Classification (GTDB taxonomy): domain Bacteria; phylum Bacteroidota; class Bacteroidia; order Chitinophagales; family Chitinophagaceae; genus Puia. The sequence continues at coordinate 942 of DATGIX010000126.1, read as the reverse complement.
ATATCAAAACGCTTGGCATGCAGATAGTGAAAGGAAGAAATTTTTCAAAAGATTTCGGAAGTGATTCGACCGCAGTCGTTATTAATGAGTCGCTGGCAAAATCAATTGGCTTTGATGACCCGATTGGCAAACAGATTTATAGCACTTACTATAGCAACAACAACCAAAGAATTGGTTATACTATTATTGGTGTTGTGAAGAATTTCAATTTTGAATCGTTGAAACAAAATGTCGGGTTGCTTGGATTATTTTTGAAACCAAGTTTAGGTATGATTTCATTCAAAGTGAATGCTGCAAATATTCCTGATGTTCTGAAGCAGGTGGAAAACAAATGGAAAGCGATGGCACCGGGGATTCCTTTCAGCTATCGCTTTTTAGATGATGCATTCAATGACATGTATAACGCAGAGCAAAAAGTCGGAAAAATTATTCTGATATTTTCTACGCTTGCTATTTTGATTGCTTGTCTTGGCTTGTTCGGTCTTTCAACATTTATTGCAGAACAAAGAACAAAAGAAATCGGCATCAGAAAAGTACTTGGCTCAAGCGTGAGCAGCATCGTTCAATTGCTATCAAAAGATTTTATAAAATTAGTTGCCATCTCATTTATTGTTGCTGCGCCGCTTGCATGGTGGTTCATGAACAAATGGCTGCAGGATTTTGCAAACCGTGTCGACATCAGCTGGTGGATATTTTTATTAGCAGGTGCACTTGCATTAATCATCGCACTTGCAACAGTTAGTTTTCAGGCAATCAAAGCTGCGTTGATGAATCCGGTGAAAAGCTTGAGGACGGAGTAAGTCTGAACTGGGATTTTGGGAGATTTTTTGGATTGATGGGATACTGAAATTTATTATCAGGTTAATCAGATAAATCGTGGTTCACACAATTATTGAATGTGCAAATTCGTGAATAGTGAATTTGATTATCATGAATGTTACC
>DATGIX010000125.1:0-27370 GCA_035295505.1 Puia sp. | reverse complement strand
ACAGCGCTTTCTGCTTTTTCTCCAACGCCATTTACTAATGCATCATAAGCCAGCTTTACGCGTTCCCAGCGCTTATCTCTATCCATCGCATAATAACGACCACTCACCGTAGCAATTTTGCCAACAGTTTTATCAAGATGTTCCTGCAATTCTTTGATGAAACCAAGCCCGCTTTTCGGGTCGGTATCTCGACCATCAGTGAAAGCATGAACGTACACTTTCTGCAGCCCTTCATTTTTACAGATATCAACGATTGCTTTCAGGTGATTGATATGAGAATGCACGCCGCCATCACTCACTAAACCTAAAAGATGGAATGCTTTATTATTTGCTTTCGCATATCTGATGGATCCCAGTAGCACTTCATTTTTCGCAAAAGAACCATCACGGACAGCTACATTAATGCGCTGCAGTTCCTGATAAACAATCCTTCCTGCACCAAGATTCAGGTGACCGACTTCAGAATTTCCCATCTGCCCATCGGGCAAGCCAACTGCTTCACCGCAGGTTACCAATGTCGTGTTCGGATATTTTTTATATAGTGAACTGACGAAAGGAGTTTTTGCATGCTGAATTGCATCTGAATTAGGCACTTTCCCAAGTCCCCAGCCATCCATAATAATGAGCATCGCTCTTTTGTTTGCCATACTTTTCTGATTTGATATGCTTTTTAGCGCTGCAAAGTTATGAACTTATGACCTCTTGCATGCGATTTTTCACCCTAAAACCAGTTTGGCATATTTTTGGGTAGAGATAAAGTATGAAAAACCATTTTTGATATGAAAAACTTTAAAGGGATAGCGGTCATCCTCGTTGCGCTACTCCTTCTCTCCTTGAAACCGTACAACAATTTCAGCATTGACGATGTAGCAACAGCAATGCGCTCCGGGAACGTAAATCAATTATCAGCTTATTTAGACAACAGAGTGGACATTACACTGCCTGACAAAAGCGATACTTACAGCAAGACGCAGGCGGAGATGGTCATTCGCGATTTCTTCAGCAACAACGGCGTTCAGAATTTTCAGGTGAAGCACAAAGGCGAAAACTCTGGTTCTGAATTTTGCATTGGTGTTTTGAAAACACGCAATGGCGATTACAAAACAGTGCTGTTCATGAAACTGAAAGGCGACAAGCAATTGCTGCAGGAACTCAGGTTCCAGGCGGCTGAATAAGCAGGTCGACGTTCTTAAGTCGGCAGTCCTCAGTTCGCACAAATACTTTCTTCTAATTTTTAGCGAAGATTCTATCAGATGAATCATTCAAATCAGGTAAATCCTGGTTCAGACGATTTCTTCCTTAGTTTTGCTCATGCTCAATTTTGATGAACAATTAAAAATTTTGGTAGAAGCTGCGTTCAAAGAAGATATCGGCGATGGCGACCATTCAACGCTTTCATCTATTGATGCAAATACAAAAGGCAAAGCTGTTTTGAAAATAAAACAGGATGGGATTCTGGCTGGGGTTGATGTAGCTGAAAAGATTTTTAAAATCAAAGAGCCTTCTTCAAAGTTTATAACTTTTAAAAACGATGGCGATGAAATGAAAATCGGTGAAAAAGCTTTTGAAGTAGAAGCTTTGGTTCACACCATTCTTGAATGTGAAAGATTAGTGTTGAATTGCATGCAGCGTATGAGCGGCATCGCTACATTAACACATCAATATGTAGAAAAAATCAAAGGATATAAAACTAAAATACTCGATACCAGAAAAACAACGCCCAATTTTCGTTTATTGGAAAAAGAAGCAGTGAAAATCGGTGGCGGCATGAACCATCGCTTTGGATTGTATGATATGATTATGCTGAAAGATAATCATATTGATTATTGTGGCGGCATAGAAAAGGCAATCAATCAAGCTAACGCTTATGTACAGACGAAAAAGCCGAATTTAAAAATTGAGATTGAAACAAGAAATATTGATGATGTGAAACGCGTGATGGCTGTCGGAAAAGTTGACAGGATAATGTTAGACAATTTCACTCCAGCAGAAATTGAAGAAGCATTGAAGATTATTAATGGCAAGTATGAAACAGAAGCCAGCGGCGGGATTAATATGGATAACATCATCGACTATGCAAAAACAGGCGTTGATTATATCAGCATCGGCGCATTGATACATCAGGCAAAGAGCTTGGATTTGAGCCTGAAAGCAGTTTTGATTTAATAATGTGCGGATTTGCAAATGTGAAAAACAGAAATTTATGAACAAGAAAAATAAACCCGATTCATACGGATTCGTTTATAGCACTGACCCGAATTTCCAGTTTGAAGAACAGGATGAAAATGCTGAAACGCTTTTGCCAAAGCAACAAAAGCTAAAAATAAGATTGGACACCAAACAACGTGCTGGAAAAGTGGTAACACTCATTGAAGGATTTATCGGAAAAAATGAAGATTTGGAAGACCTCGGAAAAAAATTAAAATCATTCTGCGGAAGTGGTGGTTCTGCAAAAGACGGAGAGATTATTGTGCAGGGCGACCATCGCGATAAAGTGCTGCAATGGTTATTAAAGAACGGTTATACCTCAAGCAAAAAAATCTAAGTTGCTTTTTTATTTTGTGATAGCCTTTTGCATAATGACCGGAATAGTTTCTGCAATTACTTTTATATTATATGTGCTGGCAAGAATGCGAGAGGAAGAACGAAAAGAAAAACTATTTCAATCCATACATTTTATCTCTCTCTTAATTTTTGTTTTTCTTGGTGTGATTATTTTAGTGATGCTTTCTAATATGAACCTATAATATACAGGATTCCAGTATAAAAAATATCGGTTGGTGAAGACACCAACCGATAGAAAAAACATGCAACAAAAAAATTAGTTAATCAAACACACGTTGCGCTCTTTGTATTCTTTGCGTGAAAAAATTACTGTCCCTGCGCTAATGAATACGCTTTCTTATCTCCCCACAAATTCAACAGCTCCAAAGAACAAATTTTAAAATCGCCGCTGAGGCTCACATACAAACCAATCACATCTTGTTGATTTAATTCTCCATCAATACTTTCAAAACGAACATTATATTCATTCACGAGATTGGTGTACACGGAACCGGTAGGCCAGACCTGCGTTCCGCGATTGCTGATATTAACGAGATTGAATTTCACGCCTGCATGTCGCTGACATTTTTTGGCAATGTATTCCGGCTGCTCAGAGCTTTCTATAAACATATCCACGCCGTTGATTTTTTCATTCTGCATCTCTTCAGAAACCATCATAGCGTTGTGGTCTAATTTGAAAAGCGTAGGAGTTACTGGCATGTTGGGCAACAAAGGTCTTGCGCCTTGCTCAGGAGTTTTTCCAAAATTCGCGATGATTGTTTCTGCGAATTTTGTGGTGTTCACTGAAGGAATATTTTTATCACCAAAATCTCCCGTATGTATGCCGCTTTCCAATGTAAATAATAATGCGTTCTCAATAATCGCAGCGTTCTCCATTAATCCCAAATGACGGAGCATAGCAATGCCGCTCAATAATAATGCAGTCGGGTTCGCAATATTTTTTCCTGCGATATCAGGGGCTGTTCCATGCACTGCTTCAAAAATAGAAATATGGTCGCCGATGTTTGCAGAAGGCGCAAACCCAAGCCCTCCAACCAATCCGGCGCAAAGGTCAGACACGATATCACCTTGCAGATTTGTTAATACAACTACATCAAACGAATCTGGTCTTGTAACAAGTTTCATGCACAAATCATCCACAATCACATCATCCGATTTTAGTTCAGGATATTCTTTTGCCACTTCATAGAAACATTCAAGGAACAAACCATCAGTGAGTTTCATGATGTTTGCTTTATGCCCGCAAGTGATTCTTTTTGTTCCTTTTTTCTTCGCCATTTCAAAAGCATATTTTATCACCTGCAGACTTCCCGGGCGAGTGATAAATCTTCTGCTGAGCGCAACATCATGAGTAGGCATGTGCTCGATGCCTCCATAAGTGTCTTCAATATTTTCGCGAACAACGGTGATGTCTATCGGAATTCCGGCTTTTGAAAAAACAGTGTCCACTCCATGTAAAGTCTGGAACACTCTTTTGTTTGCATAAGTGTTCCATGTTTTTCTCGCAGTCACGTTCACGCTCTTCACACCTTTTCCTTTTGGTGTTTCCATTGGGCCTTTGAATAAAATGCCGAGTTCTTCAATGGTATGTTTTGCTTCCGGCGTCATGCCGTTTGAAAACCCTTTGTCGAAAACCCATTTGCCCATGTCCACAAACTCATATTCCAACGGCACTTTGTTTGCATTAAAAATATTCAGCACGGCATCCATGATTTCCGGGCCAATGCCATCTCCTTTTGCTACAGCTATTTTCATGTTGAAAATTTTATGAATAAGATTTATGATTTGCTAAATATGTACAATCATCAGATAAATTCCTATCTAAGTTGCATAAAAATAAGATAGAATCAGCATTAAGATATTATTTCTTAAATAATCCTTTTATCAAAGCCTCAATTTGTTTAATTTTATTGAAATTTGTTTCCATGGCCAACAAAATTTCAGAAGGGGTTGAAGTGAGCGTGGAAACGTTTTATCAACCGGATTACAGCAATCCTATGTCCGGCGAATATATGTTTGCATATCGCATCACGCTGGAGAACCATAATAATTTCCCCGTCAAATTGCATCGCCGCCATTGGCATATTTTCGACAGCAACGGAACTTATCGCGAAGTGGAAGGCGAAGGTGTTGTAGGTGTTCAGCCAACATTGAATCCGGAAGAAAGATATCAATATGTTTCAGGCTGCAACCTACGCACAGAGATGGGGAAGATGCATGGCACTTACATCATGGAAAATCTCAACACAAAAAAAACATTTGAAGTCAACATCCCTTCATTTGAAATGATTGTTCCTTTCAAAATGAGCTGATTTTTTTAATTGTCAGCCCCAAGCTTTGCCTTTAGCAATATTTAAAAATAAATAGTTCAATCAAGCCAACTTTTTATCTCATTCCATTTATCATACAATGCCTTTATCCTGCCTATAAGAATTTGATAACGTTTAATGATTACATCAATATCACCTGAACGCTTTAAAATATAAGAAAAGCTCTCGCACAAATTGTTCTGATCTTCATCATAAGAAATTAAGTCAAGAGAATACATGTCAAATTCGCGATACAAACTTTTACAGGTTTCCTGATGGTATTGAGAAAACTCTTTGTCTAATTTTTCATCTGCGTTTTCAAAATCATTAAGTTGTTTAAAAAGCGAACCTGATTGTTCCTGAATCGGGGTGACATGGTTTTGTTGAAATGAATTTATCTCTGAAAAGTATTCAGTCAGGTGCTCTCTTATTTGCAAGAGCCGGATTTTATTCTTCGGATCTTTCAAAAGGAAAGGCAATCTGGCATGCTCGTCGTCAATCTTTTCAACGATGGGCATAATATTTTTTTCTGCGGCTTCTAACAAATCATCAAACACTTTGTAGTCATAATGCAATTTGGCAAACTGCTTAATCAGCTTTTCGCTTTTATCATGGATAATTAAATAGGCTTGGAGCAGTTCTTTCTCATAATCAGATTCGGATATGTTTTCATCATATTTAAGAACAATCTTACGCAGAGGATGATTAAATATTTTTTCTGTCATAGTCAAAGGTTTTATTTACAAATAGAACGATAACAGCAATATATTTATTATGAGCAGCCCCGGTCTTTGCAATGGTTTAAAAGACAGCTATGCATGTAGAAACTGCAAGCCGAGAGAATTTGAAAACGGAAATTCATAATGAATGAGATAATAAAAAATAATTGTTAACTTTATTGTGATTTAATTCTACTCCCATCCTTGAATTGCCTGTAAAACTCCCTTTTTAACTATTACGCATAAATAGAATTCATGCAGTGATTTTATGCCGCTGCAATTGATTAATAAATGATTTTATGCAAGGCAAAATCTTTAGCAATATTTCTATTTATTATTTGGAAACTAAAAGTACTGTTATGAAAAAAAATTTACTTATTGGCCTGTTTTTTTTCCTTGCCCTTTTTAATCATGCTCATGCCCAGCAAGATCATTTTGTTTATGCTATTACCTCACTTCAGAAAAGCGGGACTGATTGGGTTTGCCTTCGAAAACTGAACACAGAAACAAATCAGTTCACAACAGTGATGATGAACAACGAGAAAATCGGTGCAGATATTTATGATACCTACAGCCTGAAAAAAATTTTAAGTTTTGCTAATGACACATTCTCGAACAGCAACCCACAGCTTGCATTTGGCAGCGGTGTGGCAGCACTTGCTTTCGACAAAAAGAACAATAGAATTTTTTATGCGCCGGTGCTGATCAATGAGCTTCGTTATATCGATCTCAACAGCATGAAAACATACACTGTTGCTGATCAGTCATTCAGCAAGGCGGGTAAGTTTGATTTTTATCCCGCTGCCATTTCAAGAATGGTGATCGCGCCAGATGGCTACGGATACACAGTGACCAACGATGGCAATCATCTTCTTCGTTTCAATACCAATGGAAATATCGTGATCAACGACCTTGGTGAGCTTTTCGATGCGCCCACAAATACTGAGAGTGTTCGCAACAATCCTTGCAGCAACAGCGGTGGAGATATGGTTGCAGATGACAATGGCAGCCTTTACCTCATCAGCGCAAGCAATCGTGTTTTCAAAATAGATATCCAATCAAGGAAAACTCAATTTCTGGGATCTATATCGGGCTTGCCACAAACATTCACTGCAAATGGTGCAGCAGTTGATGAGAATGGCAACTTAATCATAAGCAGCTCGGCATATTCGGATTCTTATTTTTCTGTTGACCCAAAAAAATGGGCTGCATCGCCATATAAGTCCATGAGCGAAACTTTCACAACAGCAGATCTTGCAAACAGTAATGTGCTACACACTTTGCCGCCTTCTCTCTTTAAGACTTTTGCTAACAATTCTGATAAGATCAAAGCTTATCCCAACCCTATTTTCAGTGATAAATTTAATGTACAGTTCAATAATCTTAAAACAGGGAATTATACCATTCAATTGACAGATGCTGTGGGCAACATTGTTCTCAATAACAAAATAAAAGTTTCGCAGCTTTTGCAAACAGAATCTTTAAATGTCCCCGGCGGCAATGCGCAAGGATTTTATTTCCTCAGGGTTCTTGATGAAGGAAACGTAAGTGTATTCACACAAATTATAGTGATAGAGAGATAATGTTCGCTTAAGTTTTTAGCTCACTTCTCGATAAGTTAATTTCTTTTTTGTTAGAAGAGGAACAATCGCAATTGCTATTCAGTCTTCATCATTTTCTGAAGTTTGAGCGTCAATAAAAAAAGAATGATGGAAGCCGTTCCCGCCATAAAAACAAAAAGCATGAAGAAATCATGCAGGTTATTCATTTGATAGCCGAGAAATGATGTCGCTTTTCCTTTTTCAGGATACAAAGCGCTCAGCACTCCCGCTACTTTATTTCCAAATGCATTTGCAGTGAACCATATTGCCATTAATAAAGAGGAGAATTTCAATGGTGATAATTTATTAACGAGCGACATTCCAATAGGCGATAAACAAAGCTCTCCGGCTGTATGCAGCGCATACATTCCCGTTAGCCATATCATGCTCACCTTCACACCCGGCGCAATATTATCCACGCCTTTAGCAATCCATAAATAGCCAAGCGCAAGCAACATTAAGCCCATTGCCATTTTGGTTGGAGAAGATGGTTCTCTTTTTCCGAGCGATAACCAAAGCCATGCAAAGAATGGCGCAAACAAAACAACAAAAGTTGAATTGAGAGATTGGAACCAGCTTGCAGGCACTTCATCTTTTGTGACATATTGCATGCCCGAAGAAAGCAAATAAATATTTGCGATGATAATAGCAATGGAAAGAACGGACAACAAGCCATACACAGTAATGCGCAATTCTTTATCGAAGTCAGACGCCAAATTTTTAGCTGCTTTTTTAAAGAGCGTGAAAACATAATACAATAAAAGTGCTGACACAACTGCAATTCCCCAAACGGGCACTTTAAAACCTTTAATGCTTCTGTCTGTTTGTTCATCTGCAAAAAAAGTGAGCGATGCTCCGGCCTGTTCAAAAGCTCCCCAGAAAAAAATCACAAAAAAACAGACCACAAAAATCACCATCACTTTTTTCTTTTCAACAGCCGTGAGTGTTTTATCTAAAAAAATAATAGTTGGAATGATCACAATGCAAGCCGTGAGCAAATAAAAAAGATAGTTGAATTTTGCATCCAGATAATACAAACCAATCATTACCGGAACAAGCAATGCCAGTGCCCCAACAATCAAAACAGGATTGCTGAAAGCTTTAGGGCTGTTTTTAGGGACGAGACCAAGAATATTATTATCAGGATCCACAACATATTTGTGCTGAAATAATTTTTGCACAATCACGCTGATGCACATCCCAACTCCGCCACATAGAAATGCCCATCTGAAATCCGCCGGATTGCCTGTGTCGCCGACAAGCCCGCAAACAAAAGGCCCGATTGCGCCACCAACATTGATGCCCATGTAGAAAATAGTGTATGCTGCATCTTTGCGGTGATCGTTTGACGGGTAAAGTTGCCCGACAAGCGAAGAAATGTTGGGCTTAAAAAAACCATTTCCTGTAATCATGAAACCAAGCCCCGAAAAAAATAAAAAAGTTGAAAGCTGAGGAGCTGAATGATAGAAAGTGCCACAAAGAAATAAGATCAATTCTCCTAAGGCCATCACAATACCTCCAACGATAATTGATCTTCTGTTGCCCCAATAACGATCGGCGATATAACCGCCCAACAATGGTGTTAGGTAAACAAGGCTTAAATAACTTCCATATAAATTAGATGCGAATGCATGATCGAACAACAGCGCCTTTGTCATGAACAAAATGAGTATTGCTCTCATGCCATAGAAGTTGAAGCGCTCCCACATTTCTGTAGCGAAGAGAATATACAAGCCTTTTGGATGACCTTTTTTTACGAGTTGTTCAGTCATAGCAAATCGCTTTTTGGTTATTGAAGAATTTTTAAAAGAATTACGTAAAGTACTGAATTAATTAAAATGAAAAAGACCAAATGAGTTTTTATTGCCATTTATAAAATTCATTTTCATATTTGCGCTCGAATGTGCAATTTCGGGCTTTGAATAGCTGCTTATGAATATCTTACTGTTAGGATCTGGTGGTCGCGAGCATGCGCTTGCATGGAAATTGAACCAAAGTGTTTGGGCGAACCCTCTTTATATAGCTCCGGGAAACACAGGCACAGCCAAATGCGGCATCAATGTGAATCTTGATATTTCTGATTTTGATGAAATAGGAAAATTTTGTGAAGAGAAGAAAATTGAAATGGTGGTAGTTGGCCCTGAAGAGCCATTGGTGAAAGGTCTGTGTGATTACTTCAAATCGAAACCTACGCTCGAAAAAATTTATTTCATCGGGCCATCCCAACAAGGTGCACAGTTGGAAGGAAGCAAAGCATTTGCAAAAGCTTTCATGTCAAAACATAAAATACCAACAGCCGGATATAAAGAATTTACGATTGATAATTATGAAGAAGGCATAGAGTTTTTGAAAGCGCATGCTTTGCCGATTGTTTTGAAAGCTGATGGTCTCGCTGCCGGAAAAGGTGTCGTGATTTGTCAGAACCATCTGGAAGCAATTGCAGAATTTGAATTGATGATCCAGCAATCGAAGTTTGGTGATGCCAGCAAGAAAGTAGTAGTGGAAGAGTTTTTAGAGGGCATTGAAATGAGTGTGTTTGTATTAACAGACGGGAAAAATTATGTGCTGTTGCCGGAGGCAAAAGATTATAAAAAAATTGATGAAGGTGATAAAGGCCCAAACACCGGGGGCATGGGCGCTGTAAGCCCTGTGCCTTTTGCAACGGGTTCCTTCATGCAAAAAGTAGAAGAGCGCATCATCAAACCCACTATTAATGGACTGCATGAAGATGGCATCGACTACAAGGGTTTTATTTTTATCGGCGTAATAAAAGTGAACGATGAACCTTACGTGATTGAATACAATTGCCGTCTCGGTGATCCTGAAACAGAAGTGATCATACCAAGATTAGAAAACGATTTAGTGGGATTGTTTGTAAGCACCTGCAATCAGGAGCTTGATACCGTAAAAATCAGCGTTGATCAAAGGACAGCAATAACAATCGTTGCTGTGAGCCGCGGTTATCCCGGTGCTTATGAAAAAGGATATGTGATTGACGGGTTAGATAATGAAGTTTCGAAAGATAGTCTCGTTTTTCATGCGGGCACAAAAGCAGATGGAGAAAAAATCATTACCAATGGTGGTCGTGTGCTTTGTGTTACTTCATTTGCAGAAACGGTGTATGAAGCTGTCGACAAATCAAGAGATGTGCTGGAGAATATTGATTACGATGGCATTTATTACAGAAGAGACATCGGGTATGAGTTTTTATAAATGTTATTACTTAACAGTGACGCATATCTGAAATCACTTTTTCCATGTGATATTCCTTTCCCGCTACTTTAAATATTTATTGAAAAATTCTATTGTTCTTTGCCATGCGAGCGTTGCTGCATCTTTGTCATATCGCGGTGTTGTATCATTGTTGAAACCATGATTCACGTTTGGATAAATATATGATGTGTATGTTTTATTATTAGCTTTCAACGCAGCTTCATAAGCCGGCCATCCTTCATTCACATGTGTGTCCAGACCGGCATAATGCAATAGCAATGGCGCTTGTATTTTAGGCACATCTTCTGCAGCGGGCTGTGAGCCATAAAAAGGAACTGCTGCAGAGAGTGTTGAGATGCGCACTGCCATCATGTTCGCAATCCATCCTCCAAAACAAAAACCAACAACGCCCACTTTACCATTGCAGTCTTTGTGATTTTTCAGGGAATCATACGCTGTTATAAAATCTTCGAGCATTTTATTTTTATCGAGCTTGCTTTGCAACTCACGGCCTTTGTCATCATTGCCGGGGTAACCACCTAAAGGCGTTAATGCATCCGGTGCAATAGAAATAAAACCTGCAAGCGCTGCTCTTCTTGCTACATCCTCAATATGAGGATTAAGCCCGCGGTTTTCATGAACTACAACAATGCCACCAAGTTTTTCTTTTGAATCAACAGGTTTTGAAAGCAATGCCTTGATGTTGCCATCACCTTGCGGAGAATTATAATTTACATATTCTGATTTCAGGTTTGGATCATCATGCGAAGTCTGGATTGCTCCTTTATAATCAGGCATCATAAAACTCATGAGAGATGCAACCGTCATTCCACCAACAGCATAAGCAGAAAGCTGCTGCACAAATTCTCTCCGGTCGATGCGGTTATGCGCATAATCATCATAGAGGTCGAACACTTCCTGTTTGATATCTTCTTTGCGGATATTGTTCATACAGATATTATTGTTGAATTTTAAAGTTAATGATTCAGCAGAAAACAAACCTTGTCAAATCGGTGAGTACTGAACAAAGGCAGATAAACAAAAGTGCTATACATTTTTCATCAATACTTTTTTCTTTAGCCATTTTCTTACCGGCTCATCATACCATTTCAGGCTTGCGTAAGCTACCAATATGCTGGATGCGAAAGATAATAATGCAAGTGGCAGCGCCTGCATGAATGAAGGCTTGTGGTCGCTTACCCATGCGGTGTACATATAAATGATGGGGTAATGTGTGATATAAAGCGGATAAGAAATATCGCCGAGAAATTTGCAGATAGCTGTTTCTGTTTTTCCTTTTGTTGTTCCGCAAGCACCAATAAAAACAACTAATGGAAAAATGATGATCACGATGAGCGAATCATATAGCCCATTCACCCACAAATGTTCACTGCCACCAATTCTTGGCATGCAAAGAACAATCAATAACAAAACACTCGACCATAGAAATGCATTGCTGATGTGAAACAATTTTAGTGATCTTGAAAGCAGCAAGCCTGCAAAGAAAGGATACATCACCCTTGCAAAACCAATGTGCAATTGCGTTTGCTCAAGTGACCAGCCACCGATGATATCACCGGCCGGGCTTGTCAATGCCAGATGGATCAATGCGCATGCTGAAAGAAATACCAATGCGCCTAATAATAATTTTGAAAACTTTCTGACGATAACAGCGTATAAAATATTTGCGATGTACTCAAAGAACAACGACCACCCGGGACCATTCAATGGGTGCATTTCCTGCCATCCGCGAATGTCGAAAGAGGTTGGCACCGGTATCAACGTGACACCGATGACCAGGGTAAGCAACATTTTCCAAACAGGGACTGCGTGAATTGTCGGCCACATCGTTGAATCCTGAAAATAAAAGCAAACAGCACCAATGATCATGCCCAGCACCACCATTGGCTGCAATCGCACGAGACGGATCTTAAAAAAATCTTTTATGGTGAATTTGCTCCATCTGTCGTCATAAGCATAACCGATCACAAACCCCGAAAGCAGAAAGAAAAAATCAACAGCGAGGTAACCGTGGTTGATGATCTGATCGAGATGACTGGTGGAATGCGCTTCAAAAATATGGAAAGCAATCACCAGCACAGAAGCTACGCCCCGAAGCCCGTCGAGAATGGCATAATGAGGTTTGGCGTTGAGCGCTCCGGTTTGCATGTGGTTAGTTTTTGGTTTATCCAAATGTATTGGATTTTTGAAAATGACAACCACACAAAGACTTTCGAAGTTTTCAAAACTTTGGAAGTCTTCGGCTTCAGATTGCGGTTTACAATAAACCCAGCCTGAGCCGCGTTTCCTTCATGCTTTCTTCGGATCAAGTCCGGTAATTACCGGACTTGATCCGAAGAAGAAACGAAGCAATCAATAACCTTTCCTATGGCAATCCAATCCAATCTGAAATTCAGCGGCACAGCCGGTAACCTTATATTCTATCAAAGGTTCGGTGGTTTTTATGTGCGCTCCAGGCCTTCAACAGTAAAACAAACTACTGCCACCAAAGCCAGTGCAGGCAAATTCGGGAATGCAGTAAGAATAGCAAAAGCATTCCGCAGCGGTCTGCAGCCTCTGTTCAATTCCGCTCTTGATAAAACAACCATTCTCCGGTTCAATAATGCAGTGTATAGATATCTGCTTGCAGATGATGCTTCAGTTGATAATTTGCCATTTATAAGCGGGTTTGAATTTAATGAGCAAAGCCTTTTAAAAGAAAGGATGAAGCTAACGGTGTCGGTTAACCGAAATATTGCAGGCGATATGCAATTAATGCTGCCTGCTTTTGTGCCTGAGCAGAAAATGGTTGCGCCTGCCTATACCCGCGATGTGACATTAAGATTAGCCGCAGCAGTCTGCAATATGAAAACGCAAACGCTCACTGATTGCCGGGATGATGAATTAAGCATTGTGTATGATGATCATCTTTTCCCTTCGCAGGTTATTTCTTTGCCATTTGAATTAAGTGATGATGAAATAATGGTTATCGGCTGCTCGCTACGCTATGAAGCAATGCGTAAAGGTTTGCTGAAAGATGTGAGTGATGTGAGGTGGATGCCGGCAGGGATTGTTTGGGCGGGAAGAAATTAAAATGCTACTTTAATAGCACAAAAACTATTCATCCTTAAAAGCTTATTATGAAAATTGCTACAGTCGTCCTCATTTTCGCTATTTCATTTGCTGCAAGCAGCTTTAAGAAAAATAATATCACAACAAATATTTGTTTGAGCGGTTCTCAGGATTCGCTTCCTGCTCTGCACACCATCAGTGATAAAGATATTGCATCTGTAACCTCATCTTTTGAAGACAGGACAATCACCGTTACATTGAAAAATAATACGGTGTACACTTATAACCACTCTCAATGGGATTATGAAGATTATTACTCTTCCATCAGCCCAAGGATCAAAGACGCTATCCGTCATAATGCCATGACTTTTACCAAATGCCAGATCCCGCCTTCTTTTCCCGGCGGGGAAGATGCATGGAATAAATATATGAGCAGTTTTGCAGACAAGCATCACAGTGAAATATCAGATGCAGGTGGCGGTGAAATAAAAATGCAGTTCATCGTTCATTTGCATGGGCAGATTACCGACATAGCGAAGGTGTCGGGGGATGCAACTTTTGAAGCATTGACAAAACAGGCATTGAAAGAAAGCCCGGCATGGATATGCGGCAAGCAAAACGGGCATGATGTGGTGGCTTATGCGACGCAGGTTATTAAGTTTTAGTGATCGGGACTTGAATCGGATGCTTCCATCCATCACATAAAAGCTATGTGTGCGATATTGCTGAAGTGAATATGATAATGAAAAATGTTCAGTTGTGTTTGCGAAAGTTTATGGCTAAAAAACCTTCGTATATTTATGAGTTTGCAGCAATATTAGCAGACCCTTATAGTATATGAAAATTTACTTTACAGACTTTTTTGACATAGACGAATCCATTCTGGAACTCTATGGAGCATTTAATATTTCTCTTATCAATGACCTTCCTTTGTTTATTGACCCATTTTTATTATTTGGAAGCAAGAAAGAGGAATATCAAGACTTACACAAATCAATCATTCAATATTTGACATTTCTAAAAGCTAAGGCAGAAAAAAGTATATCACACAACTATCAAATACAGTCCTGGTACATATTCCGAGAAGTGAAGCAAAATTGGTTAGGGTACAGCAAAATTGGAAATAGTGGCAGAGGACTGAACATGACTTTTGGCAGAGCGTTTTCCTCGTCTATTTATATTGTTTTTGACGATTTGGGAAAAGAAAGAATTACACAATCATCGCATTTAGAAAAAGCAGGATTATTTGAAATAGGAGTTGGTAAAGACAACATTAGCGACTTTACAACCAATCTTATAAAAAGCTACCTGTGCGAATACACACAAACTTTTGCGTCAGAAAATATTGATGAATCATTATTATCTGAAGTCAATGTTGAGAAAGCATATTTTGACTACACTTTTGAAAGGTGGATGCCTAAAAAATACAAGTTGCCATATATCTTCGGTGACTATGTTTTATTAACACCAAGAGATTTACTTACAAAAGATGACAATTGGATAAATAGCAATGACCTGAGAGGAAACTTTACAGGAATTGTGAATAGCATTCCAAACGCCCAGTTAAAACACGAAGTATTTAACTATTATCTTAAATGCCTTCCAAAAACTGAAAAGAACAAAAAGAATACACAAAAGGAAATAACCAAAGCCGTTCATGAAACTATAAATCAATTTCCAGAGATTATTAAGTTTTATGTCAAACTAAAAGAAGAAAATAAAGAAGGGGCGAAAAACCTTTCCAAACAAAATGTTGAAGAAGTTGAAGCAATCTTTATTCAAAAACTTCAAGAATTTGTTCAACTGCTTTTGGAAACAAGTGACTTCTATGAAATATCTGGAAACAGTTCTTATGAAGAGTCTTTAGCAAGAGTTCAATATTTAAAAACTGTTATTGAAGACAATGACGGTTATAGATTATTTTACATTGATGGAAATCCAATCAAACGTGAAGAAGATTTGCAGATAATATATAGGCTAACGTGGTTTGCTAGCGACTATGATGTAAATAGAGAAACAAACAATGGTAGAGGACCTGTAGATTACGCTATTTCGAGAGGTTCGGCTGACAAAACACTTGTTGAGTTTAAGTTGGCTTCAAATTCGAAACTAAAACAGAATCTTGAAAAACAAGTTGAAGTTTACGAAAAAGCAAATAGCACAAAGAAATCTATAAAAGTCATTTTGTATTTTGATGCTGTTGAATTCAACAAGACAACCAAGATTTTACAAGAGCTAAAACTTGACAAATCGCCAAACGTAATTTTGATTGATGCAGGAAGAAAAATTTCAGCATCAAACGTGAAATAAATACTGCCTCCGCCGTTGTTGGTGTTCTGAATAGCCATGCGCGTTAGCTTCACCAACAACTTAACTTAATAGCCTGCTGTTGGTGATGCTGCGCGTAAAATCAGAACACCACACTAATAGCGGTGGAGAGTTCCGGCGGTCATTATACTATTGAGCATTTAATATTGACTTCAGCATAAAATCATTGAGCGGCTTTTGCCTTTAGCTGAAGTATATAAAATTCCGGCACTGCGGCAATCCCTGCTCGTTGTACATGCTAATGCAGTGGGAACCTGATGCCTGCCTGGATGCCCCAGCTACTGAGATCCTTTGTGCCAAATTCATGGAAGGGTGCATAGTTATAAGTGCCGCCGATCTTAACAGCGGTAGATGAATAACTGCTAAGCGGTATGAGTATTCCGGCTTCTCCCTGCAAAAGAAACCTTGTGTAGGATGCGCTGCCCCCGAACTCACCGAGATATTGTCCAAAGCTGATAAAATTTACTCCACCACCTGCGCCAATATACGGCTTGATGATTCCTTTACTAATCAATTCATAACTCGCATGGGCAATCAGTGGATATTGCTGAATGGAATTGCTAAGGACTGCTGACACGGAAGTATTGCCTCCTTCATCATAAACCTGTCTCGGATATTTTTGATAATAATCATTGAAGCCAAAGCCGAGCCCCACTCTCAGCCGGCTGCTGACCGCATAATCAATCGAGCCTGTAAAGCCCCTGAAGGAAGCCTTGTTGACGTAGTCCTTTAATGATCCGGAAGGAATGCCCACGTTATAGTTAAGGTTGAGCTCCATCCCGTTTTGTGAAAAGGCAGCTGAACAGATCACAAGCGCCAGTGCCAATGCTGATGAATATTTTTGTAAGAATCTCATTGTTTTAATTATTTGTTTTGAGGTAAGCAGACTGTGCAAAGAGTGCTGCGACTTCTGGTGCAGCGTTGTTAGGGTTGAAAACATCCTCCCCCTGCACGAGACCAGACCAGAGCCCTTTGATTTTATTGCCGTTTGTGGCCGCATTTTTCAGGTCGAGCAAGTCTATCTCCGCTGCGCTCTGTACACTGTACACTGCGTAAGCATAGGGGCTATAATAACTATAACCGGGATACCCCCAGTAATACGGATCGTAATAGTACCCGTAATCGCCCCAGTAATCACCATAACTGAAAACAGCGGTCTGCGTGTTCACTACTTCTGTGATATTGATTGCGAGGTCGGGGTTGGCTGTCCTGGCTACCAGCGAATAGCCGCGCCCTGCCATCGACTGTTTGAGTGCAGCTATGAGCTTTGCTTCATAGTCGGTCAGGATTTTTCCTGCATATTGCCCATCTTCCAGCACGTCGGCTGAGTCAGCAACACTGAAAGTTTTGTAAGACCCGAACTGAGCGGTGCTGTCGAAGTTGGTTTCATAAATTCTTGACTCTTCATTACTGAGGTTATTCAGCGGTTCTTTGCGGCATGCCCCCAGTACCACCAATCCTATGGCTGCGATTGCCAGCAGCACACTACTTTTGTATTGCTTCATTGATAAATCGTTTTAATTAATAACGCAATGGAGTAGCACTGGTTGCAGGAATGAGTGGTTTTAACGCTTGTCTAACAATGGATAAAAAAATGTTATTTTTTCCACCCGGTGTCTTGTGCAGGATTTGCGCGAGCGTTGCGGAACACCCGCTGTTATCTTTTGAGCATTATTCTATTAATCGTTTCAGTAACTTCAGCATAAAATCATTGACGGGGCTTTTGCTCTCGGCGGTCGGATATAAATGCCGGCACTGCGGCAAGCCTTGCGAGTTGCCCATGCTAAGTGCCGCCGATCTTGACAGCGGTAGAAGAATATCTGCTAAGCGGTATGAGTATTCAGGCTTCTCTCACACTGAGTGTAGTTTGTTATAACGATTAATAAAGAAAAAGCTACCCAGCCAACGGCTGCGCCTCCGCCGCATTTTTTTGTAGCTTGCAGCTACCCTCAATCACCAAGCTTTTCGCTGTCTTTGCATATAGTCATTAATGTTAAGCTTACCACCAACATCTGAAAAATGCATCCCAATGGCTTATGCAACAAAATCCCCTAAACCCCATCTTTATAATTCAAAACAAGTAGAACACTATAAAATACATTATGAGAAAGAAAATAAAATGTTCATTGCTATTAGTATATGTGCTCGCTATGTTGCTGACACATGCTGATGCACAGCAAAACAATTCAATTGTTATTGGCAGCATCGATAGTATCAATTCGCAGACTTTAAAAGAGCAAAGAAAAATATGGGTGCATGTGCCGGCATCGATCAGAGACCATTCTGCGAAAAAGAAATACCCTGTTTTATATCTGCTGGATGCCGACTGGAACTTCAGCAGCGTGGTGGGCATGGCAGACTTTCTCAGCTCCATAAACGGAAATAACTATTGTCCTGAAATGATTGTCGTAGCCATTCCTAACACTGACCGTGGGCGTGACCTGACACCAACCCATGTGCCTCCCGGCGGCTGGATTGACAGCGGCTTTTCCAAAGTGTCCGGCGGCGGCGAAGCATTTATTTCTTTTATTGAAAAGGAGCTGATCCCGCATATCGATTCACTATATCCAACCACGCATTATCGCATGCTCATCGGCCATTCATTGGGCGGGCTGACTGTGATCAATACGCTGGTACACCATAAAAATATTTTCAGTAGCTATGTTGCCATCGACCCGAGCATGTGGTGGGATAAGCAAAAGCTTTTGCATGAAACAGAGCAGGCGCTTAAAACAGATTCATACAAAGGCGAAGCTATTTTTCTCGGTATGGCCAATACAATGCCGCCTCGAATGGATTCAGCTGCTGTTCAACTTGACACTACAGAAGGTTCCATTCATCCGCGCTCCATCATTCAGTTGAGCAGATATCTGATGAGCAATCCACAAAATGGATTACAGGCTGCTTATAAATATTATAATGATGACACACATAGCTCTGTTCCCTTGATAACCACTTATGATGCACTGCATTTTATTTTTAAAGATTACAGGCTGGACGATTATTTTGGTGATGCTACAGTCAGGCTGGATTCATTTCTTACTGCGCATTTTGCAAACCTCAGCACAAAATACGGGATCACTTCAGAAGATGGAAAAACATTATTGCCACCAGAAGATGTGGTGATCAATGCAGGTTTTCAATCAGTGGAAAAAAAGCATTTCAGGCAGGCAGAAGATTTATATAAGATGAATATTAAAAACTATCCTAACCGGTCGAGAACATACGATTTTCTCGGTGACCTTTATGTGGCCAAAGGAGATAAAGCAAATGCAATAGCTGCTTACAGAAAGTCTTTATCCATTCAAGAAACATCAGAAACAAGAAAGAAGTTAGCGAAGCTTGAGGAAAAGTAAATTGTAGGAGCAACAGCAATAAGCGAAACATAGATTGTTGATAACAATACAACATTCCCTGTCCGGCACAAATTAGTTCACAAGGAGAAGTTGCTGTGAAGAAAAAAAGTTCTAATGAACCTTCACAATCTTTAACGCTTCATCCATTTCTCCATCTTTTGATTGTATGATATCAGTGATGGAAGGATAAAGAGGATAATCCGGTAAAATGCCCAAACCTTTGTTGGAGGATTTTTTAACGGCAACTGTATATTTTATCAAAGGAACGCGGCAACTGATCTGGCTGTTGGGCAATAGCAACATGAGGTCATCGCCGGATGTGTTGCCATAATAACCTCCACCGTTTTCTTCTCCAAGAAATATAGCACGCTGATTTGATTTTGCGATAGCTGCAAATTCAGCGGAAGCAGAAAAACTTCTTCCATCCGCGAGCACATACACTTTGCCTGCAAAATTGTTTTTTTCTGGTTGTTGAATACTCAACAATGAATGATGGCCTGATGTGAACTGCTCATGTGTGGTTTCGAGAGATGCATAATAAGAAAAAGGCTTTTGTGTAAGATAAGCATACAGCAAAGCACCGTTAGCGTCGTTGCCGCCCTGGTTGCGCCGCAAGTCGATCAATAGTTTTTTGGTGCCTTTCTTTTTGATATCAGTGAAAGCAGAATCTAAAAATGCATGGAAGTTTTCACCAGTCTGTTGCAGGAAGCCATCGAAAAAAGTTTTGATGCTGAGCACTGCAATACCTCCGGGATGATATGACAACTCAAGATATTTTTTTGGCCTGGGGAACGGGTTGCTACAAAAAATATTTTTAATGATGTCGGGCTGTAGCCTCGTTTTCCCTTCAGTTCTATCAGGCAGGCGATAATCAATATCAAAATGATTTTGTTCGCCATACAGTGCATTATATAAAAGATGAAAAAATTCAGGCAGCTCCCAGTTTTTTCTGGATGTGATGCCCGCATCTGATGGAATGAATGAAAACATTTTTTGGATGATTGCTGCTGCTGGTTTTCCGTTAATGGATAAAATTTCTGCACCAGTAAGTGCCGCGTTTTGTTTGCAACAAAAAATATAAGCACGGCTGTTGATGAACAGTACCATTGCCGGGAACACTTTTGCGTTGCTTACAAAATCATTCATCACAGGTTCTGGTAATTTGCAATTGCTATGGCCATCTTCGATAGATGCAATTGCGAATCTCGTGAGCTTATAAAAACCAATCATGCTCATGGAATCTTTTATGCTTGCATAGCAGCTATCAAAAACATGATCGATTTCTTTTTTTGTTTTATAACGATACATGCCGGGATGGCTTTTCTCAAGCGTGTCGCGCAGCAACAGGAAATCTTTTTTCAATAATGTACCAGGAATAAATGCTGATGAAGGATGTTCTGTTTGTGAAAAACAGGAAAGGGCTGAAATGCCAAGCAGTACTACGCAAACGAGCCTGCGGATGAATATATTTTTTTGCATAAGCTATGATATAAGAAAATGGATGAGACAATTTATGCGCAATATTGTTGCAACAGCCTTCATTAATTTTAAATCTTTCCGGCAACGTCTTGTTCTGCGTTAATTTGTATGGGACAATGAGCGTTGATGCAAAGTGAATATATAGTCGTAATTTTTCAGTCTCTAATAACTTCACTTATGCATGCAAAGAACATTTTCTTTTTATCCTGCTTTTTAGTGTTTCTGTTTTGTACTTGTCGTGCCGACAACAAACATGGGCTCGTAGCAAATAATTATTACAGCGACACGTCTGTTGAAACGAAATCACCCAACAGTGATTATAAACCTGCATTCAAAGGACAAACGAGAATTGATAAAGTGAAAACGACAACGGCATACAATGTCGAAAAGATAGCTGAAAGATTAGGTCCGCCATTTGCAATTGTCGGTATGCCGGATGGAAGATTAATGGTTACGATAAAATCAGGCTATGCAGAAATTCATGATGCGAATGGTAAACTAATTAAAAAGATTACAGGCTTTCCTGCGGTTGCGTTTGAAGGACAGGGCGGTTTGCTCGATGTTGCTTTCGATCCGGATTTCGCTAACAATAAAATGATCTATTGGACTTTTTCAGAAACTTACGCTCCCGGTAACTTAACTGCAGTTGCAAAAGGAAAATTGAATGAAGCAGAAGGAAAAGTAGAAAACCCGGTTGTTATTTTCAGGGCAACGCCTGCATTGAAAAGTGGTTTGCATTTTGGCTCACGATTAGTGTTTGACAAAGATGGAAATCTTTTTGTGAGCGCAGGCGAAAGATCCATTCTTGAAGGAAGAGCACAGGCTCAGAAATTAGAATCGCATCTTGGAAAAATATTCAAGATAACAAAAGATGGAAAAGCTGCTCCCGGTAATCCGTTTTTGAATACGACAGGCGCAATGCCAGAAATATATAGCTATGGCCATCGCAATGAACAAGGGCTTGACATTAATCCTGAGACGGGAGAATTGTGGGAAGTTGAATTTGGCCCCCGTGGCGGAGATGAATTAAATATCATTCACCCGGGCAAAAATTATGGATGGCCTGTTATTACTTATGGTATAGAATATAGCGGAGAAAAAATTGGTGATGCCATACAGCAAAAAACAGGAATGGAACAACCTGCTTATTATTGGGATCCTGTGATATCACCAAGCGGCATTTGTTTTTATAAAGGCAATGCCATTCCTGAATGGAAGAATAATTTATTTATTGCGGCGTTGAGCGGCATGCATATCGACAGGATAGTTATTAAAAACAATAAAGTGGTTGGAGAAGAAAGATTGCTCACCAATATCAATAATCGTTTCCGCGATGTCACTTATTTGAACAACATGCTGTTCGCGATTACTGATGGTGGGGATGTGTATAGGATTAGTAAAAAATGATGACAACAGTTAGTGTTTATTTTTATGCAAGATCTGTTCATCATATCCTCATATTTAGTCAGCATGATTTAGCCGTCCATAATAATTTGATTGCAAAACATTGTAGAAAATTTTAGTTTACTCTATATAAATAGACAGCCATGAAAATCTTTCTGGTAATACTGGTACTTATTGGCAGTACTTTAATTTTATCTTCATTTACGGTTGGCAAATATTCGAAACCATTATCAACAGCTTTTACTTTTAACGACAGCCTTGAAAAGGAACGATTGCGTTTTGCCAGAGCTGTGCTTGAATCGGTGAAAGACAAAAAAGATATGCCCGCATCAGAGGTTTTTAAAAATGTACAAACATTTACTAATAGCGAGTCGGTGAAAGCTGTTCATTTTATTGGAATAATGAATTACTGGGGCGAGGCACTTGGCGTAAGCTGCACCCATTGTCACAATACCACTGATTGGGCTTCAGACGAAAAAATGACAAAACAAATTGCGAGGGATATGTATGCTTTGCGTCAAACTGTAAATGGTCAAATACTACAAAAAATTAAAGGGCTTCAAACACCAAATCCTCAAATCAATTGCGGCACTTGCCACAGAGGCAAAATAAAACCTGAAGAATAAAGACAATGTAGATTTGCAAATTTGTAGACATTCAACGCAACGTCTGCGACTGACGCACAATACCTGTGGCAAGACGTGGCTGGGAAGTGAGAAAAAAATAACGACATGGACTTTTTAGAAAATATTGTCGGTTTTATTTTCTTGATTGTTATAGTAGTTGTCGTTTTCAGGAACGTGTTCAAAAAGAAAAAATGAAGATTAAAAGGAAACTTATACTTTTTCCAAGCAACGTCTCCTCGTGAACAGGTTTGTGCTTGGCAACGGACGTTGCGTTGTTTTCGCCAATTCATCTATATAGCACAACGTCCGCAGCTAACGCACAATGCTTGTGGCGAGACGTTGCTGGGAAGTGAATAAAGCTAAAATGAGGCGATGCTCAAAAACTAATAATAGCTGCACGATTATTATACATCAGTTGTATCGAAACCGCACAGCATGATTATTATTTTCTTAAGAAAACTGATGGAATTCAACTTAATGTAAACAGGCATATTTGTTGGCGCAAAAATGTATTCCCTCTTCAACAAATGCCAAATGTTTTTTTATGTTTAAGAACTATTTCAAGATCATCATCAGAAATCTCTTAAAGAGAAAAGCATTCACATTCATCAACCTGTTCGGTCTTGCAACCGGCATGGCGATATGCCTGCTTTTGGTTTTGTATATCCAAAATGAATTGGGCTATGATGATTTTCATGAGCGGGGCGACCGGATTTACCGGCTTGCTTTAGAGAGAAAATATCCTGGAAGAAGTGCATTTCGTGGCGGCATTCCGCAATCCATCGGGCAGGCTGTGAAAAAAGAATTTCCGGAAGTATTGGAAAGCACACGGGTGATGACGCTTAGAAATGATAATCAGGAAGCAATTAAAGTAATGGTTGGTGATCAATCATTCGCAGAAAAAGAAGCTGTGATGGTTGACTCAAATTTCTTTCGTGTATTCACCGGAAAGTTTTTGCGTGGAAATGCTAACACTGCATTGGAAAAACCAAACACGGTTGTGCTGACAGAAACGACTGCGAAAAGATATTTCGGATCTATTGACAATGCAATGGGAAAAGAAATAAAACTTGGCTTTTCTGATAAATACATGGTAAGCGGTGTGTGTATGGACTGGCCTGAGAAATCTCACTTCGGTTTTTCTTTTCTCACAACAACCTCCGGTATCAATTATCTGAATGAACCGGAATATGTTTACTTCGGGCCTTATACCTATCTTCTTCTAAACAAAAATGTATCTGCAGCTGCACTGGAAGCAAAACTCCCGCAGATTGTAGATAAATATGTTGCAGGAAAAATTGCAGGGCTTTTTGGCGAACCCTATGATAAGTTCGTCGCTGAAGGAAACGGCTATCGCTACTTTCTGCAGCCCATCAAAAAAATTCATCTGAACTCTTCGCTTGAAGATGAGCTAAGACCAACTGTGAGCATGCGCATCATTGTTTTATTCGGTGCGATTGCAGCTTTCATTTTATTTCTTGCATGCGTCAATTTTATTAATCTCTCCACTGCGCTCTCCGTTGAACGGGCAAGAGAAGTTGGCATCAGAAAAACATTTGGTTCACGCCGCAAGGAGCTGATTGGTCAATTCTTATCTGAGTCCATACTATTCAGTTTTGCAAGCTTACTCATTGCATTGTTGCTTGTTTATCTGCTGGTGCCTTTGTTAAATAAAGTTGCAGGCACAGCATTATCGTTTGCCTATTTCTTGACCCCAATGAAGATTTTATTATTGATTGTTTTTTCAATATTGATAGGTGTTGTTGCCGGTCTTTATCCTGCGTTTGTCTTGTCATCATTTGATCCGATCATGGTGTTGAAAGGACGGTTTAAATCGAGCAGGCGCGGTGTTGTTTTGCGTAATAGCCTCGTTGTTTTCCAGTTTTCTATTTCTGTGATACTGATCATTTGCACCATTGTTGTAAACAAGCAGATGCAATATGTCTTGGGCGATCAGCTTGGTTTTAAAAAAGACCACATCATTTCAGTTGACAGAGTTTGGCAATTGAATGATGGAAAGCCAGGAGACAACCGCCATGCTTTTGTGGATGAAATTTCAAAAATAGCAGGTGTTGAAAATATAACAGCTTGTAATGGTTTGCCAGGAGAAGATGAATCCGCCGGAGGAGCCACTTGGGTAGCTTTAGATAACAATGCATCCAGAACAGATAGAATCATGGAAGTGGATGGCAATTTTTTTAAGCTGCTGGGGCTTGAGCTGAAAGATGGAAGAACATTCTCAAAAGAGTATACAACAGATTCAGTTGGGGTTGTTTTAAACGAAGAAGCTGTGAAAGATTTCGGTCTTCAACACCCTATCGGCGCACGTTTGATCAGCAAAGAGCCATTCTTAGATTCCCGTGATGGCAAAGAACATAATATATTTACCGTGATTGGTGTTGTAAAAGATTTTCATTTTCAATCATTGCATAAAAAGATTGCGCCGGTGGTTATTATCAACTCCAATAAATTTGGGTGGGGCACAGTCGGCGTGAGCATTAAAAGCGACCATTTCAAAACAGCGCTTGAAGCAATTCAAAAAACATGGAGTGGCTTCGGTTCAAAGAATGATTTCCATTTTAGTTTCCTCGATCAGAACATTGCAGCATTATATAAAGCAGAAGAGAGCCAGCAAAAGATATTCACTATTTTTTCTATGCTCGCCATTTTGATTGCATGCATCGGATTGTTCGGGCTTGCCACTTACTCAACATTGCAACGGACAAAAGAAATCGGCATCCGAAAAGTGTTGGGCGCAGGAACAGATAATATTGTTTTTATCTTATCAAAGGATTTTCTCAGGCTGGTTATTATTGCTTCTCTTGTTGCTTTTCCCATATCCTGGTGGGCGATGGATTCATGGCTCAGAAATTTTGCATACAGGACAAATATGAGCTGGTGGATATTTTTCACGGCAGGATTGATGGCAGCAATTATTGCTTTTGCGACGATTAGTTTTCAAACCATAAAAGCAGCAATGGCAAATCCAGTCAAGAGCCTGCGCAGTGAATGATAAATAAAGTAGGCAAACATTGCACGATGTATTATAGTAGTTTATCAAACTCACGAACACTTGAATCACACACTTTTCAAAATATCAATCAGCTTATCAATATCATTCATGTCATTGTAAAGTGATGGGGAAATCCGGATCATGTTGTCGTACACTGAAATATTGATATCGGCTGCATCTAATTTCGGCTTCAGGATTTTCATTGCATCTTTAAAAGCAAAACAAACAATGGGCGAAGTGGAACCGGATGGCGTTAATGGAATGAATTTTTGATCCGGTATTTTTTGCTGAAGTTTATCGATCATTGGCTGCCTGTATTTTTGGATATTATCCACTCCAACCTTGTTCAGATAATTCAGGGAATAGCGAAGCGCAACAATTCCTTCATTAGCAAAAGTTCCTACTTCAAAATAACCGGGAATATCTTCTTTAGATGTAGTTTCTATCAAGCTATTGCCGGGAGGATCGAAAGGCAAAACATGCGAAACAAAATCTTTCATTTGCCTGTACCCAAAAAATGTTCTTTTGATCTGTGGCAGCAGTTCTTTTTTGGCATATAAAAAACCAATACCAAAATCTCCCATCAGCCATTTGTAAGTAGCGCATCCGCAAAAATCAACCTGCGTTTCTTTAACGTCAATGGGCACTGCGCCCGCAGCCTGAATAATATCTGCATACACCAACGCGCCTTTTGAATGTGCGAGCACGCATAATTTTTTAAGGTCATGCTGAAAACCGGTGGTTGCTGACACCAATGAAACAGCCACCAGTTTTGTTCCCGGTTGAATGGCTGCATCCATATCATTCAAATCAATCCTGTTGTTCCGTGGTTTTACAATTGTAATGTTCAGCCCTTTTTTTGCAAGCTGGTCATACATGAATAAAGAACCGTGAAAATGATAGGCATCGGTCACTACTTTTTCTTTCGAGCCCGGCAATCCCAATGCATGCAGCACCATATTTTCTCCAAACATCGTGCTTGGCACCCCTGCAACTTCTTCTGGTGATGCATGTATCAGTTTTGCAAAATGATTAAGCGCTTCAGATCTGTCGAACCCATCATAGCTTTTTGGATTTTTCCGGTTCTGCATTCGTTCATCAAGAAAATGTTTGACCTCTTCATAACTGCCTTTGCTCATCGGATGCGTGTATGCTGCATTGATATAAATGCCTTTGATATCAAATTCTTCTTTCGCAGGAAAGCCCATACTATCCTTCGCAGAAATACTATTTTGAAAACCTGATTTCCATGCAAGCGGAGCAGCCGCCATCAGAGAAACAAAATCTTTTCTCGATAAAGTATTTCCTTCGTTGCTCATGATTTTCTTTTTATCGTCAGTGTCTTCACCGACCGAGATTATTAGTGAAGAATAATTCTTATTCACTTACAGGAAGGTCTACCAACTTATCTCCAAAAACGTAATGGTTGAACCATGTCCAGTTATGCCAGGTTGCAGCGAGCCTTTCTTTTGGTTTTGAAATACCATGACCAAAACCTTTATAGATAATGAGCTTAGCGGGAACACCATTATCGAGCAAGCCACGATACAATTCATAACCATCCGGAACAGGCACACGTTTGTCAAACTCACCATGTTGAATTAGCGTAGGCGTTCTCGCATGTGTGATGTTGGTGATCGGAGATGTTTTTTGATAGATCGCAGGATCGGACCATGGAGTTGATT
>DATGIX010000124.1:0-53095 GCA_035295505.1 Puia sp. | reverse complement strand
AACTGTATTTTTAACCGCTCCCAGCTTGTCAATATATTCCGTCTTTGAAGAAACAAAAGTTGTTTTTTTGTCGCATTGTGCGAATGTTTTGATATTCATAACCGCTATCATTAGAAATACAGTGACAAAGATTTTCATTTTGTTTTTTTTATGAATTAATAAAGCACTTTGATATTGAGAATATAACAAACATTTTTTGACACACTTTCAATGAGACAGGCAGGGTGAAAATTAGTTGCACTTTTGCGATTCGCTGAAAAACACGGCTGAAGCTTGCATGTTTATGCGTTGTTGGTAAGCACCTGTATAATTCAGGTCTTTCTTGCTTGATGAGCTATTGGCTATTAAGTTGGATGATGAAATTATTAACTTTAATCAGCCCGCTGAATTGCTGTGTTATTTGAATTAAATTACTGCAAATTGTCAATTATGAGCATGGCTGATGATTTGCGCAATTACAAAAAAGAACATAAAGAATTAAGCAAAAAGCTGAATTCGTTGCTGAGAGAGCTAAAAAAAAAATAATGACTCCAAGATCCGCTCTCAGATCATTGGGAAAGTAGAAAAAAGACTAAAAGACCTCAGAGAAACCAACCAGAAAATCTCCGGTATTTTAAATAACATTCTGAAATAGCCCACCTGATTTTATGAGTATTCATTGATTAATGAAATGCTCAATGAAAGAAGCACTGCTCTATCGCTGATATTTTCAGCACCAACAAAAAATCAGAGAGCATTTGATTTATTTTTTTGATGCTGCTATATATTTCAGCAGCATGCAAAAAGCATATTGCCCCTTCTTCAGGTCTGAAACCCGCATGAACTCGTTGTGCGAATGGTAATTCTCATCTTCCTGGAGAAAACCGAATGAATACATCGGCAGGTTCATCTGGGTCATCATAATAGCTACTGCAGCATTGCTGCCTCCTGTGCCCATTAGCAGGGGCTCCTTTCCGTATAATTTGGTAAGCACAGTAAAAGCTGCTTTAAACGAAGGATTATCAGAAGGATATTTTGCTGCATCAATAGCTGCGCCTCCCAAATCTTTGTAAGTGGGCGTTACACCTTCGGGAAGATGTGCTGCGATATGTTTTTTGATGAGATTAATAATTTCTTCGCTGTGCTGATTAGATACCAGCCTGCACATCAGCCGGCAATGCGCGGAAGCAGGCACAATATTCAGAAAGCCTTCTTCGGCAGTATAGCCGCTCCATATCCCGGTGACATCCAACGTAGGGCGATACCACACACGCTCAACAGAAGTATATCCTTTTTCTCCGTTAAATACAGGCGCATCATATTCCTTCATTTCTTTTTGTTCATCATAAGGAGCTTTTGCAGCTCTCTCTTTTTCTTCTGCTGTCATGGGCAACACATTCTCATAAAAACCTGCCACAGCCACCTTGCCATCCGCATCATGAAATGTTGCAATCAACTGAGAAAGTATCTGTGCTGCATTTGGCAATTTTCCTCCGAACACACCCGAGTGAAGATCCCTGTTCGCAGTCTTAATACTGAACTCCATGGTGCAGCCGCCACGAACGCTCATCGTCATTTCAGGTTCTGTGTCGCTTTTCTGGAATGCATCAACGCTGTATGCATAATCGGCTTTCAATAACTCTTTATGTTCCGCAACAAATTTACCGAGGTGAGGGCTGCCTATTTCTTCTTCGCCTTCAAAAAAGAATTTGATGTTCACGGGAAGCTTGCCATCTTTCTGAAGCATAGTTTCAATAGCCCATATCGGAACTACCACACCGCCTTTATCATCAGAAGCACCGCGGCCATAAATGCGCCCGTTATCTTCTTTAGGAGTAAAAGGTTTGCTGTTCCACAATGCTTCCTGAACAGGCTGAACATCATAATGTCCGTAAATGAGCACGGTAGGTTTTCCTTTTGCTCCATTCCATTCAGCAAACACAACCGGGTGCCCATCGGTTGGAAGCACCTGCGCATTCATCAAACCTTTTGATTGCAATTTATCTCTCAGCCATTCTGCGCAATGCTGCATGTCGCCTTTGTGAGCAGGCATTGAAGAAATATCGGGAATGGAAACAAATTCAATGAACTCCTGCACATGCTTCTGCATGTTGTCTTCAATTAATTTTTTGTATGCAGATATATCAGTGGTATCACCTGCATGGATATACGAAGTAAAACAAAATGAGATCGTGCATAATAAGAAGAGCCTTTTCATGTGCAGTAGTTTTGATACAAGATAAAGAATAATGAAATGTAAATGCTAATTCTTGAATTGATAGCCAGGCTTCTGCAGCCGCAATAGAAAGCTCTATTTCCCGAACATTTCATATTTTTTACTATTAAACCAGTTTTGGCAATCCCTGCTGTATAGAAAAATAAATGCAATTGCCTGCAGTATAACCTTTACTGTCCAGATTGCAATTTCCAGAATGCTCATGTCGACCAATGGATTAAAAAACGAAATGACTCCCACTAAAAAATCGAGACCAAGCCATACTGCCAACACAGTTCTTGCCCATTTTTTGCACAAGCCCATTTGTTTGATGATGATGAATATAACAATATATACTATAGCTGCTACTAACCAGCTTAAAAATAGAAAACGAGAGTGAACAGAAACCCTGATGTTGTTGATGATAACATTGATTATTGATAAAAAGATGCTCGCATACAAAAGTTTTTTTGCCGCAATAAACTTTTCTGGTTTATGAAAAATAGGATCATCTGTTGTCATCGCAGTAGTTTATCTGCAAGTTAAGTTTTGAAAACAAACGATATATATACAAGCTATTGCATTATTAAAAACAGCTTTGTATTTTGCCCTCACGCTGGTCGTAGCCCGTAACCTTAAATAACTGTTATGAATTATTGCTACGACCACTATTGCTGCCGTTGTTTCACAACTATTCCCAAGTCTGTCTACAACAATTCTTTTGAAAATGTTGAACTTCCATTGTGCATCACCTGTCAAAACTGGTTTGATAGATTATGTGTGAAGCCGACAAGCTGTGCTAAAAAACTTTTTCGCCATTTAAGAGAGCGGAATATTAAAGCTGAATTAGAATCAAAAGGAAAATTTAAGACTGTTGATATTACGGTTGAAAGCGCATTGGTCCATATTGAAGTGGATGGCTCACATCACAATTTGAATGCAACAACAGCTATCAAGGATTTGTGGCGCACTTATTATTCGATGAAAGAAGCATATTTCACTTTGCGCATTCCCAATGCTGCCATCAGGCATGATATAGAAACAACAGTGAAAATAATTTCAGGTATTATTATCGAAAGGAAAAAACAACTGAAACGATTCAGGGAATTGCAGTTCATCCAGTCAAGAAGTGAGCAGCAAAAAATTTTCTGATGATGGAGGTCTTTCAAAACCTCAGAATTGTGAGTATATTTATTTCCCATTCACATTGAAATTTAAAGAACACCATTTATCTTTTTATGGAAAATAATATTCTGACTCCGGTATCGGAATCTAAATTTTACAAAAAGCAAACTATATTAATCTGCACATTTTTAGCTGGACCACTGGTTGGCGGCTATATGATTGCAGAAAATTTTAAAGGTCTCGGAGAAAAGCAAAACCAGCTTCGTGCTTTGTTGATTTCTTCTGCGTTTACCATCGGATTGATTCTTTCTCTTGTTCTCATGCCTTTTCTTGAAAAAGTCCCTGGTATCATTTTCCCGGCTTTAAGTACTGTCATTGCCTCTGCCTGTGTTCAATTTTTTCAAATAGAAAAAATAAGATCTAATGTTTCCAATGGGGGTTCGTTTTATAAAAACGAAAGAGCCTTTGTTGTAAGCATCATAGGGCTGGTGATCACCATTGCTTTTGCACTTATCATTGCAATTTTATCAGAATGGCGAACTCTGTCATAGCTTCTTGCCGTTGCTAATGTTCTTCACTGCAAACGTCAAAATTTTTTAATGGCATTATATTTTAGATGATTAATGTTTGTTCTGTAAATAAACTTTAATTCAATTAAGAATTTATGCCGTTGTTGGTGTCCTCATCAACAACGGCGTATACATTTTTCTCATATCAGACCACCACTCTTAAACACGATTGCTCATGAAAAGAAGACATTTTTTACAGATCTCACCACTTGTTTCATTGCTGCCTCTTTCTGCTTTTGCAAACCTGAAGAACAAAGACCAGAAAATTAATCTGCCATCAGGCACGGGTACAAAAGATTTTTTTTACAAGCCATCGAATGCATGGGCTGCTGATTTTATTCCATTATTTGCCGAAGGAAAATTTCAATTGTTTTATTTACTTGATTGGAGAGATGCCGACAATCATGGTGAAGGAACTCCGTGGTACAGGATCAGCACCAACGATTTTGTCAACTTCACTGAGCATGGGGAAATGTTACCCAGAGGAACAAAGGATGAACAGGATTTATATGTGTTCACGGGTTCTGCTATACACGCACAAAATAAATATCATATTTTTTATACCGGGCATAATCAACACCTTTCTGATCAGGGAAAGCCTGCGCAAGGCATTATGCATGCAGTGAGTGATGACATGAACAAATGGGAAAAACTTCCATCGGAAACTTTTTTTGCACCTGCAGACAAATATGAAAAAGATGACTGGCGTGATGCATTTGTTTTCTGGAATGAAGAAGCAAAGGAATATAATATGCTGATAGCCGCACGATTTAAAAAAGGAATTTCGCGAAGAAGAGGGCTGACAGCTTTATGCGCATCAAAAGATTTGCATCACTGGGAAGTGAAGGAACCGTTTTACGCACCTGATCTTTATTTCACGCACGAATGTCCTGACTTATTTAAGATGGGCGAATGGTGGTATTTGCTTTTCTCGGAATTTACAGATAGAGTGAGAACGAGATACAGGATGAGCCGCTCATTGCACGGCTCATGGATCACGCCTAAGAATGATGATTTTGATGGACATGCTTTCTACGCAGCAAAAACAGCATCAGACGGAAAGCACAGATATATTTTTGGATGGAACCCTACGCGGAGCAATTCAAAAGATAATGGCGGATGGGAGTGGGGCGGCAATCTAGTTGTTCATCAAATTGTGCAGGAGGCGGATGGCAGTTTATCTGTGAAAGTTCCAGATACGGTGAATGCGGCATTCCGCAATAGCACTGTTCCTTCATTTGCAAACGGCAATGGTAATTTCAAGACTAACCAATCAGGAGTGAGTTTTAATTCTCCTCATGGCTTCAGTGCAGCCGTTGCAGGCAAGCTGCCCGATCAATGCAAAATAGAAATGGTTGCTCAATTTGAAAAAGGCACCAAACAATTAGGCATCATGTTCCGTTGCAGCGATGATCTCGATAAGTCGTATTACATACGTTTGGAACCGGCTAACAATAAACTTGTATTTGACATGTGGCCGAGAGAAAGGAGTGAAGTGGACCACATGGCAGAGCTTGACCGCACGATAGATCTGCATGCGGATGCCCCAATAAAATTGCAATTATTTATCGATGGCAATAAAGGTGTTGCTTATGTGAATGATAAAGTGGCAATGAATTTCCGCGCTTATGATTTGCCCGCAGGCAATTGGGGCGTGTTCACCACTGAAGGCGTTGCAACTTTCAGTGATGTAAAAATTGCGGTTCTTTGAACCTCAGCCATTGGTGGTCGCCGACCAACAACAGTGAAGAGCTACTTGCTGTTTACTTAACTAATAGTTTCGCATTAATAGCGCAATCTTTTACTGTGCTATAATCTTCGATCACTTCAATGACACGATCAACAATAGTTGACAGCTCAGACAACTCAAGTTCTCCAGAGCTCGTGAAAGTATTTCCTGTTCCTGCAAAAAATATATTGAATGTGCAGATCAATTCACCGTCTGCAGACAATGCCGCGATCTCCATATATGATGCTAATGGAAGGCAAATCCTGAAGTCGAACAACAGCCTGCAGCCAGGGCAGAACAATTTCACTTTTAATGTGAGTGGATTTGCTTCGGGCATTTATTTCATGAAGATAAATGGGGCAAATATTTCAGCAGTAAAAAAAGTGCTGATCGTTCCTTAAAGAACAGCATGAAAAATTTTCCGGCAGCGGGCAGGAAATAATGCAAATTAATATTGCATGTATTACCGCTGATAGCAAAAGTATTTTCAGGCAGCATTTACACAGCTCAGTCGTATATGTTATAGAGACCGGTTATGCATGTACGTTAAAGGTCGCCGATGAAGGCAATCTTTAACTGAGAATGTAGAATAAAAAGAAATAATTTATTTCATCACATCTTACCTTTTGCCTGTTTATTCATTGCATTTTTTTGCCTCTTAAAAATCCCAGCCTGCAATTCCAATCCATCTGATCCGGTGATCAGGTTCAGGTAATCATCCGGCAAGCCTTCTGTTTTCACTTCACTGAATAAAAGCTTTGCTGTTTTCACAACATGTGTTTCAATAACGCTGTCGCCTGTGGCAGGTGCAAGCTCTTTTCCATAATAGCCTAAGTAATGATCATTGCCTGCAATGATGGAATTGGAAAATGTGTAAGCAGGTTGTGTGTTGCCCGCACGCAGCCAGAAATAATTGCAATGTGTAATGATGTTGTTGCGAAATACAAACGGTTCAAGAAATGGCCCGAACCAAACGGCTGCTTCGTAAGATCCGTTGATGATGCAATTAGTGACCGACAAATTTCTGATTGAATTAAAAAGAAGCAATGCATTCTTGCATTCATAAAAAATGCAATGGTCAACAGTAGTACCAGAACCATGTGCCCAGATAGCACCTTGAATGGCGGATGAATTTTTCTCACCCACAAAATAACACTGTGAAACTTCCAGTCCATTGGCATCAATGTTTTCGCGGGTGATGGGGTAATAGTATTTCACAGATGGATTAGCATTGCCCAACAATTTTAACCCTTTGAAGTGCACATTATTTTTTGCAACCAAAAAACCAATGCAATGCACAAACTGATGGGTTGAGTTATTTGGTGATATAGATTGAATAACCGGCATTGCTTCCGGTGCCCAGCCTTCATCATCGGGCATCGTCGTTGCTTCGATGGTGTATCGCACCGTGTCATCCTGCTTTTTTTCTGTTTTTATTTCCATCTGTTGCGAAACGGTATATAAACCTGGTGCTACTTTTATCGTTACCGGTTCCGTTCCGGTGAATGTAGAAGCCAATGCAATAGCTTGTTCAACGCCTGCTAACGGATCAGTGACTGTTCCCTTTCCCTGCCTGGAACCTTTTATTACGTCTACATAAATGGTTTGGGAAAATAAATGCGTGCTGACAGAAAACGCCGTGGCAACTAACAATAATCCTTTTTTCATGTTTTTGTTTTGATAAAGTGAACGATGTGTTTTACAATCATTTTTATTTATTAATAAATTGCATCGTAAACCTATCGGTAAAAACATTTTTTACCCGTTCAAATACTGATCAAGTTTATTCAAGTTGAATCACAGTATGTCAAAGGCGGAATTTATACACGAACTGTTGTCCATCATCGAGCAAAAGCTTGGCTGGGGCAAAAGCGCTGAATGGCAGGGGAAAGATTTCGAGAACCTCAGCATCGAAATCCTGAATAATACTAGCGTGTCGCTCAGTGCCAGCACGCTAAAAAGAATATGGGGAAAAGTGGATTATAATCATTTGCCCAGCATGACTACACTTGACACACTGGCAAAATTTGCAGGCTTTGAAAGCTGGAGGGATTTTCAAAAAAAGCAGGCTGTTGCAGAAGAAAGCACTGCATTGGAGACACCAGTTGTTCAGGAAACCCCGAAACAAAAAAAGAAGAGCCATTGGTTTATCGTGCTGATTATTGTATCAGTTTCACTGTTAAGCATAGCCGCAATTTGGGCGAGCCGGAAAAATACAAAGCCGGCAAACCCGGCTGATTATAATTTCGGGATTGAACCTTTAACGCACAGCATCCCTAATTCTGTAGTCTTCTCTTACGATGCAACGGCTGCAGCAACTGATTCTGTTTTTATCCAGCAATCCTGGGACCCCTCCACAAGGACGGAAGTAAAAAAAGATTTGCATACTTACACATCTATCTATTACGAGCCCGGCTTTTTTCAGGCTAAATTATTGGTAGGAAATAAAATCGTGAAAGAGCATCCATTGCTCATCCCGACAACAGGATGGCTTGGATTGATTCATAACAAACCGATGCCTGTTTACCTGAAGCCTTCTTCATTTTTGAATGATGACAGTATTAATATTACCAGTGATGAAATAAAGAAAACAGGGATTGCTGTTTCACCACAAGCGCCAATAATCAGGTTTTATAATGTGGGCAATTTTGATTCCGTTGCTGTGGATGATTTTTCATTTAATGTTGCTGTGAAAAATACATTTATGGAAGGCTCTGGAGCTTGCAGGTATGTTAATGTTGTATTGATCACCGATGCAGCACCTGTCATCATTCCATTGGCGATCAAAGGTTGCGTGTCCAATCTGATGTTGCGGAATTTTGATCAGGTGTTCTCCGGAAAAAATACAGACCTCTCTGGGTTTGGAACTGATTTTAATCAGTGGGCAAATATCTCATGCAAATCATCAGGCGGAAAAATAATATACTATCTCGATGACAAAGAAATATACAACGCCGATGTGCCAACCGAAAACATACATATTGTAGGGGTCGGTGTATATTTCCAGGGAACAGGCGCAGTAAAAAATCTTCGGTTATCTGCAAAAGGGAAAGTGGTTTTTGATGCGTTTTGCGAATGAAGGAGGGCGATGAGATTACCTGCAGTTGCATTCACATCTACTTAGCTTTTCATGTTTTTGTTAACAGGAGTTGTTGTGAGGAACACACACAACGGCAGAAAAAATCCCAAAGATCAAAATGCTTCATTTAAATTCAGGAAAAAGCCTTTGTTCCCAAACTTGCCAAAAGCATAATCAAGGCAAAGATTTGTTCGGGTGTGTTTGTTGAACAGAATGCGGAGACCTGCTCCATAACCGGGCTGAAATACCTGGAATAATTGGGTGCCATGTTCATCATTGCCTGTTTGCAGGTTGCCGAATACTACACCACTGACAAACTTATTGGCGAGAATAGGAAACCGCAGTTCAAGTTCCGTATCATTGAATTTAGTTCCTTTAAAATATTGCGAGGTATATCCTCTGCCACTTCGGAAAGTTCCATCTCTTCCAGTGCCCGGCAATTCCAGATAAGGAATGGTTCCACTCAACAGATAGGATCCCCAGTTCCAAAAGGCAAGCACCGTTTCCGGGCTTGAGCCGGAAAGACTGAAATATTTTCTGAAATCAGTAGTGAGCTGTAAAGAATTTTTTGTGCTGCCGATCCATGTCTGGTTAAGGCGCATGCCTACATCGAAATAAATTCCCTTGTATGCACGATTGGGGTTATCGCGGGTAATGTATTCGACATTTACCAAAAACCCATTGGCGGAATAGCGGTCCTGCGGATACCCATGCTCGTTATTATACACGCCTGATGGCGTAGTGGTACCTGAAGAATCTTTGTTATCGATATTGCGTCTGATCTCGAATGACAGGCCTGCGCCGAGAAAAAGATTGGGCGCTACATTCTTGTACACTTTTTCACGAAAGTTGAAATAGACAGAATGGATGGGATACACTTTATGCGTCGGATCTGCCAGCACTGAGTCAAGATTATTTTTACCGTTGTAAGGTTTGCCGATGCCCATACCAAAATCAGGCGACAATGATTTTGATATTACCAGATTGCCTTGCAGGTTTAATTTGTTGCCTGATGTGAAGATGTTGTGATTGATATAAAAATAGATGATACCCTTTGTAGTGATGGATGCTGATGTGGCAGCCACTGAAAATAATGTTTTGGGATCATTACCCAATCTTTTTCCTGCCACAGCTTTGATGCCACCCTGCAGCCCGATGGTAGGATTAGCAGCAATATTTGGCACAACAGTAATACCGGACTTGTTGCGAAGTGAATCAGGTTTTTTGCGGCGGCGCAAAATATCGTCCAACAGATTCCCGAAATCATATTGTTGGGAAAGATTTTCAACAGTTTTTTTCATTTCTCCCCGATGCATGGCCAAAGAATCTGCTTTCAAAATATCGGGAGGATGGCCTGTTTGCCCATGAGCCATTGCTGCGAGAAAAAAGGATGAGATGGTGAATAGTATACCTTTTGCCACAATGCGGTTTTTAATAAGTTCTGCATCATTATCACATGCAGAGACAAATAATTTGCTGAAAGCTTAGAAAACAAAAGCGTGCCATAAATGCATATAGTCAATTGAGCAAATGATTTCTCTGATTATTGATGTATGCGCTGTTGCCTGGAAGTTGTTTTTGAACATTACCAATAACGGTTTTAAAATGCAAGAGCGCAAAAGCTTAATTTCTTATTTTATGCTTCGCGATGAATGCTTTCACTCCTGATGCGGGATAATAAATTTTGTTTTTTATTTCAACGAAAGCGATAAGTCTTGAAGACTTCGGAAGTCTGGCAATCTTTCATCTCCGTGGGATTTTCCGCATCGTGTATTTTAAATAATAGAGATCAACGCGGAGACCCCCGCGCAATAAAAAAGATGTATTATATTTATCGTGGCGAAAGTTGTTGGTGTTAATAGCAATAACGATTAGAAGTACCAACCTAAGAAAAAGAAATAATGAAAAAATTGTTCCCTATTATATTAATCTCCATTGTATTTTATTGTTGTAAAAAAAGTAGCCATGCACAGATAAAGCCTATTTTAGGTACATGGATTTTTAAGGATACTACATATACAGTTGGTTTTATGTCAGAACAAGACAATGCATCATTTGAATGCCTTGCTGACAGTAATAGAAAAGCATGGATTGGATTTACTTTTTATACACCATTGCTAAAAAGCGGTACTTATGCTGTAGTCAATTCATTAGATGATAGTACACAATGTTTGATAACTACAGGGGATGGGATTAATGACAATTATAATTCAACTGGAAAAATTGGTGATACAGTAAAAACAACTTTTGCTGGTGATACAATAAAAATTTCATTTAGAAATATTTCAGTACAATTGAACTCAGATACACAATTAGTTTCTGGTAATCTAAATTGTACGAATGAATTTTACCCTTAATTTTTACTTTTTCGTCTTTGTGCGTTCTTCCGCATCATGTATTTAAAATAGCAGAGATGAACGCGGAGACCCAGCGCAATAGAATATTTATAATTTCAATCACTCATTTACCCAGCGGGGGTCGGCTGCGCCAGACCACGCTAAGACCTTAGTTTCTTTTTTAGACTTCGGAAGTCTGGCAATCTTTGTACCTTTTATGTTCACGCGAGGTCTCCGCGCTGGATTTGTGCGAGTGCCGTGGGACCATGCAGAAGACTCCTCAGAGGCGCAAATACATGAAAGAAGGAAACAATAAAATTGCTAATCAGAAAGTGGCAGCTTTGATCATGTGATATTGCGGTTGCAGTTTGGGATTGTTATTAGCAAAATACGAATAAACTTTAAAATCATTTCAGTGCATCGAGCGCTGAAATAATGGTAGCAGAAAATGGAATTCCTTCGCCATTCGGCAGCACGGGGCAACGGTGAATGATGTTAATATTCTAAACTTTTGTTATTTCTTCAGAATTCCTTCAGTTTTATATTTAATTTTATCATCATTAAAATGCTCCATTCAGACCTTATTCACTGCTAATAAACAAATCATGGAAACACCGCCAGTAGGAGCATTTTTATGGATACCCATCCTGTTGATTTCTATTTATTCAGGGATAAGAGCCTTTCGTATTTCCCACCTGATCTTCATTGATTCCAAAAGCAGGTTTAAAAAAAACATATTAGGGCAAATACCATTTTCTCAGCTAAGCGTTGCGCAGAGCTTGCCACCGGATAATCGCAGTAATAGCAAACTAATTAA
The DNA here is from genome assembly GCA_035295505.1 of Puia sp. Lineage (GTDB taxonomy): Bacteria > Bacteroidota > Bacteroidia > Chitinophagales > Chitinophagaceae > Puia. The sequence goes on along the minus strand of DATGIX010000124.1, from coordinate 41,246 downwards.
AAAACTAATCTTCACTAAAAAAGTATTCTACTGGTGCCTCGTTATTTCAGCAGGGCTTTTCATCCTGCCTTATTTACTATCATACCTTCTGTTGGATTAATTTGTTTTTTCAGATAAGCATCTACGTTACCTGCTGTTTACCACACCTGGAATATTTCTCTGCACCCGGACTGATACAGCTCATGGTAGCCTTTCATTTTTTCTTTCATCTTCTTCATCTCTTCCGTGTCTTGCATATATTTCTGAAAGCTTTGTTCGTACGAAGCAAGGCTGTCGTATTTGGTTACCATTACTACTCTGTTGTATTCGCCGGTAAGATCTGTCATAATATTAACGACATCAGCATTGTCGCTCATTACTTCCTTAAAGAGTTTTGCAACTTTAGATGCATTACCCGGCTTGCAGATAAAAGTATCATGTACGATAATCATGGCTGTAATTTTTTTGGTGAGCAATAAATTGTCTATGGCATGAATTTATGGGAGAGCAAAACTAAGTTACAAAAAAATCAGACTACCTGATGCCAGACTGCAATAACAGTAAATGGTTAGCCTCGTGTGTATGATGGTGTAGGCACACTTTGAAAAGGATGATGCATATAATGAAACATCCGAAGTTTACAAAACTTCGGATGTTTTAAACCATGAGGGCTGGAATTATTTTTTTACTGTCTCAATGTCGATGGTGTCATCAGTTATTGTTCCGGTAATGGTTACTTTCTCTCCGATAAATTTATCCACTTTTTTCGTGTCTTTGATTTTGTACACCTTATCTCCAACCACAAAAGTAGGAGCGGCACCACCCTTTACGCATTTTTTAGCGCATTCCTTATGTCCATCGCCGCTTTTAGCTCCGCAATCAGAATCGCCGATATATCCTGTCCATGTTCCTTTTTCAGCTGCGAAAACAGTTGCTGCAAAAAATAATGCAACGAACATTAAATACTTTTTCATGATGTGCAAGTTTTGAGTTATTTAAAATTGATCTTCCTAAGTTACGATTATTCCGATTGAAAAACCGTAGTTCATTTAAACTGCCAGGCTCAGGGATGCAAACACCCTTCGCTGACATTAATAAACGAGGAATTTAATGAAAGAGTTTTAGATGATAATTAAGATTGCGTTACTATGATTTTTGAGAGTCTTTTTTGGCTGATTGTATGGCGAGTTTCGCCAACATCCATATTGTCCACAGTAGGGAAAAGGCGATCAGACCATGGAAATTTGCTTTCACATCTTCAGGATCGAAACGTCCATGTATCCTGACGTGAAACACCTTGTTATAATTTTCCTGTGCAAATTCGATTCCTATGCCAAACAAATAAAGTGCTACTGAAACCAACAGGTGTTTTACAAGGTTTTTGATATTGAATAAAACATTCAGGAATGCGGCTGCTAAAAAATAAAATGAAAAATGAAGCTCTTTATCAATGTGCCTGAAAGCGGATGGTAGTTTTAAAAGAAAGCCGATGACTGCCGCTATGAAGCATGCAATGACTAAAATAATTTTTGTGGTGTTACTAAGTTTAACATTCATAAAGCTTCAAAGAATTATCAGCAGTACAAAATAGCGACTTTTGACTGAATAATCCGTGTGTCTCAATTTTTTGACGGTTGATTTTTTTGTTTTCATTCAGAGCTGTTAAAGTATCAGGATTTACTGCGCCCTCTTTGAAGCACATTTTTTGAAACTAATGCATCGACTGGATTTAAGATTTAACTCAATTTCAGCAATTTTAATGTTACATTGGAAAAACAACAAAATATATGCTTAGCGACTACACGCAAACTGAAAAAAGAGTGATTATCTTTCTGAAAAGCAAACCATTCCAGCATAAATTTTATGATGTGGAGAGTATGCTGTTCGGTATGAACGATGATGAGAAAGGATTGTTCATGTCAAAAGCCATCAGGAGCGGGCTGCTGGAAGAACCTCCCACATCAGCCAACAATCGGTTTATCGTGAGGTTATCGCAAAAATAAATATTCTGTTATTGTTGGTCTCAGGTAGGCATGTACGTTAATTAAGACGTCTGCCTTTCAAAGCCCTATTGAGCGATAGTCGGTTAATATCATCCGGTACATACTCCATGAAAGAGTAAGAATAATAGCTATGTAAAGTGCAATATTGAACGCGCTTTTTGTCAATCAAAAAAATTATTACTTATTTAATTTGCAAACTGCAAAAGGTTAAACTTATAAAAACAGCCAGATTATTATTTACTACAATTGTGAGATATCAAATTAAAACAGTGATATCATCTTTTTTACACAATATATTTTAATAGTTACATCATTCACACTTTGTATTGTGTGGCTGTTGCAAAACCTGCTCATTCATGATAGTTTAAAAATACGATTCATTAGGTGGAAGGAATAATGTAATGCATATTGTTTATTGTGTAACATTTTCCGGCTTAATCGATAGATCTTGCTCTAAATTTAAATTATGTGGAAGTTGATTGACAGCGATGTGATTTCAAAAGAATTGAAAATAGGTCATATTATCAGTGAAAGTAATAGTAGTCAGGAAAATTTTGAAATAATGGAGATAAGACAAAATGGCAATATAACGGCAGCTAAAATGGATGATAAGAAATCTATGATCATCTTCCCTAAAGAAGATTTGGTGGATGCAAACTGGTGGGTTATGGGTTAAGCCTTTTCGTTATTGTTCTCAGGCAATTTTCAAATTATTAAAGCACAGAGGAAGCCATTTATTTTTTTGGGTTGGTTATTAATGGTTTCGCATGCGATTTAGCAAAATAGAGCATGGCTGAAATCCCAAAAAAAGTGACATTGCTTGCATCCGTTTTGCCACTATAAAAATATTGCCCGAAATAGACATTGAAATGAAGCTGATCACTGTAAGCATATTCAATCCCTGAAGTCAGCTCGGTCATCAGGTTTTGTTTGGAATTGAAAATATATCCGATGCCGGCGGTGAATGTGTTGGTGAATTTCCCTTGCTGAAATATATTCAGGTTTGGCCTTAGCTCAAGATATGCAGTCGTATCTCGTCCTGTGACTTTACCGAGGCTGGTTTTTCCAATGTCCAGCCCAAGACTAAAAACATCCCATTGCCGACCGATTTCCAAAGCGATATTGGATTTTTCAAAAAAAGTGCCTGCGCTGTTAGTGAGACAGGGAGCTAAGGAAATGTAGGTTTGTGAAAAGCAGCTATTGACTAAAACAGTCAGTGAGGTGATGAGATAAATCCTCTTCATTTTGAATTTATTTGTTTTGCACCGGATTGTTTTGTCTCTCTATATTTTTCAATATCTCGAGTATCATTTCATTTTGATTTTCGAGATGCATTAATATCGTTTCATTTTCAATATCGGCAAGCTCATTTATTTTCAAATCTGTTTCTGCCCTCACTTCTGCGTGATGAGACTGTAGGTTTTGCCCGATCATGATCATAGGCATTAAGAACAACTGGATCATATTGGAAATAAACAGCCAAAGCACAAATGCGGGATAAGGGTCAAATCTTATGTTTTTTGGAGCAAAAATATTCCAGCTAAGCCAGCAGGTAGTCCAAAGAAAGATGAGCACAAAAAATCCCATGCTGCCTACTTTGTCGGTGATCCATAAAGCCAGTTTGTCGAGTGCCGAAATATTTTTTGCGTCTCCTTTCAATGTTTTCATAAAAGCTTCTCTGCGGCGCTTGAGCTCTTCTAATTTGAGCGGGATGTCTTGTTGCATATATGTAAGTTTATTGGTTAGATATTTTTTTCAGAAGCTTAAAGTAGTTAATAAATATTAATTATGGACGAATGCTGAACATTTTCGTGATGAGGCACAAAGCCTTTCACGCAACCATCTTCGTAAATAATTATCTGAGAAAAACCTGTTTCAAAAAGGCTTATATTTATAAAGCACCAAACATGCGGCCAATGTTAAATCTATCATCATATTTATTGCGGAACTTTTTTTTAATAGTATTCCTGTTTGTTTTGATAGAGCCAAATGCATGGTCTCAGCCAAACCCACAAAAGCCCGATCTCTGTCAGGGGGCTTATTACACAGAATCACAGGCATTGCAAATGCTGCAGGATCTGGGCAATATTTATCACGATAAAATTTCCTGGGAGCAAAGAGCCGCAGTGATCCGGCAGGGGATTATTGATGGAGCAGAGCTACGGAATATGCCACGGCAGCTTTTGAAAGTGATACATACCGGCATTCATAAAATGAAAGGCTATATCGTGGAAAATATAGCAGTGGAAACCTTGCCCGGATATTATCTCACAGGCAATTTGTATAAACCGGAAAAACCTTTGGCTTCTATGGCGGGTGTGCTGTCACCACATGGACATTTCACCAATCCCGATGGTCGGTTTCAGGAACAGATGCAAAAGCGATGTGCGACACTTGCACGAATGGGCGCTGTTGTGTTTGCTTATGACATGATTGGTTTTGGTGACAATAAGCAATGCTCGCATGAGCTTAGCAAAGCAGTCAAGCTACAGACTTATAACAGCATCCGCGCACTTGATTTCCTGCTTTCGCTTCCACAGGTTGATTCGGCAAGGATAGCTGTGACGGGTGCATCCGGCGGAGGCACACAAACTTTTCTGTTAGCTGCTATTGATCCTCGGGTAAAAGTTTCTGTGCCCGTGGTGATGGTGTCGGCTTATTTTTTTGGGGGCTGCATTTGTGAAAGCGGCATGCCTATTCATCGTCGCCCCGATCATCTTACTAACAACGTGGAGATAGCTGCGCTGGCTGCGCCTAAACCAATGTTGCTGATATCTGATGGTAGCGACTGGACAAAGAATTGTGCGGAGGTGGAATATCCTTATATCAAAAAGATTTATAGCTGGTATGGCATGCCGCAAAATGTAGAAAATGTTCATTTGCCAAATGACCAACATGATTATGGTCCGACAAAAAGACAACCGATGTATGCATTTCTTATCAAACACCTTTTATTGAACAGCAAAGGGATGATGAAAGACGGTTTAATAAATGAGGATATGAGCGAGGTATTGAGCATTGATGATCTGACTGTATTCAACAGCAAGCATCCTTTGCCGGCAGACGCGGTGCATGGAGATGAGGCTGTGATGAAATTGCTGGAGTGGTAAAAGAATAAGTTGGTGTGCATAAAAAACCGGTTGTGCATCAGTGTTAGATTGTGAGGCATATATTTGATATTTTATTTCATAACTGCGTTATGCATTTCATATTCAGGCTAACATGAGTTTATACGTTCTTGCTTTGGTGCTCACCGCTGCTGTTCTTCATGCATCGTGGAATCTGTTGGCGAAAAAAACAAAAGGTAAAGCTCCTTTCATCTGGTTGCAGTATGTTGTCAGCAATATTTTGTACCTGCCTTTTTTATTTTTTCTGACAAAACAGAACAACAGTATTTATTCGCTGCCATTGTTATATTTTTCTGTAAGCAGCGCCGTTTTGCACCTTGGATATTTTATGGTGTTGCAAAAAGGCTACAGAAGCGCAGATCTTTCCGTGGTATATCCGCTTGCACGCGGGTCAGCACCATTGGTTTCGTTCATTGCTGCTATTCTTTTTCTGCATGAACAATTAAGACTAAGCGCAGTGATTGGGTTGCTGCTCATTATTGCAGGCGTGTTAATCATCACCGGATTAAGTTTTAAAAAAGAAAACAACAGCAAAATAATGACAGGCATTAGCTACGGCGTGCTCACCGGATTGTTCATTGCTTTGTATAGTTTTAATGATGCGCTTGCTGTAAAAAAATATGCGATATCACCTTTGGTGCTCACATTAGCTACCAATTTTTGCAGCACTGTTTTTCTGATGCCGTTCGTGCTGCCGCAAAAAGGTGAATTGAAAAGAGAAATAAAAGAACACACATGGAGCATCATTGCCATTGCTTTTTTAAGCCCTGCTGCTTATATACTGGTGTTGGAAGCGTTGAGATATGCGCCATTATCAGTTGTTGCACCTGCGAGAGAAACTAGCATTCTGCTCGGTGTGTTCATGGGATCAAGAGTATTCAATGAAGAAGACGGCAAAAGAAGGCTGATTGCAAGTTTGCTGATACTTGGAGGCATTGTTGCGCTGAGTTTGAGTTAGCAAGAACTGAGTTTAGTAAATGACTAATTTATTGTGATTCATATTTTGACAGGCATCGATTGCCAGGCTCAGTAATATATTATTGTTCTTTTTTGCTTCGCCAAAAAAGAACCAAAAAAGGCGATCCGAAAACGATATACAACCCGTTTTCGGAAAGGAGCTTTGATTGAACTTTTGTACTACTGTGGTGAAGAAAAGTGGTTCCCTGATTGGTTTATTACTGGCAAAAGTATTTTATAAGTTTATAACCATTTACCGATTAAATTTATTTTTCAGCGCACTTAAAGCATCGCTCATCGTTACTTCTTTTTGTTTGAATGAATGATTGATGCGAGGATTATTTTTTTTCTGCACGTTCGCAGCTACATTTTCAGTTGCCTGTTTAATGGACAATGCGATGCGTTTGCGAACTGGATCCACTTCCAACACTTTCACCTGAACCTTGTCATTTAATTTCAGTGCTTCTGCAGGATCGGTGATATAACGGTTAGCTATTTCACTTACATGCACCAATCCATCCTGCTTCACGCCAATGTCAATAAAAGCACCAAACCTCGTGAGGTTGGTAACTACTCCCGGAACGATCATGCCTGTTTTTACTTCTTCAATAGAATAAATTGAAGCAAATTCAAATTGCTCTAATTCGCTTCTGGGATCTAATCCGGGTTTTTTTAATTCATTCAAAATATCTTTAATGGTCAGTTCCCCGATTTTTTCATCTACATATTTTTTTGCTGCTACTGTTTTTAAAAAAGATTCATTGCCGATCAAAGTTTTTACATCAGTGTTTAAGTCATTCGCAATATGTTCCACCACTTTGTATGCTTCGGGATGCACTGAACTTGCATCCAACGGGTTTTCTCCATCGGGTATGCGCAAAAAACCTGCAGACTGCTCAAATGCTTTTTCTCCAAGACGCGGCACTTTTAATAATTGTTGCCTGCTTGTAAATTTTCCTATTTCATTTCTATGCTTCACAATATTGTCTGCCAGAACAGTTCCGATGCCGCTCACATAACTAAGCAAATGTTTTGATGCTGTGTTCAGGTTCACGCCAACCTGATTCACACAGCTTACTACTGTCTGGTCGAGTCTCTGTTTCAACCTTGCCTGATTCACATCGTGCTGATATTGCCCTACGCCAATGCTCTTAGGTTCTATTTTAACAAGTTCGGCAAGCGGGTCCATTAACCTTCTGCCAATGCTTACAGATCCGCGCACCGTTACATCATGATTTGGAAATTCTTCTCTTGCTGTTTCGCTGGCAGAATATACGGAAGCACCATCTTCATTCACCAGAAAAACGGGTTTGTTCAATTGCATTTGCTTAATGAATTGTTCCGTTTCTCTGCCTGCAGTGCCATCGCCAATTGCAAACACTTCGATATTGTATTTCTTCACCAGCTCTCTGATCTTATATTCGCTTTCTGATTTTTTATTCGCCTCATGCACATAGATAAGATCATTATGCAACAGCTCACCTTTTTCATCCAGACAAACTACTTTGCAGCCGGTTCTGTATCCCGGATCGATAGAGAGGACACGCTTGCTTCCCAACGGAGCACTTAGTAATAATTGCTTTAGATTTTCTGCAAACACATTAATGGCTTCTTCATCAGCTTTTGTTTTCAGCACCATCCTGAATTCTGCTTCGAGGCTCGGCTGCAACAATCTTTTATAAGCATCCTTGATTGCTTTTTTTACATGCTCCACCGAAGCATTCAGCGATGCTTTGATGTAAAGCTTTTCCATCACATCCAACGCATCTTCTTCAGCAGGAAGAATGTCAATGCGCAGGTAACCTTCTACAAAACCCCGCAATACTGCGAGTATTCTGTGAGAAGGGATTTTATGAATGGGCTCACTGAAATCAAAATAATCTTTGAACTTGATGGCTTCATTTTCTTTATCGGACAACACTTTGCTTTGCAGCAATGCATTGTCTTCAAATAACTTTCTCATTTTAGCCCGCACAGCAGCATCTTCATTGATCATTTCTGCAATAATATCTCTCGCTCCCTGCAAGGCTGCATCTGCATCTTTCACATTTTCGGAAACATAAGTTGCGGCAATTGTTGAAAGATCATTTTCTTTTTGTTCTAATAACAGATTTGCAAGAGGCTCCAAACCATATTCGCGTGCTGCCTGTGCTTTTGTTCTGCGTTTTGGTTTGTAAGGAAGATAAATATCTTCTAATTCCGCAATGGTAGTGGCTGCATTTATTTTCGCTTGCAGCTCTTCCGTCATTTTATTCTGTTCTCCTATTGTTTTTTCAATAAAAGCTTTGCGTTCAAGAAATGTTTTGAGCAGAGCGGCCTCATCTTGTATTTGCTGGATCTGCACTTCATCCAGGCCACCGGTTTTGTCTTTTCTATATCTCGCTATGAATGGAATAGTAGCACCTTCCCGGAACAGATCCAACACTGCCTGCACTTGTGCATTCCGGATATTCAATTTATGAGCAACTGCTGTTGTGATTTCAGTCATGAATGAATTTTTAATCTGAATTTTAAATGGGAAGCGAATTTAGTGGCAGCATTTGAAAAGAAAAATTTGGAAATATTAATGTGGAGAAATAGTTCTTTGTCTTGATATTTTAATAAAATAGAGACAATCGTTTTTATTCTTAAATTCTCAAACAGATTTAATTCTCTTATTGTTCTTTAATTTCGATAATAAATCAGTAGGATTATGAAAATAGCTACTTATAATGTGAATAGTGTGAACGCCCGTCTGCCGGTGCTGCTTCGTTGGCTCAGTGAAACTTCACCCGATGTGGTCTGTTTGCAGGAACTCAAAGCCCCGCAGGAAAAATTTCCTGAAAATGAAATTAAAGATGCCGGTTATCATGCAATCTGGCACGGACAGAAAAGCTGGAATGGCGTAGCTATTTTATCCCGCCATGCAGAGATCAAAGAAATAAGGAATGTTCTTCCTGGAGATGCTGAGGATATGCATAGCCGTTATATCGAGGCAATCATAAACGGAATTACCATTGGCTGCATTTATCTTCCCAATGGAAATCCTGCGCCGGGCCCAAAGCTTGATTATAAATTAAAATGGTTTGAGCGATTGCAAAATCATGCAAAATCGTTGCTTGCAGAAAAATCGCCGGCGATACTTACCGGTGATTATAATGTGATGCCGACAGAGCTTGATGTGTACAAACCTGAAAGCTGGAAAGATGATGCATTATTCTTGCCTGAAGTGAGAGCTGCTTTCAAAACGCTTGTCGATCAGGGATGGACAGATGCCATAAGAAAACTTTATCCTGACAAAAAGATTTATACATTCTGGGATTATTTTAGAAATGCGTATGAACGTGATGCTGGTCTTCGCATTGATCATTTCCTGCTCAGCCCGCAGGTTGCAAAGCGATTAGTTGCAGCCGGAGTGAATCGCGAAGTGCGTGGATGGGGAAAGACCAGCGATCATGCGCCGGTCTGGATTGAGATTGAGGACAAATAATTTTCTGGTAAAGTTTCTGCTTTTTATCTCAGGATTTTGCAGCTTCCACAATAATTTTCTCAAGGTCATTGGTCGTCTTAAAATTAAATATCAGACTTCCATCTGCATTGCTTTTTATTTTTTTTAATATTTTATTGTTGATTGTTATTGTGTAAAAATGATCATGCTTAAGATTGCTCAATTGGTATATTAAACTATTGGATTGTTTATCTATGGAAGATTGCGTCCAGGACATCACATCATTTGACCATGCATTTATAGTAAGTGATAAATTGCTATTATTTACAGTTTGTACTTTTAAAGAATGCATATCATCATTCCTGTTGAAATAATATAATTCGTTGTTGCTGTTATAAAACCCAAAGTCATTCGCTGCCGTTATTTTAAACCTTCCATTTGATACTGTGTATTTATTTGTTTCAAGATCTATCAACAATTGTTGATCCCTGAAATTATATTTTACCTTTGTTCCTGCTAATTCAGGAGTGATGTGCGGATTTAAATAAAAACGATTATACAATGGATTAATGCCATAAATGGATTGATAAAGTCCGATTACAGAAAGACTGTTGCCTGCCAATATATCGTCGCCCAATCCATCCTGCTTGCTGCGACCGTAGCGTTGAAACGCCAATCCATCTTTTGCATATTGCGCCAATACATTCCTTACATATTTAACAGCGAGCTCTGGTTTATACGATGCATATGCTTTGACAGCAACAGATCCCCATGATAGAAAGATATCGCCGTTCTCATAATTCGGAAATGGGAATTGCCAATCATTTCCTTCACCAACATTGTAAGTGTACATGCAAAGCGGCCAGAAGAAAAGATTTTCTTTTTCCATCTGCGTTTCTATATTATCCAAAATGATTTTTTTTCTGTCATCATCATCACAAATGCCATAGGCAATGGCCATGAAGTTTACCGGTGTCACCATGTTATTGCCATGAACAGATCCATCTTTCTCTCTCCAATGCACATAACATTTTTTATCATCATCCCAGAACCCACCCTCTGAAATTGTTTTATTAAAACTTGCTTTTAATTTTTTTGCGAAGCTGCTATAATATTTTTCTTTAGTGAAATTTCCTAATTGCTTTTCAATATCAGCCCACAAAAAAAGTGCATAATAAAGTTTGGCGTTCACAAATGCATTTTCATAAGATGCCCAAATAATATCAATCCAGTCGCTGCCTCTTTTTAGCGTGTGGCTGTCAGTCATCATTTCAACCAAGCCATTATTGTTGCTGTCTCTTTTGATAATCCAGTCCAGTGCTTTCTCGCAGGATTGCTGATGTGTTTTCACCCATGTTTTGTTGCCTGTTTGGTTATACAACTCTGCAACATTGGTGACAAGATCAGGATTGGCATCTAACAAATAGCCCCATTGCGCTTCATAAAATCCTTTGTCTGTAAATTTCCCGGGCATTGCATCTTCATTGCTGTATGCCCACCTCGGCCACACTCTTCCATCTGATCTTATTGCATTGTCTCTGTAAAAATCTAGACATTGCTCGTATCCTTTTAGATAATTTTTATCATTGATGCCAAGCCCCATTTGTGCAATGTATTGTTCATGCAAACAAATCGGGCCATAAGGTGTGTGCCAGCTATTGCCACCGAAATGTTGTTGATCGATCACGCCAATCCTTGCAATGGTATTCAACACAGCACTTGCCTGATCGCTATTGATACCAACAAATTTTCCTCTTCCAAATTTTTCATAGAAATCAAAATAAGAAAGCGTGATGCTTTGGTTTGTTGTGCCTGCGCTTATTTTAAAAGGCGCCCACACATCTGTGCGATCGCGTATGAACCTTCTCCTGTTCGTTCCTGAATCAAAACGCGGCAACAAATCCTTTTGTGCAATCGAAATTCTATAACTCAATTGATCTTCGCCGGTGCGGCTATAATCCATCGCAATCTTTTTGCCTGGAGAACTAACGGTGATGTCTAAACCATTTCCGGTTTTGCTGTTCCAGAATTGCGATGAGCTGGAATGAACTCCATAAGTATCCAGTTTTTTATTAAACAGATAGAACCAAGCTAAGCCACCATAATCCTGGTATGCACCTTCCCAGGTACTGGTATCCTTGAATATGAAAACAGGGAATGCTGTCTGTTCTGCAATAATATCTTTTGAAATACTTCTTTCTATATTAAATCTGATATTGCTGTTGCTGATAATAAACGTCCATGTTTCGGATAATGGAATGGATTTATCGCCATAAGCAATCGCAGAAAGAGTGATGGTATTATTTGTAATTTTTACAGAAGGCTTTGAAGTAAGATTCAGTGTAGAATAAATTGCATTTCGGGTTCTTATTTTGGAGTAGATGCCTGCTCCACCTTCGATTATTTGCTGACCGTTCAGGACAACTGAAGAAATGTCTGCCTTGCCATCGTAGTCAAGTGTCATTCTGATTTTATCATTGCCAAACACAATTTTTTTTTGCCGCTGATCATGTTTGATAAGTATGTTTTGGGAAATACAGGTGAATGAAGATGTAATAAAATATATACTGATCAAAAGATGAAAAGACAAAGTTTTTATAACTCGCATGCAGTAAGTTTTGATTGAATTTTATAAAGTTAAGCATTCAAAAAATGATTGTTGCAAGTTCAGATTATCGGTTACGCATGGGTGTGAGGATTGCATATAAAAAATAAATGATTTTCTTTCAGTATCTAAAATGTAAGCGGAATAAAAATATTAGTATCTTCATTTTAACGTAGCAAATGGCTTTATCTTTTCGGTACAAAACAGGCAACAATTCATGAAGCACCAATACAAACCCCTGGCTCTGCTTTCGCTGATGTTCTTGATGGTGGGCTCATTGTTCTGCATGAATGATATTCTTTTGCCTTCTCTCATCACACATTTCAAACTTAATTATACACAAGCTACGTTCATTCAGGTTTCTTTTTATCTCACCTATATTGTTTTCCCGATTCCCATTGCATGGATGATCCATAAATACGGATATAAGATCAGCCTGTTGGTTGCCGTGCTTGCATGTGCAGTTGGCTGCGCTTTCTTTCTTCCTGCAAAATATTTTGATTCTTATCCGATAGTGCTATTTGCAATTTTTATTATTTCAACAGGTCTTACGATTATCAATGTTGCAGCAAATCCCTTTGCCACACTGCTCGGCGATCCGGAAGGTGCTCATCAACGTATTAATTTTGTGCAGGTTTTTTCGAGGATCGGTTATGCTGCCACGCCATTGATCGCGACTGCATTAATATATAATAAGATGGGAGAGATCAGATTTGATTTTCCTTATCTGCTGCTTGCGATTAGTTTGCTGATTATTGCTGTCATCATGTTTCTTTCTCACCTGCCTTCCATGAAGCCGGGTGATGATGAAAAATTCACGGTGAAGGGTATCTTAAAAGACGCGATGGCTTACAAACATTTGTTTTATGGTGTGTTTGCCATGTTTTTCTATATGGGAGCGGAAGCTTGTACCGCAGGTTTTTTTATTCCTTATTTAAAAACAGTACTGGGATTTAATGATAACAAAGCCGCTACTTATCTTACTTTATATTATGTGCTCACCGCTGCTATGGGAATGCTTGCAGTGGTGTTCCTGAAATACATAAAGGCCGGTAAGTTAGTTGCGATCTATGGGTTTGGAATGATATTGCTGTTCATTATCTGCATTGGTTTTGATACAGGATATAACGAATATTTTTTAGCAGGATTGGGATTGTTTCTTTCTATCATGTTCCCGACCATTTTCAGTTTAGCGATCGAAGATATCGGAGCATTTACCGGAAAGGGATCTGCATTATTAAATTTTGCATTGATTGGCGGATCTGTTTTTCCGCCATTGCAGGGGTTGATTGCAGATGCACATGGAGTGAAAATTTCTTATATCATTCCATTAATTTGTTTTGTGATGATCACGATCTATGCTTTATTTTTCACAAAAGATGCGATCGTAACACGCAGTCAATTAAAAAGCAGATTGTAAGAAAATGAAGAAGCTATTAATAACAGGATCAAATGGGTTTATTGCTGGAAGTGTAATTGCTCATGCAAAAAATGATTGGGAAGTTCATGGTATTGCGCGGTCGGCATTGCCCGATGATTATGGTAATGTTCATTATCATTTGCTTGATTTATTGGATGCTGAAGGACTGACAAATCTTTTTAACAAAGTAAAACCAGATGTTGTTATTCACGCAGCAGCCATTGCAAACATCGATTTCTGCGAAAAGAATAAAAGCATTGCTGAAGATATTAATGTTGGCGTCACAAACACAATCGCTCAATTATGCAAAGAAGCAGATATCAAAATGATTCATTGTTCCACTGATACCGTTTTTGATGGTATCAAAGGATATTATACTGAAGATGATTTGCCAAATCCTGTTAATTTTTATGCAGAAACAAAAATAAGATCTGAAGAAATTGTTTTAAAAGCTTCATCAAAAAATGTGGTGGCAAGATTAGCATTGGTAATGGGCTTGTTGTCGAGGGAAAAAGGAAATTCATTTTTATTCGATCTGATTGAAAAACTAAAAAAGAATGAAGAAGTTAAGTTTGCAGAAAATGAAATCCGTACTCCCGTTGATGTGGTTACTTTAGGTGCAGCTTTGGTTGAGCTTGCAGGAAATCATTTTTCAGGCATCATTCATCTTTCAGGCAACACAAGGATCAATCGTTTTGAAATGGCAAAAGAAATTGCAACCGCTTTAGAATTTTCGCCTCAACTGATCATCCCCACGAATTCAAATACTATTCCCGACAGAGCACCACGGCCAAATGATGCGTCGATGATCAATGCCAAAGCAAAACAGATTTTGAAAACACCAATGCGTTCATTGCAGGAAGGGCTTGCATTGGTTTTACATAAAAAAATAAAGGAATCAATATGAGCAGTATAAAATTCGATCTTGAAATTAAGTTCGGATCGCAATATGGAAAAGAAGAAGAAGAAGCTGTGTTGAAAGTGCTGCGGAACAATGCGCCAACAAGCGGAAATGAATGCATCAGTTTTGAAAAAAATTATGCAGCATATTCCGGTGCAAAACACGCAAGGGTGGTGAGCAACGGATCTTCTGCATTATTTCTTTCTATGATTGGCATTGGCATTAAAACCGGAGATCGGGTACTGACAACACCTATCACATGGATGGCAACAGCGGCTGCTGCCGTTACTGCCGGTGCCGAAGTTGATTTTGTTGACATTGATCTGGAAACTTATAATATTGATGTGAACCAGATTGAAGCGCATGTTACTTCAAATACAAAAGCAATTATTCCTGTTCATTTATATGGCCAGCCTTGTGATATGGATGAGATCATGGCATTATCACACAAACACAATTTTGCAGTGGTGGAAGATGCTGCACATGCGATCGGCGCAGAATATAAAGGAATAAAAGTTGGCAGCTTCGGGGCTGCAGGATGTTTTAGTTTTCATGAACAGAAAAATATTTCTACACTTGGTGAAGGCGGCATAGTGCTAACGAATGATGATGCGATATTCGAGAAAATATCTTTATACAGATCACAATGCACCAGAGTGCATGGCCATAGTACGAAGTATTGCAAATTAGATGAAGAAAAATTTCCTGTCGGAAAAAAATTCTGGTGGCAGGATTTTGATGATTGCGGATATAATTTCCGGATGACGGATATACAAGCTGCAGTCGGTATCGAGCAATTAAAAAAAGTGGATGTGCTCAATCAGCGACGGATTGATAATGCAGCTTATCTGACAAATGGATTGAAAGATGTTCCGGGATTAATACTTCCTACAGTCAGGCCTTATAATAAACATGTATTTCATTTGTATCCGGTGATGATCGATGCAAAAGAATTCGGGATGAACAAAGAAGATTTTATTTATGACCTGTTACACAAGTTCGGCATCAAGGCAGGGTTTCATTATATCCCGCTACATTATTCTACCGCATTCAAAAACCGCGGGTTTAAAAAAGGGCAATTTCCAAATGCTGAAAAACTTGGGGAGCAATTAATAACGCTTCCGATTAATCCGCGACAAACAGAAGAAGCCCTTGCATACCTTGTGAAAAGTATTAAGGATCTGCGCTCTTAAAAAAAACGCAAATGAATTTTGAAGAAATTGTAAAAGAATTGAGAGGAGAAAATAATTTCTTTTCAACAAATGCACCAATATATATATCGCGTGCACCTGGTCGCCTTGACCTGATGGGCGGCAATGATGATTACACGGGTGGATTAGTATTTGAATCTACAATCCGTGAAGCAACTTATGCAGCGGCTCAACTGAAGAATGATAATATTGTTGAATTAAAAAACAAAACAGCTTCTAATGCAGGTTGGCAGGGTGATGTCAGCATCAACCTTGACGAGCTTTCAAATGAAAATGAGGTTCGCGAATTAGTGAACAAATCATCTTCCGTAAGGTGGACTGCTTATGTGCTCGGCAATATTTTTTATCTCAAAAAAAAATATCCTGAGCGTATAAAAAGTGGGCTCAGATTATATATTGAATCTGAAGTTCCGCTCAATCGAGGAGTGAGTTCATCTGCTGCCATTGAAGTAGCAGTGATGAAAGCTTCTGCTGCTGCGTATGGAATTGATTTATCGGGAGTGGAATTATCACTTGCATGTCAATGGGTTGAAAATGCGATTTGTGAATCAGCGTGCGGTATCATGGATCAGGTTGCCGTAGTAACTGGCAAAAAAGGATTTATTATGCCGCTCGTTTGCCAGCCTTGCAATCCTGAACCATTAATAAAACTTCCTGAAGACTTAAAAATATGGGGCATAGATTCTGGTGTCAGCCATCAGGTGGCCGGTATTGAATATGAAGCAGCGAGAGCTGCTGCATTTATGGGTTATAAAATAATTTGCGACAACATTAATAATCCTGTAACACTTGACACAAGTTCAGATATTCATCGCTATACAGATCCTTTATGGAATGGATATCTCGCCAATCTTTCACGTTCTGATTTTCATGAAAAATATGAACAGCTTCTCCCTCACAAAAGCGATAATGAAACTTATATCTCAAAACATAAATTGCATGTCGATCCCTTCACTCCATTAAGGGAAAATGTTACTTATAATATTTTGGCAAACACAAAATATGCAGTGGAAGAAAACCAGCGCGTTCAATTGTTTTCTGAATTATCACGGGGGGCTGCATTAACTTCTTCAAAAAGATCTTATATGCTGATGGGTGAACTAATGTACCAATCACATTATGCATACACAGAATGTGGGTTGGGGGCGAAAGCTACTGACTTCCTCGTGAGCCTTTGCAAAAAAGAAGGAATTGAAAATGGTATTTACGGAGCAAAGATAACTGGTGGGGGAGCAGGGGGAACGGTTGCTATTTTAGCAGATAAGAATGCAGGCAATGTCATTGAGAAAATAATGCAGTTGTATGCAGATGCAGACCTTGGAAGCCCTTATCTTTTTGAAGGGAGCTCGGATGGTGCTGATAGCTTTGGAATTTTAATCATGAAATAATTTTTTTGCAAACTGTTTTTTTATGCCGCTTATCACAATTGGGTTTTATGTAGCATAAAATTTTTAGAACTTCAGAATACTTTCAATTAAAACTTATCCTGTCATTTTATTAATAGCTCGTCTTTATCAGTCACATGGGAAGGTATTATTATTAATATTTAAAACAATCTCCCATGTTCCGCAATTATCTGCTGATCGCTCTCCGCAATTTCAAACGCCAGAAATTTTTTTCACTGTTAAATATTTTTGGTCTTGCTCTTGGTCTGGCCAGCGCCATTCTTATTTTTTTGTATGTGAGTGATGAATTGCGCTATGATAGCATGCAGCCTTATTATAAAAATACATATCGTGTCGGCTGCTCTTTCATTAATCCCGATGGTCAGCGTTTTGATAATACCGTAGCTCCGGGTTTTTTTATGCGGTATTTGAAAGATAATAGAAGCGAAATTCTTCACACCTGCCGTATAGATAACATTGGTTATCCTACATCGCTCAACTATAAAGCAACAGAGAAGATTGTGCTCACAGAAAAAATAGTTTGGGCTGAACCGGGTTTTGATAAGGTTTTATATTTTGATTTACACAGAGGCAACAAAGAAAAAATGTTCGGAGAGTTTAACAGCATCGTGATCAGTGAAACAGGAGCGAGGAATTTATTTGGAAAGGAAGATCCGATGGGAAAAATTATTTCACTGAAACATATATTCGCTACACAGGGAAAGGAAATCAATGTGCAGGTCACTGGTGTCTTCAAAGATTATCCTTCCAATTCACATTTCAAGCCTGATTATATCATCAACATGGAAGCGTTGCATGCTGTGTATGGTGAGCATTATCCGGAATATCTTGAAAATACAAAGTTTGCGCAGTTCACTAATTTTTTTGAAGATTATATCGTGCTAAAACCGGGCGCAGATATAAAACCGATCAATGCCATTCTAAATACACTTGCTGATCAGATGTTGAAATCCAGTCCCGGCGCAGCATCGAATGGCGCAAAATTTGAAGGCTTCACCATTAAGCTGGCTGATCTTCATTTTGATTCTAAAAATTTATGGGAGGATAATTCGAACACGCATGGTGACAGAACATATCTGACAATCTTCAGCATTATTGCAGTCATGATCATGATTATCGCATGCATCAATTACACAAACCTCGCGACTGCGCGTTCAGTTAAAAGAGCAAAGGAAGTAGGTTTGAGAAAATCTTTTGGAAGCAGGCGTTTTGAAATAGCTACACAATTTTTCCTTGAATCTTTTTTAATGACAACCTGTGCACTTGTGATGTCGGTCTTATTGGTATTCATTTTTCTTCATCCCTTTAATCTGATAGCGCACAAATCTTTTTCAATGGGATCATTATTAGATCCGTTCATGCTGACGATTGTCGGAGCTATTATTCTCTTCATGACATTTGTTGCCGGATTTTATCCTGCGCTGTATTTGTCAGCATTTCAGCCTGTCAAAGTGCTGAAAGGACAGATCGTAAAAGGAAAAGGCGCTGAGTTGTTGAGAAAAATTTTAGTGACCGTTCAATATACTGTTTCATTGAGCCTGATTATTTATACCATCATTGTGATTCAACAGATGAGCCATCTGAAAACAACAAAATTGAATGAGCAGGGAAGCCAGCTTCTTGCCATTCGTTTTGGTGGCATTGCACAACAGGACAGGTTTGAAACGTTTAAGCAAGCTGTGCTGCAGGATCCGCAGATTGAACACGTCACAATGGCTAATCATTTGCCGAGGCTTGATTACTTCGGTTTTATCGGGAGGACTTTTAAATTCCCCACATTAGGCGATAAAGATTTACAGTGGAACCAACTGAGTGTGGAATATGATTTCCCAAAAACTTTTCATCTTGAATTTATTGCCGGTCGTGATTTCCAAATCGGAAATGCGAACGACAGCAATGCTCTTATTTTGAACGAAGCTGCGATTCAATCTTTGAATAAACCTATCGGAGATGTTTTGGGGCAAATGGCAAGAGATATACGAGACAGCACACATCTTTATCGGGTGATAGGAGTGGTAAAAAATTTTCCTTTCCGTTCGATGCATCAGCCTATAGAACCATTAGTCATTAACCCACGTTTGGATCAGATCGATAAGATCACTTATGTGAAATTGCCTGTCGGAAAATTTCAGGAGAAGATAGCCGACATAGAAAAAAAATGGAAAATTGCTTTTCCAGGGGCAGGCTTCGATCACTGGTTTGTGAACGATGAATTTAACCGCATGTATCAGGTAGAAAATACCATATCAGCTCTCGCAAAAATATTTGCAGTGCTTGCGATATTGATCACCATACTCGGTGTGCTAAGTCTTGCTTCATATACAGCGGAGCAGCGCACGAAAGAAATCGGCATCAGAAAAGTGCTGGGTGCAGGCGATAAACAAGTGGTCGCTTTATTTGCTGCTGTGTTTCTTAAAATATTTGTTGTAGCGAGTGTGATTGCAATTCCTGCATCCTGGTTTTTTGCAAATAAATGGCTGCAGGGTTTCGTGTACCGTGTTTCCATCAGTCCAATCATCTTTATTCTCAGTTTGCTTGGATTATTAATGGTTACACTATTAACTGTAAGCTTTGAAATCTGGAAATCTGCAAAAGCAAATCCTGTTACTGCATTGAGAACAGAATGATATAGTCCTTTTTTAAAAATTAACGTCTAAGCTCATGCGTAAAATGGAAGATGATTTTTATGAATGAATGTTAGCGTCCTGACATTAACATCTCATAAATTTTATGGAGAAATAACAACAGTTATTTCTTTAGCGTCTGAGGTAGTTTTGCTTTATCAATCATGAAAGACATGGCATACATAATAATGTTCACACCGAATTTGGTATTGTCCTCAGCTAAAAAACGTTTGTTCCTGAAATCATAATCCCACTCGCAGCCATAATCTTTGTTGCTGTACAAAACACCAATTCGCCCGTTTATGGAAATTGCTTTTAAGTAATCATGCACCAGATCATCCCCCCATCCATTTAATTCAAATGAAGTGCCGGGTGGTCCTTTTTCAAAACTGAAAAAGCTGTGATAGATTTCATGGTTATTAGGAATTTTTTTTAGGCAACCTGCACCAAATAACAATTGCATCTGTGCTTCGAATGATTTTGCAAACAAGCCATCAATATCGTGATTGCAATCATCTACAAAAACAAAACCTCCGTTCTGAACATATTGTTTGAAATGGCTGCTTTCCTGCGAATCAAACTGCACAAGCTTGTGCCCGCTCAAATAGCAAAAAGGATATTGAAAAATATCGTTGCTGCTCAGGTCAATCACTTTTTCCTGCGGATCAATAGGAATTGTCGTGTATTCAATCAGCGAATTCAGTATGTTTGAAGGCATCCGCTGGTCAGTGTCCCAGTCCCCGGATTTGTAGCGAAGTCTTGCGAATGTGAATTTTGATTTTTGCATGCTGCGGTTAAAAATACAGGTTTTAGGAATTCAATAATGGGAATGTGTTGAATGGATGATTGAAATGATTAATACTTTCAATGAGTAATGACGATTACCAATCATGTAATTTTTTTTAAAATCTTTTATTTCTTTCTAATTTCCAAGATTGGAAAACCGGATAATTATATAACAAGAAAAATCAACCGAAGTTGGAAATTTCAGAAGATACTTTACATGCATTATTAGAAAAGCTTTCTAATCTTAAAAAAGAAATTCAAAAAGTAATCGTCGGGCAGGATGAAGTGCTGGAAGAAATCCTGATCACATTGCTCGCCGGAGGCCACTGTCTGTTGGAAGGCGTGCCCGGTCTTGCGAAGACTTTAATGGTAAAGACTTTGTCGCAGGCACTTGATTTGTCTTTTAGAAGAATTCAGTTCACACCGGATTTGATGCCAACAGATATTTTAGGAACTGAAATTCTGGAAGAAGATCATGCAACCGGCAAACGTTTTTTTAAATTCAACAAAGGCCCACTGTTTGCAAATATTATTCTCGCAGATGAAATAAACAGAACGCCGCCAAAAACACAATCCGCTTTATTGGAAGCCATGCAGGAATTTGAAATTACTTATGGCGGACAGACGTATAAACTCGATAGGCCTTTCTTTATCCTCGCCACACAAAACCCCATTGAGCAGGCCGGAACATATCCTTTGCCGGAAGCACAGCTCGACCGTTTTTTGTTATATGTAAAAATAGGATATCCATCAACGTTGGAAGAAAAAAATATATTGAGTGCAACAACAGGTAATAAGAAAATTGTTGTGAATCCGATTTTAGGCGCAGCCGAGATCATGCAATTGCAAACACTCGTGAGAGATGTGACAATTGATGACGATCTGATTCAATATGTGTCAGACATGACGCGTGCAACAAGACCTGCTACCACATCCGTCAGTTATGTGAAAGAATGGGTTCGATGGGGCGCAGGCCCGCGTGCCGGTCAATCATTGATATTAACCGCGAAAGCAAGAGCGTTGTTCAAAAAAAGATATGCAGTTGTATTGGAAGATATTCAAGCGATGGCTTATCCTGTTTTCCGCCATAGGATATTGATGAACTTTAAAGCAGATGCTGAAAATATTAACTCTGATAATGTGACTGCCGAACTGATAAAAAATATCGGAAGAATTAAAACGAAAATATAATCTTCATGTCCTCACTGCTGGATCCGAAAATATTAATGTCTATCAAAGACCTTTCTCTGGTTGCAAAAAAAACCATTGATGGTTTTATGACGGGCAATAATAAAAGCAGCGTGAAAGGGACAGGGTTGGAATTCAGCCAATACAGATCATATCAACCCGGTGATGACTTGCGCTGGCTTGATTGGAAAATGTATGCTCGTTCCGACAGATATTATATCCGTGAATCAGAAATTGAGACCAGCATTTCTGTGAGCTTTTTAATTGATGCCAGCAACTCAATGAATCATCGCGATAAAAATGTTGCAAAAATTGATTATGCAAAATATCTCGCAGCATCTTTGGGATATCTTGCGCATTTGCATGGTGATGCCATCGGTCTATATGTTTTTCAGGATGGGGAAATATTTTCTCTTTCATCAAAAAGAGATTCGCAGCACATGGCCCGGTTTTATTATCAGCTTGAAAACATCAGCCCGAAGGGAAAATTTATTAATCCAGTTCAATATCGGCATCTGTTTACGGCAAATCCTAAAAAAGAATTGCTTGTTTTTATTTCAGATTTTTATGAACACAATGGAGAAATCATGCAACTGCTGAATACACTTTCCTCTTTGCGGCATGAGATAATAGCTTTCCATTTGATGTCGGCCAATGAAATGCAGATGGACTATGAAGGTTATGATGAAGTAGAAGACTTAGAGACTGGAAAGAATGTACACATCAACAGCAAGTTGCAATCGGAAATATATAAGCAAAACCTTCAGCAGTATTTGCAATCGTTGAGAATGCAATTGCTTGATAAAAATATTTTTTACAGATTAATGACGACAGATAAACCGCTTGAAGAAGCACTCAGGGATTTTCTGAAACAAAGAGCAAAAACAATTATTTAAATCTTGTTACAGTTTTCAGCACCGATATGGCTATTTGCAATGGCAGCGATAGCCGCTCCAGTCATCATTCATTTGTGGAATAACCGGCATGGGAAAAAACTGAAGATCGGCAGCATTGCTTTTCTTCAAGAGAGCGCTGTTAGGCGAACCAAAAGAAATTTTATTTCAGAATGGTTGTTGTTAGCACTGCGTTGCATTTTGTTTATCCTGTTAGCATTTTTATTGGCGCAACCGGTTTTAAAAAAGGATATAAATGCTGATATACAAAAAGGCTGGTTGCTAATTGACAAAACAAATGCATCAGAAACATATAGCCATTTCAAAATAACGATTGATTCGCTTTTGCAGAAAGGATATGAGCTGCATTCGTTCAATAGAAAATTTGAAAAATTGTCTGTTGAAAACATTTCGGAAAAAGAAACTAAAAAAAGCGACCCATCAATCATTCAATATCGATTATTGTATACAATGCTTGATCAAACTGCGCCAGCATCGATACCCGTTTATATTTTTAGCACAAATGATTTGTTGAGATATAAAGGAGAAGTGCCGATGACATCAAGAGAAGTAAAATGGATGACATATACAAAGCCTGATTCAGAAAGCAAATGGATTGCGAATGCTTATTTCACGCAGCCTGATAGTATTCATGTGATAAAAGCTCTCAGCAATCCTGTCGGAACAAAATTTATTCACGAAGAAATAGAAAATGCTCCAGGAAAAAAATCAGATTATGATGTAACACTTGCAAATGGGAATGTCGGAATCAGCACTGATAATCAAAAACCTGTTGCCGTTGACACTTCATCGCTCAGAATAACTATTTATGCAGATAAATTCGCGAACGATGCAGCTTACCTGAAAGCAGCCATTGAATCGATTCAAAAGTTTACCCAAAGAAAAATACGGTTATATATTGCCGGTAGTTTACAGAACTTTCCTCAAAAACAAGATTGGCTTTTTTGGCTTTCTGATAATAAAATGCCTTCTGATATTTCATCAGAAAATTTTTTTGAATATAATACTGAAAAAGCATCAGTAGCAAACACATGGATGGAAACGGGTAATCAGGACATGCAAGCTGAAAAAATATCTCTTGCAAAATATTCCGGGTCATCTGAAAAATATCAGTCACCCGAAATGATTTGGAAAGATGGTTTTGGAAAACCGGTTCTTCTTGGCGAAAAAAAAGATGAAAAAATGTATTATCATTTCTATTCTCATTTTGATCCGTCCTGGAACGGTCTTGTCTGGAGCAATTCATTTCCTTCTTTATTGATGAATCTATTTTTTTCAAATGAAAGGATCAATAAAAACGATAAGCGGGCGATAGACAACAAACAAGTCCAGCCGATATTTCAAGAGGCAAAGAATAAAAGCACCAAGAACTATTATACTGAAGACATTAACCTGAACAACATTCTCTGGATTTTTCTTTTCCTGATTTTTGTCGTGGAGAGAATCATTTCTTTCAAAGCAAAAAAAGGAGCGGTATATGCCTGAGAGAAACGGAGCACATATCATTCAGGCATTGCGAAATAAATGGGAAATGCAGGCAATCATTTTTTATCTGCTTCTTTTTATTTCAGTTTCCATTATCATTACAGGATTGTTGCATTATTTTTTTCAGATGAAACTATGGTGGGGAATTTTCCCTTTATTAATAGAGATAGGTTTTTTTTTATTTTTCTCTTCTATATGGCGAATCAAAAAAATACAAATAGCAAGATTATTAAACCAGTCATTTCCTGAGCTTGAAGAAAGCTGTGGCTTGGTGTTGCTGCCTGCACAAAGCATGAGCTTGCTTGAAAATCTACAGAAACGGAAAGTTGAAACAGTTTTGAAACAAATTGATTTGCCAAAACCTTTCAACAAAAAATTGGTAAGCTCATTTTTGATTTTCGTAGTCTCATGTTTTATGTTTTTCGGTTTATACACGAATGCATATCATTCGACTCAAAATAAATCTTCTGATACATCTGAGTCACAGGAAAGCATACCTGAAAAAATGCTTCCTCAAATTAAAAATATTTCCATTCAGATTATTCCGCCATCATATACCCATAAAAAAACTGTCGAACAGAATCAGTTTGATATTAAAGCCGAAGAAGGTGCAAATATCCGCTGGCAAATAATTGCCAATGAGCCTTTAAAAAAATGCGAAATCATTTTTAATGATAGTTCAGTCTTGCGATTGACTACCGACAAAGAACAAACAGCCTGGAGCATTTCCCGGTTGTTCAATTCATCTTCTTTCTATCAGCTAAAAATAAATGACAAGCTTTTCGATTTGCATAAAATTGAAATCATTAAAGACGAACCACCGGTTATCAACATTCAATCTCCAAAGCCATACACAACGATTGATTATGGCGAACCTGAAAAAGCATTGCTGCATGTTTTTCTGAAAGATGATTATGGAATTAAAAATGTAGGAATTGTTGCAACTGTTGCGAGTGGAAATGGCGAAGCAGTCCAGTTCAAACAAGTTCAGCTTTCTTTTGACAATTCTTTTTCGGAGAATAATCCTTATTATGATTTAGCTAAGACGATCAATCTTGCCTCATTCGGCATGAAGCCGGGCGATGAATTATATTTTTATGTGAAAGCTGAAGACACCCATGCGCAGGAAGCAAGGTCTGATATGTATATTATTTCTCTTCCCGACACGGCGCAACTGATGAGTCTTGATGGATTGACAATGGGGTTAGATATCAAGCCGGAATATTTCAGGAGCGAACGACAGATTATTATTGAAACCGAGCAATTGCTGAAAGAAAAAGATACGATTAGTGTTCAGTCATTTCATGACAGGAGCAATAATCTTGGCATCGACCAAAAAATATTGCGATTGCGATATGGAAAATTTTTGGGCGAAGAAGGAGAAGAAAATATTGGTGACTCCAAAACTGCTCCAAACGCAGGAAATGCTTCATCTACAAATGATTTCGGTAATGCGGCGAGCATATTAGACCAGTTTACAGATAAGCATGATAATGCAGAAGACGCTACCTTTTTTTCTCCTGAAATCAAACAACAATTAAAAGCAACGCTCACCGAAATGTGGAATGCAGAATTAAGATTGCGCACATTCCAAACCAGGGAAGCATTGCCTTATGAATACAAAGCATTGCGGTTATTAAAAGATTTGCAACAGAAGTCCCGCGCATTCGTTGCAAAAACGGGAGTGAAAACAACTCCACTAAATCAGGATAAACGTTTATCAGGCGATTTAAGCAAGATTATTGAGCCGGAAAAAAAATATACAAAAGAAATTATGCAAGAGCCTGATGATGTAAGCAGAACTGCAATTTCAATTCTCGAAGAATTGAAAAGCAACTCGCTCATTAATCCTCCATCTCTTATTATCCTGCAGCAATCGGCACAGAATATTGGCAAAGCGGCAAGTGGTTCACCGTCACAATACCTCGCGTCTTATCAGGCACTGAAAAAAATAATAGCAAGCTTGAATGAAAAAAAACTATTTCCTGACAATGACATTGTTTTGGCACAGCAAGGATTGCAAAAAATGATTGCGCCAGCAACCTTATCACTGAAGCCCACAAAAACAAATGGAGAACTGAACCTCGCACAACAGTATTTCAAAAACTTAAAAAGTAAAAAAGATTGAGCATTTTTAATGACATAGAAATTGTGCTCTGTGCTTTTTTATTATTCTTTCTTGTATGGAAAGAAATAAAGCGAAATGATAAAAGGCGATTAGTTATTCGGTTAATTGTTTCAGTTTTATCTGTGATTAATCTTGCTTGCATCATATTGCCTATTACTTACAAAGCTGAAAATAGCAATGCTGATAAAGAGGCAATCATATTAACCGAAGGATATAATAAAGACAGCTTGGAATTACCTGCATATAAAAACATTAAGACTTATTCAACAGCAGAATATTTATATAGCAACCCTGATGATATAAGCAAAGCTCATGTTTTTGGATATGGATTTTCGAAAGATGAAATCACCGAACTGCCCGATGGCTCTTATGTTTATCATCCGACAGATATTTCGACAGGTATAAATTCGGCAAGCTGGCAACATCGATTATATCCCGGAGAAAAATTGCAGGTGCAGGGGAATTTTAATAATAAATCTCAAAAAAGAATAAAACTTGTTTTGTCTTTGTTCAACATGCCTCTTGATTCTGTAAATATTTCTTCTCAACAGGAAGCTGAATTCAATCTTCAAACTCTTCCGAATCATAATGGCAGAGTAGCTTACAAACTATCAGTGATTTCAGAAAAATATACGATGGAACAAGAATCTGTTCCTGTAGAAATTATTCCTTCACAGTCTTTGAAAGTATTGATACTTGCATCTTCGCCGGACTTTGAAAATAAATTCTTAATTAATTGGCTTTATCAAAATAAGAATGAAGTTGCATTGAGAACAACTATTAGCAAAGACAAATATGACATCACGTATTTAGGTTTATCGCACATTAGCCTGAAGCAAATCACTCCATCATTGCTCGATAATTTTGATGTGGTGATTGCTGATGCTTCCGAATTACAATCGATCAACAGCAACGAACTTGCCTTCATTCAGCATTCAATAGAAAACAATCAGCTTGGGTTAATCATCAGAGCTGACAGTATGAGCAGAAAAAATATTTTTTATAATGATTTTTTTCGGCTCAGTTTTTCTAAAAATGATTCATCAAGGATAAGCTACTTGCACATCGGTAATGACACTTCTCTATCTTCAATTTCTTCAGAACCTTTTGCCCGGATTGATGATAAGCCCGGCATGCAAACTTTGATAACGGATGCGCGTTCAAAAATTGTTGCAGGTAATGTGTTGTATGGATTCGGAAAAATAATCTGCACAACACTTCCAAACACATTTAGCTGGGCATTGTCAGGGAACAAAAACAATTATGATAATGTATGGAAATTATTACTGCAAAACGCAACGAAAAAAAATGCTGTTGCTTTTAGTTTAAATATTAATCCCGCTTTTCCAAGAGTGAATGAACCTACGGAAATCAATCTTCAGAAAAATGACACAGCCATGCCTTCTGCTCAGATAGAAAATGCTCATATAAGTTTCATTCAAAATTCATTTTTGCCTTCTCAATGGAAAGCAAATTATTGGGCTATCAAAGAAGGATGGCAACAATATGTGACAGACAACGATACTGCATGGTTTTACGCGTTCAATAAAAATGAATGGAAGAACGTATATGCAATCGAAAAAGAAGAGCAGACAAAAAAATTTATTGCATCTTCAAAAGAAGGCGTGAACGTTCATAACTCTGAAAAAGGATTAGTAAATAAGCTTATCCCGAAAATGCTTTTTTATTTTCTGTTTGTCATCTGCTGCATCTTTCTTTGGGTTGAAAGAAAATTATGATATGATGTGCGGTTGATTTTTTTTGAAAGAAATTATTTAGATTGCTGTCTGCAACATCTTCATCACGACACATCACATGAGTTATTCATCCAAAAAATATAAGGAGGTCTTATTTTGAAAAGGAAAGATTTCATTCATCTCGCCGGTATGGGCATGGGTTCGTTTGCGATACCCTCGTTCATGAAATCCGGTCGCATTATCCATGCTTCCGAAGCTCTTGACACATGGTTTGATGCAAAACAAAAAAAGCATTTGGCTGATATTGCACTGAATGCAGCCAAATCAAAAGGCGCAACTTATGTCGATGTTCGCATCGGTCGTTATCTAAACCAGTTCATCACAACACGTGAAGAAAAAGTGCAGAACGTTGCTAATACTGAATCGTATGGTGTTGGCATCAGAGTGATTGCAAATGGCTCATGGGGTTTTGCAGCATCCAATAATGTGACGGACGATGGTGTTGCTAAAACTGCGGAGAGAGCAGTAGCTGTTGCCAAAGCAAACTCAAAAATAATTTCCGAACCTGTGCAGCTTGCGCCACAACAGGGTTATGGAGAAGTAAGCTGGAAAACGCCGATACAAAAAAATTCTTTCGAGGTGCCGATTAAAGAGAAAGTGGATTTGCTGTTATCGGTGAATGCTGCGGCGATGCAAGGCGGAGCGAGTTTTATAAACTCGGCTATTCTTGCAGTGAATGAACAAAAATATTTCGCATCGACTGAGGGATCATATATTGATCAGGACGTTCATCGCATCTATCCATTTTTTAATGTCACAAAAATTGATAAAGCTTCGGGAAAGTTTCAGACGCGAAGATCGCTCAGCTCACCGAGCGGAATGGGGTATGAATATCTTTCTCCATCCGAAGCAAGCAAAGTGCATGGTGTTACAACAAGGTATAAAGATCGCTATGACATTCTCGAAGATGTGAAGAATGCAGCAAGCGATGTAGTACAAAAAATAGCAGCTAAATCTGTTGAAGCCGGCAAATACGACCTCATTCTCGACCCTTCGCATTTGTGGCTTACCATTCATGAATCGGTGGCGCATCCTACAGAACTTGATCGCGTGCTTGGCTACGAAGCAAATTTTGCGGGAACAAGTTTTTTGACTTTGGATAAATGGCAATCTAAAAATTTTCATTTTGGAAGCAAGCTGGTAAATATTGTTGCAGACAAATTGCAACCCGGTTCCCTTGGTGCTGTCGGCTATGATGACGAAGGTGTGAAATGCAAGCAATGGGATTTGATCAAAGAAGGAGTGCTTGTCAGCTACCAGGCTATCCGCGATCAGGCACATATTATCGGTCTGAAAGAATCAAATGGCTGCTGCTATTCACAAAGCTGGAGCGATGTTCAATTCCAGCGCATGCCAAATGTTTCATTGAGGCCGGGCAAAGAAAAACTGAGCCCCGATGATATGATCAAAAATGTGGAGAAAGGAATTTATATAATTGGTGACGGATCTTTTTCAATTGATCAGCAGCGATATAATTTTCAATTCGGCGGACAAACATTTTATGAAATCAAAGAAGGAAAGATTGTCGGCATGCTGAAAGATGTCGCTTATCAGGCAAACACGCAGGAGTTCTGGAATTCATGCGCGGCTATTGCTGATGAAAGCGATTATCGACTCGGTGGTGCATTCAATGATGGCAAGGGGCAACCAAGCCAATCAAATGCAGTTTCACACGGCAGTGCCACTGCGCGTTTTAATGGAGTGAATGTTATTAACACAGCAAGAAAAATATAATCAACCAAAATATTTTAAATCATTGCATCATGGCAATATTGAGCAAAGAAGAAGCACAAACACTATTAAAGAAAGTGCTTAGTTTTTCAAAAGCAGATGAATGCGAAGCATCATTGAACGGATCGGAAGGCGGCAACATTCGTTATGCAAGGAATTCAGTTTCGACAGCAGGTGATGTGAGCACGCTGAGCCTTTTTATCAATTCATCATTTGGTAAAAAAACAGGCACAGCAACCATTAATGAATTTGATGATGCCTCTCTTCAAAAAGTGGTGAAGCGGTCTGAAGAACTTGCGCAGCTCGCACCTGAAAATCCCGAGCACATGCCATTGCTAGGGCCGCAGGAATATAAAGACGCTATTACTTATGTTCCTTCAACAGCGGCAATGACACCTGATAACAGAGCTGAAGCTGTTGGCAAAAGTATTCAGGTTGCTAAAGATGCGAAATTAACTGCAGCAGGATATCTTGAAAATTCCACAGACTTTACCGCTATCATGAACTCAAAAGGTTTGTTTGCTTATAATAAAGGCACTGATGTTACATTTTCAATCACCACCCGCAATGAAGATGGGACTGGTTCAGGTTATGCCGCGAGAGGTTTTCACGATGTGACAAAATTGGATACATATTCCGCTACGAAAATTTCTGCATCCAAAGCAAGCAGTTCCGTTGGAGCAAAAGCCATTGAACCAGGAAAATATACGGTGATACTGGAACCCGTTGCAGCAGCATACATGCTTGAGAATTTATTTTTCGGATTTGATGCACGCAATGCTGATGAAGGAAGAAGTTTTATGAGCAAGCCCGGTGGCGGCAATCGTTTGGGAGAACAATTGATGGATCCGAAAGTGACGATCTATTCTGATCCTTTTAATAAAGATCTTCCGTCGTCCACATGGAGCCGCGATGGCCAACCTCTTGAAAGAATGAACTGGATTGAAAAAGGTGTTGTGAAAAATTTAAGCTATTCAAGATATTGGGCAGAAAAGAAAGGTGTGAAACCGGTTCCTTTCCCAGGCAATATTATTATGGAAGGCGGCGATGCATCTGTAGAAGATTTAATCAAAAGCACAGAAAAAGGAATTCTCGTTTCGCGTTTATGGTATATCAGGATGGTTGACCCACAGACCTTATTATTGACCGGCCTCACACGCGACGGCACTTTCTATATTGAGAACGGACAGGTGAAATACCCGGTAAAAAATTTCCGCTTTAATGAAAGCCCGGTCATCATGCTGAATAATGTGGAAGCTTTCGGCAAGCCCGAAAGAAGCATCAGCGTTGAATCATACAGGAGCTATCTCGTTCCGCCGATGAAGATCCGTGATTTTACATTCTCGTCATTGTCTGATGCGGTGTAGAAGTTGGTAGTTTGCACTTTTTAATAATTTCGGTTATGCATGTGAGTTAAATAAACATTGAAGGAATATTCTAGATTCAGAATATTCCTTCAACGCTTTTATATTATAGCATTTCTATTTCTTTTTGTAAGTTCTTTCTTGCTTGTATTTCAAACTTACTATTAAAAAACTCTGTTTTGAAAATTCTATCCATAGTTAAAAAGTGGTGTAAGACTTTTTTTCGCCCGGGATTGTAAACAAAATCAGGATATATAGAATATTCCTTTCTTACATTTTTGCAATATGCTATATATACTTCCCAGGTTTGTCCTAATATGGAAAGATCTGCATCTGTAAAATAATTTGTATCACCATTAATAGAATGAACATGCGATTTGGTAGCTAAGATTTGTTTTTTGCACTGTTCAATAATGTCGCCTGAAACGAAAAGTTGCTTCATCCGTTTTTCAGCCAGTTCAGCACTTTTTTCTTCATTGTCGGACTTTAACGAATTGTAAATGATGTCGTGATAGTAAAGCGTGAATAAAATGGTTTCCCAATGTTGAATTTCATTTTTCACTTCTATCAATTGAAATAGTAAGTTATTAAGATGCTGTAAAGTATGATAATGCCTTTTCCTGTTGGAATAATATTTTTCAATTTCTGACCATAGCTCAATTTTCAAACTTACTTGCTCTGTATAATTTGTCAAAAGTTCTATGAATGTTTCTTTTAGCATACTGAGGCTTCTAAAATTACAAACAATGTTCTTGGGCTTCTAATATTTGTTGTGATTATTATTTAGTCTGTCGGCATTGTGGCAAATATGATGCTGGCGTTGACATTTTATTTATGAACGAAAATTACTTTCAATTCTTTCCCGTCTTTGTTTCTCTTATATCTGCCCCCAAGTCCTACATCTAAGTCAGTTGGATTGTTTACTCCTTTGTTTTCAAGTTCTTTTGGATGAACATAAGTGTACATTCCATAATAATGTCCACCAATAACCCAACCTTCTGTATATGTCAATTTAGTTATTGAAATATCGCCCGCAGGGCTCCCGACAGACACAGGCTCGTATTCTTTCATTAGTTCAAGTGCTTTTTCTTTTTTGTCTTTAATAGCCGTGTCTTCTAAAATAATATATGTCCCGTTTCCAAATAGAACCCAATCTTTGAATTTAGGGTTTATGGCTTTTTTTACATGGTCAATTATTTCTTGTTCAGTCAGCATATTTCTCCCAATGTAGATTCTATTTGTGCCGTTACTAGTGTCAGCGTCCTTGTTTACTGACATTTTTGTGTCGGCAAAATTTTGACTTGTACAAGATGTCAAAATAGAAAATAAGACTGGTAATATTATCAATGGTTGTCTCATTATTGCTTACACCCAATTCTCAAATATACTTAAGTCTACATCTACAATTGTTCCGATACGAAATAAGATTAAACGTTACGAAACAATTTAATTTATTACCCTATAGGTTACTGTCACGCACAACACAGATTGTAATTTACTTTTGAAAAACTGCTAACTCCGTTAATACATGTGCAAAAAAATTTACATGAACGGAAAGCTGATGCAATTCCCGTTTTGATATATTGCACTAATAATTCCATTCTTTCACTTTAAACCTAAAAAATTGAAAAGAAGAGATTTCCTACAAATGGCAGGCATGGGGCTTGGCGCAACTGCATTGTCGAGGATACCGATCATAGGCAACCATGTGCCTAACGAAGCACCATGGTATAATGTTGATACTGCCATAAAAAAACAATTAGCAGACGTGGCACTGAATGAAGCCCGGTCAAAAGGCGCAACATACACCGACGTTCGCATCGGAAGATACCTGAACCAGTTTGTTGTTACGCGTGAAGATAAAGTGCAGAACATCGTGAACACTGAATCTTATGGGATAGGCATCCGCGTTATTGCCAACGGGTCATGGGGCTTTGCTGCAACTGATAAAATGGATAAAGACAATATTGCGAAGACGGCACAGCTTGCAGTTTCTATCGCCAAAGAAAATGCGAGGCTGCTTACAGAACCTGTTCAGTTAGCGCCACAAAAAGGCCAGGGAGAAGTGAGCTGGAAAACGCCGATAGAAAAAAATGCTTTCGACATGCCCATGAAAGACAAAGTAGATTTATTAATGTCGGTGAACAGTGCGGCAATGACCAACGGAGCGAACTATGTGAATTCCATTTTGTTCTTCGTGAACGAACAAAAATATTTTGCTTCTTCTGACGGATCATACATTGATCAGGATGTCCATCGTTTGTGGCCAACTTTCACTGTTACTAAAATTGACCCGAAGACAGGTAAGTTCGAAACAAGAAATGCATTGAGCGCACCTGTTGGAATGGGTTATGAATACCTGATACCAAGCGAATCAGAAAAAATAAAAAGCGTTACCACATTATACCGCAAGCGTTATGATATGATCGAAGACGCAAAGGCGGCAGCGTTGCAAGTAGGCGATAAATTATCCAAAGCAAAATCTGTTGAAGCCGGCAAGTATGATTTAGTACTCGATCCGTCAAACCTCTGGCTCACGATTCATGAATCCTGCGGTCACCCGACAGAACTTGATCGTGTGCTTGGATATGAAGCAAATTTCGCAGGCACCAGTTTCCTTACACTAGATAAATGGGAATCAAAAAAATTCAACTATGGAAGCAAGGAAGTAAATATGGTTGCCGATAAAATTCAACGAGGATCATTAGGAGCAGTTGGCTGGGATGATGAAGGTGTGCCGACCGGAAAATGGGATCTTATTAAAGAAGGAACATTGGTGAATTATCAAACCATCCGCGATCAGGCACACATCATTGGCTTGAATGCTTCACAAGGATGTTGCTATGCAGATAGCTGGAACGATGTGCAGTTTCAGCGCATGCCAAATGTTTCGCTGCAGCCCGGAAAAAAACCTTTATCACCGGAAGAAATTGTGAAAGGAGTGGAGAAAGGAATTTATATTATTGGTGACGGATCTTTTTCTATCGATCAGCAGCGATATAATTTTCAGTTCAGCGGACAGTTGTTCTATGAAATCAAGAACGGCAAAATCGGCGACATGTTGAAAGACGTAGCATATCAATCGAACACGCAGGAATTCTGGAATTCATGTGTTGCTGTTGCAGATGAAAAAGATTATCGCCTTGGCGGCTCTTTCTTCGATGGCAAAGGACAGCCTGAACAAGTGAATGCTGTATCGCATGGCTCATCAACAGCAAGGTTCAACAACGTAAACATCATTAACACCGCAAGAAAAATTTAGATTATATGCCCATATTAACTAAAGAAGAAACACAGGCATTATTAAAAAAAGTGCTCAGCTATTCAAAAGCAGACGAATGTGAAGTGAATATAAACGGTTCTGATGGAGGCAATATCAGGTATGCGAGAAACGCCGTTTCAACAAGTGGCGGAGTTAGCCAAACAAGTTTAGTTGTGTCATCAGCTTACGGAAAAAAGTTGGGCGTTGCTACAATTAATGAATTTGATGATGCCTCGCTTGAAAAAGTAGTAAGAAGATCTGAAGAGCTTGCAAAGCTTGCACCTGAAAACCCGGAATACGTTCCTATTTTAGGACCGCAGCAATATGAAGCAGATTCAAAAACTTTTGAAGAAAAAACAGCAGCCATCGATTCAAAATTCCGTGCGGATGCGGTGGCTCAGAGCCTGCAAATCGCTAAAGAAAATAATCTGACTGCTGCCGGATATCTGGAAAATTCTGCAGGATTTGCCGCGATGATGAATTCGAAAGGCTTGTTTGCTTACAACACTTCTACGAATGTAAATTTTAATGTAACCCTTCGCACAAAAGACAGTAAAGGATCAGGCTATGCCACCAAAGGTTTCAATGACGTTTCAAAATTAGATGTGGCTGCTGCAACGAGGCGGGCTGCGCAAAAAGCAACGGGATCTGTTGAGGCAAAAGCCATCGAGCCCGGAAAATATACAGTGATACTGGAGCCTGCTGCAGCAATGGTATTGCTTGAAACTATTTTCTTTAACATGGATGCGCGTTCTGCTGATGAAGGAAGAAGTTTCCTTAGCAAAGGCGATGGAAAAACAAAACTCGGAGATAAATTAGTGGATGAACGCGTGACGATTTATTCGGATCCTCATAATCCTGAATTGCCAACCAGCACATGGAACGGAGATGGCCGGCCACAGGAAAAAGTTATGTGGATTGAAAAAGGCGTAATGAAGAATTTATATTATTCAAGATATTGGGCGCAAAAGAAAAATATGAAGCCAATCCCAAGCCCGGATGGCGTTGTGATGGAAGGCGGAACTGCGTCTATCGAAGACCTGATCAAAAGCACAGAAAAAGGAATTTTGGTTACGAGGTTGTGGTACATACGCGAAGTGGATCCTCAGACATTATTGTACACAGGCCTCACACGCGACGGAACTTTTTATATAGAGAATGGCCAGATAAAATTCCCGATTAAAAATTTAAGGTTCAATGAAAGTGCCATCATCATGCTGAACAACTTAGATGCTTTAGGAAAACCAGAGCGCACGGTAAGCGGAGAATCTAGTATACAGGCATTGATTCCGCCACTCAAGATCAGAGACTTTACCTTTTCGTCTTTATCGGATGCTATCTGACGGAATTTAATATAATATTTTAAAAGCCACGCATTGCGTGGCTTTTTTGTGAGGTAAGAGTTATTTAATTTTATAGGTAAACAGGATTTCATTTTACGTATATTCATCAACGTTACTTTATTGATTAAAACCGACATTGATTCATTTCAGAGATTTTTTATCATTCGCTCATTCACAATAAATAATTTGTATTTTTTGATAATGGATTAATTTAAAACTTATAACTACAAAAAAATGCCAATAACAATAAACATAAATGATGAAACTGCAACAGGCAAAATCATCAATAACATCCCAATTACATTTGATAGCGAGTTGACTACAGTGAGAGAGATAATTCATCGTCGCGTGTTTGAAGAGGTGCGTGCTTATAATGAAAAACTTCCGGAATATTTCAATGGGCTTGTGCAGCCTGTAGACGCTGAAAAGACTTTAAACGGTTATAAAATGAAGGAACGCAGAAAAGTAGATCCTGACAAACAGGCTTCATTAGCTTTAGAGGCGTTTAATACAAATCGTTATTTTATTTTGATTGATACAGTGCAGTCGGAATCCCTTGATCAAATGGTAGTGATAAATGCAAATACAAATATTAGCTTTATAAAATTAACTCCGTTGGTGGGAGGATAAATTTTGTCTATGAAAATCTTTGACTTCTTTAAAAATATTTCAGGCGATACTCAACCAGACATTGACGCAGAAGCGTTGTTGGAAAAAATGGCTGTCGAGTTATCGAAGCGCGATACCAGTTACTTTAGCTCTGAAAGTTATGGTAACCAACTCGTGAAAAAATATTTTAGAGAGGATGAAGTATTGAAAAAGAGATTTTTGCTCTATTATAGTACGAAGATCTCACAGTTCCATCTCAACAAGCAAAAAAAGCAGCTAAGCCAACAAGAGCATATTCAGGAAAATATTATATTCTTTATTTTTCATTCGATCATAGACGAGCTTGATAATTTCAGCGATGAAGAATTACTGTTTCTCATTACAAATTGGCATGATGCAACGCGTGGCCTCAACTTCTGGAACCACTATTCGGTAGAAAAAATATTCAAAGCTGTTCTGGCTAAGGTTTCAGTTTCAGGATTAACTGATCCTCTTCGGAAATGCCTTAAAATGGCAAAGACACCTGATGACCTGCTGTTTTATCATGAAAGAAGAAAGCTTAATGACAAAATTGATTTTGTCTTGCAAGGGCAACAAGATTTACCGATTCACCGGCATGACCGTTTAGGACCAGTCATTCTTGACTTTGTTGAAAAGATAAACGATGATCAACAAAAAGCAAAGTGGATTAATCTTTTGAATCATTGCCTTAAAGTGGAAGGGAAGTCTTTTCCTTCTCAAAAATGGTTGAATGAAGCTGAGTCCACTATAAAATCACTGACCGAAAATAATCTGGCAGAAAAAATAATAGAGTGGCTTACATTAGTCAAATCTGTTATCATCGAAATTCATAAATCAAAAAATGATAGAACGGATTTTCTTCGGGACATTAATCATGATCTTCTGAAAGGATTGGTATGGTGCGCATGTTTTACAAAAAACGATTCTCTGATAAATATTCTTGATGATTATGCCTCGTGGGCTTACAGGAAGAAACCCGGAGTTGGGTCCATATCAATTAAGACTGGTACTGCATGCATGTTTGTTTTTTCGC
The DNA here is from genome assembly GCA_035295505.1 of Puia sp. GTDB lineage: Bacteria > Bacteroidota > Bacteroidia > Chitinophagales > Chitinophagaceae > Puia. Next base: position 3,964 of record DATGIX010000124.1, on the reverse strand, counting down.
AACTGCCTTTCAAAGACGGGATTTCCAAGCTCACTAAGTTCAGAATGAAGATTAAGAACAATTCCATTCTTAAGAGCATTGATAAAATCATTCATGACATTTCAGTCAAAAATGGAATATCAAAAGATGAGCTGGAAGAATTAGGAGTTCCTGATTTTGGCTTAAACGATAAAGGCATATTCAAAACACAAATTGGTGAATTCGTCGCACGGTTTTCTGTAGATGGTCTGCGAACATCAGAGCTTATGTGGGAAAAAGATGGCAAGGCTCAAAAAGCAATCCCTGCTTTGATAAAAAGCAATTTTGCCAGTGAATTGAAAATTTTAAAAAGCCTTATTAAAGAAATTGAATCGCTCATGCCCGCGCACAAAGAAAGGATTGAGCAATTTTTTCTGAAGCAGAGGTCGTGGGAGTATGAAAAATGGAAAAAAAATTATATTGATCATCCTTTGATTGGAACGCTGTCGAGGAAATTAATATGGCATTTCAGTAATGAAGAAAGGAAGGTGCAGGGAATGTGGCTGAATAATGAATTGGTAGATGCGAACCAAAAGCCATTAAGCTTTACAAATGAAACTGAAGTTCAACTCTGGCACCCGATAGGATTCAGGACAGAAGAGATTGTTGCATGGAGAAATTTTTTGCAGACAAACAAAATAACTCAGCCTTTTAAACAAGCCTATAGAGAAATATATATTATTACTGATGCAGAATTAAACACAGATACCTATTCCAACCGGTTTGCTGCTCATATTTTGCGCCAGCATCAGTTTGCGGCTCTTTGCAAACAACGAGGCTGGCAGTATCATCTGATGGGGCAATGGGATTCTCACAATACTCCTGTCATTAAATTGGACAAATGGAATATTCGTGCGCAATATTTCGTGGATGCTGATTGGCAGGGAACAGCGAATCCAGCCGGAATTTTCTCTTACATTTCCACAGATCAGGTCAGGTTTTACAAAGAAGCAAATCAGTTGAGGATCTCAGATGTGCCTGCTATTGTGTTCACCGAAATCATGCGTGATGTTGATCTTTTTGTAGGTGTGACAAGCATTGGAAATGACCCTGCCTGGCAGAATAACGGGAATAATAATATGAACACCTATTGGCATGAATATTCCTTTGCTGACTTATCGGAATCAGCAAAAATAAGAAGTGAGATTTTGAGAAACCTGATACCTAAATTAAAGATAGCCGGTAGCTGTTCATTTGATGGCAAATATCTTTTAGTAAAAGGGAAAATCAGGAACTATAAGATACACATGGGAAGTGGCAATATATTAATGGAGCCTGATGACCGATACCTCTGCATTGTCCCTGAAAGGTCGGGAGAAAAATCGACGGAAAAATTATATCTTCCTTTTGAAGGCGATAACCTTCTTTCAATCATTTTGAGCAAAGCATTTTTATTGTCAGAAGATAACAAGATCACAGACACAACGATTGTCAGGCAGATTAATAATAATACAACAGAGCAGTAAAATTTTAACCTGATTATCAGGATTGCTAATTAGAAGACCAAGATGGACAACTCAAACATGGTTGATATATCGGGATGATTTAAATGGCGAAATAGCTGTGAACAAAGATTTTCGATTTGCAATTTGATCTTCGATTGTTTTACCTTTAAGAATAACTAACGCTTAAGTTTACTGACATGCCTAAAGAGTTTTATTCCCTATTATTTCTTGCAGTAGTGATGTCAACTGCAACGAATCTGTTTTCTCAAAATAAAAATGATGATTCTCTGACTGTTGAAAAAGCATTATCATTTTACCGGTTGTCAAGCCCTGTTTTTTCCCCTGATGGAAAAAGGCTGGCATTTGTAGTCAACAAGCCTGCAACCACAGAGAAACCCGCTTCCAATCATATCTGGCTGCTTGATTTGCGCGATAGCTCAACAAGACAATACACTAATTCAGCAAAATCAGAATCAAACCCTAAATGGTCTCCCAAAGGAAAACAGCTTGCATTTGTCTCCGGTCGCAGTGGTGAGAGCCAGGTCTATTTATTAGATGATGATGGAGGTGAAGCAGCTCAGCTAACATCTTCCAAAACCGGTGTCTCCAATTTTGAATGGTCGCCCGATGGCAAAAGCATTGCATATATTGAAGAAGACAGCATTGCCGCTGATGAGAAAAAAAGAAAGGATGATAAGTATGATGAAACAGTAGTTGGCAAAAGCGATAAAGCTTCCGTGCTTTTTAATATTGATGTCGCGACAAAAACTGCGCATCGCATGCTTTCAAAAAACTGGCAGATATCAAATCTGAAATGGATGCCTTCCGGTGATGCGCTGATTCTTGAGGTGCAGGAACTGCCGGGAAAAGAAATACCTGTTTTACTGATTGTAAAATTCACGATCAGGGATAGCGCTGTAAGTTTTCTTCCATCCCCTAAAAACCCGGCATGGGGTGATATTGAAATTGCACCTGGTGGAAAATTATTTTCTTTTGTTGGGCCGAGGGTTGATGGTCCTTCACCGCACGATTTGTATTTGCAATCATTCTCTGATGCAGAGGCGAAAAATATCACCGCGAAATCTCTTGACCTTCCTGTTCGCTCAATAAAATTTATGAATGATAATACTGTCGCGGGAATTGTTCAGCATGGTTTTTATTCGCGGTTGTATAAAATTTCAACCGATGGAAAAGCAAACGACTTCGGAATCAAACAAAATGTGCTGGCTTATGATATGCGAGCTGATAACACGGTTGTCTTCGTAAGTGGCACATCTTCAAAATTGCAGGAACTGTGGTTGTATGCGCCGGACCATCAACCGGTTCAGCTCACACATTTCAACAAAGCATTTGAAAAGATGCAGCTTGTTTCGCCTGAGCTGATCACTTATAAAAGTTTTGATGGAACTCCGGTTGAATCGTTTTTTTTCAAACCGGAAAAAGCTAAACCGAATGCTTCGCTTCCAATGGTAGTGATTATTCACGGTGGGCCAACCGGGGCTTTTACAGATAATTATCAATCGTGGGCGCAATTGTTTTTGAAAAAAGGTTATGCTGTGATGATGCCAAATATCAGAGGGTCGACAGGATACGGTTGGAAATTTTTAGAGTCAAACAGAAATGATTGGGGTGGCGATGATTTCAAAGATATTATGGCTGGCATCGATTATTTCATTGCGAATAAAAATATTGACAGCAACAAGCTGTCGATTGTTGGATGGTCTTACGGTGGCTATATGTCTGAGTGGGCGATCACACAGACCAATCGTTTTAAAGCAGCAATGTCTGGTGCGGGGTTATTTAATCTCGCCAGCGAATTTGGAACTGAAGGCGGTGCTGCTTATGATAACTGGTGTTTAGGAACGCCTTATGAAAACCCTGATGTCTTCTCAAAACATTCTGCTATCAGCTTTATAAAAAATGCACACACACCGACATTGATTATTCAAGGTGAAGATGATGATGTGGACCCGATTGGGCAATCACAGGAATTGTACAGGGCATTGCGCTACTATCATGTTCCGGCTGAACTGGTACTCTATCCGAGAGAGCATCATGGCTTTGTTGAACTGAAACACAATATGGATTATATCAGCCGGATGATTGAATGGGTGGGAAAATATTGTCCGGTGGGCAAATGAATTTTTCGGTTGTACATCGGCGTGATTTTTTTTAAAATCCTGGTTAGGAGTGTCGGTCATTTTGTTTTACCAGCTTTTTCCTCAAATTCATAAACGGCTTCTCAATGATTCTGTTCATCGCAAATGCAAAAATCAATACCGTAATAATGCAACAGACAAACATCAGGTTGCTGTTTTTTTCAATACTGAATTTTGATAATTCTTCCTGCGAGACATGCACTACAAATTTATGCACCAGATAAAGAGAGTAGGAAAGCGTTGCAAGGGTAGTGGTAATGCCCGATTTGAATTTGTACAAAAAGCTTGAAGGGCTGATGGCGCCAATAACCATCACTCCATAACCAATGCTCACCAAAGGAA